>JAFOCV010000121.1 GCA_017381015.1 Bacteroidaceae bacterium
ATAGCGTACAATCTCTTTGGGAGTGTAGAAGGCACCTTTGTCCTTGTTGTCTTCAAGCAGGTTCTCAAAGATTTTACCTAACATTTCTGGATCGACACCCACTTCGGCATCGTTGGGGTCGTTCTCGTCAATGGTAAAGTTGTATTCGCTGAAGAATTGGAACAGTCGTTTGAAATATTCGGCAGGGAAACGGCTTTCTGGTTCGTCTTCCGCATCACGCTCAAACAAGCCGCCATTTAGATATGGAATATCCTTCCATTCTTTAAGCAGTGATTTATCCCAATTGTATTTAGTAAATAATGCCTCACGCTCGGCAGGTTTGGTGTTCAATATACCGAAGAACAAAGGTTCAAGTACAGAGTCAAGATAGTCATTCTGGTATGCAGACTTCTTGAACATGTTCTGCATATAGTTGAGGTCGCCACACATCCATCCCTTGCGTTGCAAGAAGTGCAGGAACGTGATTCGTCCCATCATCTTCTTGATATAGTCGCGGATTTTCTTTTCGTCATGGTCAAATGCCAGCATTAAAGCGGCATTGGGTTTGCAAAGCACCTTCTCTTCCCACTTACTACCTACCTTGACGATGCGCTTTCCTGTAATATATTGGATAAAATCGGCATACTGCTCACGATACTTATCGAAGAACTCATCGGAAAGGGCTTCAACGGAGAAGGCTGTTTTAAGGTTCTCAAATGAAATACCCTTCTTCATCAGGATGTTGAAACGCTCGATAGGTGTTCTGTACAACAAATCTGGGCATCCAAACACATAGGTATATCGTTTTGGCGATGTAGCCTCTTCCTTGATATCGCAAATAAACGACAAGCGCCAATGGTCACCACTATCAAACACCACCAATGCTGCATCAAACTGGTATTTAAGGAATGGCCTTACCAGATTGCGTAGGCCTACACGCTTGTTGGCAACAGAACCTGTTTTTATCCTGTAATGAAACAAACCTATGCGGTAACTATCTGTTGTATCAATGCTTCCCAGATAGAAACCCTCCTCATATGTATTTTCATTGAGTCTCTCCGGTCTCTCCTTTAACTCGCTTGCATTAAAGAAATACTGCAGAAAACTATACCACTGTGCCAAATTGAATGATGACTGGAACAGGTTTCTCAAACTATCGGGTGAATATGTGCCTACCATAGCAATATAAGGTTAAATGAAAGATTCAGAGATTATAATTTGAGGGTCGGAAATATCTTGGGCATCGTGGCGTTGCTCCTTGTTCATAGTCTGATATTCGCCAAGCAAATCCGAGATTTTATTTTGCAGGATATACTCGTCCTGCTTCATCTTTGCACGGTCATTTTTATACAAGCGCGACTGTAGTTTCAGTTCACGAGGCAGCTGGGCATAGATGCCCTCATTGATATATCCCATCAGAACATCGCATTGTCTTTTTAGTACGTTATCGGTGGTTATCTGCTTGACGGTGCGCAGAAACTTGTTGGCCTCTAATGAAGTCTTGTCGATATCGGTACGGTTGACAGATGAAGTGTCTGCCGCCTCAACAAACTCCGTGGTGTATTTCTCCAAGGCGCTATTGACCTGTTTATAATGCTGTGCATTGTCCGTGAATGGAGCCGGCAGTTCCTCGGGCTTGGCCTTTAGATATTTTACTGCTGTAAGAAAGTCAACCACATCAATACCAGTAGGGGTGGCTAAGTAAAATTCTGTCTTTACATTGGAAGATACAAATATTACCGACTTGCCACTATGCTTGCCAGTATTGCGCATTACACGGCTTTTCATTGGAAGAGACTTTATCTTATGATACAACTCGCGATTGTTTTGATAAAGTTCACGCACCTCGCGCAAAAGGGTTATTTTCTTGTCAATGATATCCCTCACATTGCTGTCGAACATTTGGAACTCCTTTACAATCTCCTCCTTTGAATATATCTGTGCATCTTCACCGAATGCAGAGTGGAAACCTTGCAACTTGACAAGCGCATTCTTGTAAAGCTGTATCTCCTTGTCTCCCTGTTGCGAGGGATAGAACATATAGTTGTAGATATTAGGTGCAACGGAACCTATGCGGTTTACACGGCCGATACGTTGCATCAGTCGGGTAGCATTCCACGGAGAATCGTAGTTGACTATCACATTAGAGCGATGAAGGTTCACACCCTCTGCCAGGACATCGGAGGTAATGATGATGTTGTACTCCATTGAATTGCTCTTGTAATTGGCATCGAAATTCTCCCTGATTGTCTGTACCAATCTGTTACGATTGGATGCTGTTACCATCAGGACATCAGTACGCCCTATCTCGTTTGTCAATCTATCGTAGAGATAGTCCAGCGTGTCCACGCTCTCGGAGAAGAGAACCAGTTTGCCAGATGGGTTTATCTCCTTGTCAAAGAACTTATGCCGAAGATTCTCTTTGAACTTGTCGAATTTAGGGTCATCATGCTCCTGCTCCCAATCAGCATTGAGGCGTTTCAAAATTGAACGGTCATGATGAAGCATTTCAACAAACTCAGGGCTAAAGGCATCGGCAGGAAAGAGTATATCTTCGGCAGCATATCCTTTGGCAATTGCATACTCGATAATCTCATCCAGTTCCATGTTCTTTGCCTGCAGGTCCTTGACTTTCAGGTCGGGTGCGATAATGACTTTATCCTCCTCGAACATCTTAATCATATCGTTGGTGATACGAAGAAGCGTGTGGAGCGATTTCTTGAAGGCATAGAAACTGCTCTCCAATCGTTTCACCATGTGCACACGATAGATACCGGCCAAGGTCTGGCCAATGTGTACAGCATTTCTGTATCTGTTGCGATACTCTGGTTTCAAGAACTCAACGGCACGATAGCGGGCATACGTGAGTCCCTTGCCCCTGGGGTTCTCCTCCGACTTGCCATCGGTGAGCTGTTTCAATGCTTCATAGAAACGTTTGCTCGTATCGGAATCCATGCGATATTCCAATTCATTAGGAGGCAGGATGTTGGGGAATACTATGTTCTGCGATTTTATGTCTGCACTATAGTCAGGGTCGTTTAGGATATTGTTGCGTGTACGACGGACAGTAACCTTGTCTATGACCTTATTGCGTATCTGCTCATATATTCTGTCCACTTCGGAGGTAACATCACGCTGGTCACGCTCGCGCATCAAGCGCTTATACTCCAAAATGTGCTCGGAGAAGAATGCCTTGAGGTTGGGAACACCGTCTATAGTACAGCTCTGGCTATTCTGGAACAGCAACAATTGGTTCTGCAAATCATCCGGACGGTTGTTTAACGGTGTGGCAGAAAGAAGCATGACCTTCTTCTGCGTACTCCTGAGCCAGCCAATATTGGAGCATGGCGACTTGCATATCCTTTGCAGTTCGTCATACTTGCCCGAACTATCGCTACGAAAGCCATGAGCCTCATCTACGATTATCAAGTCGAACTCTTCTTTTTCCTTGTAGTTGTCTTTACCATCAAGAATTTTGGAAAGGCTGCCATTGGTAACAAACTGGGCCTTCTTGTCTATCTCGAATAGAGCAAACGTATTCTTCCAGTTATCTTCAAGAGCAGGAGGGTAGACAACAAGTATGTTAGTATTCTTTCCGTTTGCCTCAACAAACCGTTTGGCGATCATGGTGGCAATCATTGTCTTTCCCAAACCCACTACATCGGCCAGGAAGAGGCCATTGTGCTGCATCAGCATCTGATAGCCCTGAATGACTGCATCCTTTTGGTACTTCAGTTCCTTGACACCTGCGGGCAACTGGAGAGAGAAATCGTCCTCCACCTGCTCCCCGAAGGTATCAATCAACACCTTTATGTAAAGTTCATAAGGCGTTGGCTGATAACCCAGATATGTATTCTTTCTGCACTTGTCTATATCTTCGGCCGTAAGAGGAACAGCCTCGTTCCACAAGGTCCAGAACTCATCCGAGCAATACTTCACCTCATCATAGTCCTTCATTGCCACATTAAGTTCGTACTGCGGAGGCTGTTTGATACCTAAGCCAGAATCTGATATATTTGATGAACCCATTATAACCCATCCATCGCTATGTTCGCTATGGGTCTCTGGCAAACAGAGATAGAATTTGGCATGCAGATTTTTAGTAGCATGAATACGCATCTGCAGACGTCCAGAAGCAAAGGGCATATAACCGCATCCTCTCTTCAATCCTGAAGGAGCGAGAATTCATCGCAGATGTGAACGATTGCTATGAAGAGTTACTATCCGCAGATCTGGCGAAGCTTGAATTGACGATTAAGAACTATATGCACAAGTGCCATGTTCCTTACACCGACCTTCAATGCAAGTGTGCGATGGCTTACATCTTCGCTCAAGGTGCTTGCAAGAACGTGGATGAGAATATCCGCAAGAGGGATGCGGTGTCGAGGTACACACATACCTTCAGGAGACTACGGCTGACAC
>JAFOCV010000122.1 GCA_017381015.1 Bacteroidaceae bacterium
CGTGGTATGGGTAAGTGCTGCGTATCTGGTGCAGGTGCTTTGAACATTGACTACAAGGCTCGTACTGTAGAGGTTGATGGTATCGTATTGAAGGAAGGTGACTACATCTCATTGAACGGTACTACTGGTGAGATTTATAACGGTCAGGTTGAAACAAAGGCTGCTGAGTTGAGCGGTGACTTCGCTGATTTGATGGCACTTTGCGAAAAGTACACCAAGTTGGTAGTTCGTACCAATGCTGATACTCCTCACGATGCACAGGTTGCTCGCGACTTCGGTGCTGTAGGTATCGGTCTTTGCCGTACAGAGCACATGTTCTTTGAGGCAGAGAAGATCGTTGCTATGCGTGAGATGATTCTTTCTCAGGATGCAGAAGGCCGCAAGGTAGCTCTTGCTAAGTTGTTGCCCTATCAGAAGGCTGACTTCTACGGCATCTTCAAGGCAATGGATGGCTGTCCCGTAAACGTACGTTTGCTTGATCCCCCATTGCACGAGTTCGTTCCCCACGATTTGAAGGGTCAGGAAGAAATGGCAAAGGCTATGGGTGTTACCGTACAGTACATCCAGCAGCGCGTAGAGAGTCTTTGCGAGGCTAACCCCATGTTGGGTCACCGTGGTTGCCGTCTAGGTAATACATATCCCGAAATCACTGAGATGCAGACACGTGCTATCCTTGGTGCAGCAGTTCAGTTGAAGAAGGAAGGTGGCGATCCACACCCCGAAATCATGGTTCCTCTAACAGGTATCCTTTACGAGTTCGAGGCACAGGAGAAGGTTATTCGCGAAACCGCTGCTGCTCTATTTGCAGAAGAGGGTGTAGAGGTAGAGTTCAAGGTTGGTACAATGATTGAGATTCCTCGTGCTGCTTTGACCGCTAACCGTATCGCATCTCGCGCTGAGTACTTCTCATTCGGTACAAACGACTTGACACAGATGACCTTCGGTTACTCTCGTGACGATATCGCTAGCTTCTTGCCCGTATACCTAGAGAAGAAGATCTTGAAGGTAGACCCCTTCCAGGTACTCGACCAGAATGGTGTAGGTCAGTTGGTAGAGATGGCTGTAGAGCGCGGTCGCTCAGTACGTCCTGAGTTGAAGTGTGGTATTTGTGGTGAGCATGGTGGTGAGCCCAGCTCAGTTAAGTTCTGCCACAAGGTAGGTTTGAACTATGTAAGCTGCTCTCCATTCCGTGTGCCCATCGCACGCCTAGCTGCTGCACAGGCTGCTGTTGAGGAATAATCCTGAATTTTTATACTAACTAAATACAGGGCAAGTATCTGATAATAGGTACTTGCCCTTATTTAGTATGCTCTGTATGAAGATTTCTAAACTATTATTGGCGACCTTTAAAATAATAAATCGACACCAATAATAACATACATTAAAACTTAAATTAAATAAATGACTTGCATATCTGAAAAATAATGTAAATTTGCAAAGAAATGATTGGAGGTTATGTGCAAACTCACATATTATTAAATATAACTGACAACATTATAGAAATAACATTATACATAGATGAACTCATTAAATACCATACAGGACATCAACACTTTCCTTGGTGCGGAAACTCTATATAATCAAGTTACGGTAGCAGATTTGACATATGCTAATGTTACATTCTTTCATACTAGAATGTACAATATGTATGCCTTATTACTGATGGATAATAAATGTGGAGAGGTAATAAGAGACAATCAAGTTGTTGAATATTCTGAACGCTCTTTGATAACTATCCGTCCAGGACAAACCCTAGGTGTAATACTAGATTATGATATCAAGCCCAAAGGATTGATTCTTGCCTTTAAAGCAGAGCTTCTAGAGAAGACAGGATTGGGTAGAGATTTCTATATGTTCTCATACTTTAATATGAATTACAATGATGCAATTGCACTAAATGAAATAGAGTATAAAGTAATACGCAATTGTTATACTAATCTTCATGCTGAACTACATACTCCCAAAGACCATCTATCTGGACAGATGATAAGATTAGGCATCGGTACACTATTAAGTTACGTTAAGAGATATTTCGAACAACAACATATAGACCTTGTTAAACGTTCAGAAACATTATCAAACCGATTGGATTCTCTCTTGGACAAATATCTTGGAAGCGGACAACCTGCACAAATGGGACTTCCCTCAGTGAAATGGTGTGCATCACAGTTGAATATGTCTCCCAATAACTTTGCAGAACAGATAAAAAAAGACATGCATGTTACAGCCCAAGAGTATATCAAAAATAAGATGATTGCTCACGCTCAGGTATTGCTCAGACAAACTAATATGACCATTAACGAAATAGCTGAGGAATTAGGTTTTAAGTACCCCAATCACTTTACCCGAATGTTTCATTCTTCCACGGGATATACACCTCTTAAATACAGAAAGGGAAACTAAAGGCTAGTTCTACCAAAAAAGCTTAACACCAATAAAAAAGACAGTATATCAAAACAAGACATACATTATTGATAACCCCAAGGTTACGATTATAACATGTATGTCATTGGTTTTATAACCTGTTGATGTATAGGTATTGCTATAATATTTAACCTTGTTGGGATTATATTTACTGATAATATTGTTTAATAGTAAATATAACGACACGCCCACAAGCACACCGATACAACTACCAGCCAATACATCCAAAGGAAAATGCACACCCAAATATATACGACTATATCCAACAGCCAATGCCCATAAGATTAATAGCGTAGATAACAAGTAGTGTCGAAATATAAATGAGAAAAAAACTGCAATAGCCATAGTATTGGCAGCATGAGAACTGACAAAACCATAGTAGCCACCACGACCAGAGATACATCTTATTTGAAACATTAGATTGGGGTCGTGAGTAGGCCGAAAGCGAGCCACCATAGGTTTAATCAACGTAGAACTTATTTGGTCGGCAAAGACTACACACAATACAGCACCCAAGATAATTGTGATGGCTTCGCGTGGAGGACGGTTTTTGATAATAATTAACATTACAACAAGAATAAGA
>JAFOCV010000123.1 GCA_017381015.1 Bacteroidaceae bacterium
GGATCTCCTCCGCGGTAAAATCCACGCTGTAATTGTCTGCAGAGGTAACTGTGACCGCGGTAAGCTTTTCCAGATCCACCCCTTTGCTCTGCAGCAGTTCCCGAAGCAATATCCCGGTATATTCGTGCTGGGTCACATCCCCTTTTCCGTCGATCAGCGACCCGGAAAAGGTTCCCTGCTCCAGTTCCGCCAGGGAAACAGAAATTTTCTGCTCTTCCCACAGGATCTGCATACCAGCAATTTCCTCCTGGTTTCCCAGGTGCAACGCCGCAACCACGCAGGTCACTGCCAGCAGCAAAGCAATGCCGATAATCCACCAAATTTTTTTCATTCTGTCACCCTCCTAAATTCCGGAATTTTCTCAATCCTTGCAAATAATAATCCACCCAGGAAGCCACCCAGTAGGCCAATCACACAAGCGATGAGCATCCACAAAAGAAAGGCGACCCCTGTCAGCCGAAACACCAGCACATTGGTCAGCAACGCTGTTGCCGTGTTGGCAGCCGCACAGGCAAGAGAAAAATAGGTTTTATCTCTGCGAGGATAAAATTTGCGAATCAGATCAATGATCACCCAGTCTTGCGACTCTTGCTACGACTATACTTAAAGTCAAATATAACCTTACCTCCGCGCTTGTCACTAAGCAACATATCTGCACGAGAACCAAGTGTAACATTGTCACCAGCCTCCATCCACTTAGCCTGTTTGAAATCATATTCACAAGCATCTACAGTGAGATCATTTTTTTGGATAGCTTCAGCCAATTTATCTAATGCATCTTGCATTTTGTTCTTCAGGCGTCGCAGATCAATTGCATACTCAGGAAGTCGGAGCAATAACCCCTTCTCGTTTACTGACTCCTCGAAGATTGTCTCGTATTCCGTTTTGTAGTAGTCGCAAGCTTCATTGATTGGTCTACCGTCAAACACTTTCTCGATAATCAGGTGAGCCACATTACCGAGAGTTTTTTCAAGGTCTTGAGCAGATGGCATTGCGTGGTCATCGAGTTTTGCACATCTTTCACAAACATAGGTGAACGGATGCTGTATAAGTTGGCTAAGGCTTGAATAACTTTCTGCCTGCTTCGCCACATCCTCGTAACGCTCGTGTCGCTCCTTAAGATTTACTTGCTTACCGAGTTCCTCCAATATAGGATTCTTGCTTTGGTTAATAACCTGGCTATCAATAGTCGTATACTCTTCTATTAGTGTTTTATGTTGGACAATGCTTCTCAGACCACCCTGGATACACTCATTGAGCTGCAATACAAGCGGATGACGAGCAACCTTTTCGCCATTGCACTTCTCTGCTTCAATGATTGTAAGAGCCTTTGCGTTAAACAAAATGCGTTGCATTGCCACCTGATTCATCAGCGTGTGATGCTCTCTCTTATATGGTATGGCACCACTGCTCTCTATTTCTGCCAGCTCAGCATCGTTAAAAATCTCGAAAGGATATGCCACAACACCACTATCTTCAGCAGGGAACCAAATAATGCTATCTGCTATATCGTGAAGATCCCCCATTGAGGAGATTGTCGTATGGCTGCTCACCTCTGGGTCATATTGTCCATATGTACTTGGCTGGGCGATATTCTTACACCACAACTGCAAGTCGAGAAAACTGAATTCTGCAGGAGCTTTGTCAAGCATCTTGATAAGCGTTGTGCAATAGCTTTCAATAGAAGCGATCTGTTCTCTGACGATGTCATCGTAAGGAAATTCCTCCATAGCAAGCAACTTAGTTGCCCATTTGCGGAGGTTGTCATTGAAGTCTTTTACGCTCGCTGCATCGACAATGTCACTGTCTGGAATGGGAAGGAAAATATCGGTCTGCTTCGCCAGCTTCTTCTGTTCCTTCTCATCCTCTGAAGATGTAATATAATCACTTTTTGCTTTGTTCCACTCCGAATTGTTGATACCTCCCGATTCTGTCAAGGCGTTACATAAGGCTCTTCTCAAACCTCTATCAATCGGGTTGATTGGCAAATTCAGCCATTCGATTATGCGATGAATATTTAGTGGGTATTCAAATAAACCGTTACCGAGCATAAACAATTGAACTACCTGTGGAGATCCAGCTGCCATAGATGAACCTATAGTAGGTTTTCCTAGCAGACGCAAAGTATTGTCAAAACGCTTTGGTTTTGAACAGAAATATACGGCAGACTCATCGATAGGCTCTGTTGCAACATATCGAAGTGCATCATCTTCGTTGGCGAAGGATATATAGCGGAATGTACAGTCTTTTTCATCAAGAACAATCTTGTCGTTTGACTTGCCAATGATTGCTTCCTGGATTTTTCCGAGATTACCTGTTGCACAAGGTTGCTTCTCTGTACGATATACAACAGATACTCCAAATCCCTGCTGCATGTCAAGGATATGGGCAATATGCGGCTTAATCTCATTCTTAGCGCATGTTACCTCTATCTTAATATTCTCGGGGAGGATTCTGCCTGCAGAGGCAACTTTGATAAGCGTATACCAATAATCAGCCTCTCCTTTAGGCATAACATCAGGCTCGATATCACGAATCAGAGCCAACTTAATATTATCGCCTGTATAGGTCTTAGCATTCCAACCGACCTCAACCAATGCATCTCTCCATGCAAGGATAGTACGGCTCATACCTGCTGAGTCTGTTTGGAACGATTTGTAGAATGGAGATGACTCATCTACCTTATCCTGCATACTGGCGTGATAGCAGGCAATACGCTCCTCGTTTCTAGTCGGTATATACGGGACACCGGCATAAAAGAGCAATCGTTGCAATAACTGTGTGTTGCCGCAATAGATATTGCCAACATCAACACCTTTCTCTCTCTTTCGATAAGGCGTAGCTGAATACGCAGGGTTATAATAGATTGTCATAAGCAATATTTTTTGTTTAGTCTCTTAGTGCTGCCATAAAGAATGCGTTCATGTGCATAGTAAACTCGAAAACTCTTTGCATTAAAGATTGTGGCAGGAAGCCTTGTACCTTGCCTATAGAGCAAGTTGCCTCCAACTCGCTTTCGTCAACATCCTCGGCTGTAAACTGGCATTCTGAACCATTTTCAGGAAGATGTTCAACTTTATTCAGATATAGATTCTTTACTTTCACATAACTCTCATATACATCAATGAAGCTACAACCACCAAGTCAGGCATACCAATACCTTTTAATCCAAATTCTCCCAATGTTTGAAATTGTGGTTGAATCTTGTCGACAATCAATTTGATTTGATCTTTCAAGTCCAAACTTCAAGTTATTTTGGTTATTTATTTGCTAATTCAATTACCA
>JAFOCV010000124.1 GCA_017381015.1 Bacteroidaceae bacterium
AGCACTGCTGCTGGTTAATCGCAACGGAGTTGCTGGTGAATCGTCGCCTTGCGACTGGGTATCCTTTAACCGTTGCTCCGCAACATTAACCTGCGACCCTGTCGCTATTAACCGCTGCTCTGCAGCTTTTAACCTTTCGTCCTCATCTCAGCTCCCCCGACTCCGTCGGGCATCACCATCCCTGGTCCCAGATGCTGGGGTTGCGGTTGTTGCCTTTGTGTTCACGACCTAAGTCAACATCATTTGCTGCACCCTCAGAATTACCCATCTGAGACTCAAAGTCCTTACCTTCCATACCACTGGTAACAAGAAGGAGACCTTCTTCTGTGGACAATTCCCTAACCTTGTTTAGGGGAGTTACATATATCTTTTTCATAATTCCTTACTATCTATATATTATATATAATGTATATTGGGGGGTTGGTTAGAGTTTAGCGTGAGAGTACAGATTATCATAACCCTAAACGCCACACACTAAACTCTAAACATCACTACTTAATCACCAACTTGCCACCAACAATGTTGATACCCTTTGTGGGTTTGTCCAGGCGGCGACCGCTCAGGTCGTAGATCTCTACATTCTCGTTCTCCAGACCAAGAGCCTCCTTCAGGCCAGTAGCATCATCGCCATCAAAGATGATGGTGAAAGTACGGGCGCCCTGTGCATCAGGTTCTTCATCAAGCTTTATCCAAGCCTTGAAACCGCCAAGGTTTCCGCTCGCCTTTTGGTAGAAACCGACCGTATTTTTACCTGCACTCTTCCTCAAAGAATATATGGTACAACCAGTAGGATATGGTTCTGCATCTATAGTGCCATAGAAACTTTCATTGTATTTAAACTCGTCAAATTCATTGCCAGTATAAGTAGATACTATTTTTAGCTCTTTTGTTGCACCTTCTGTCTTTGCTGCTTCACAGTACAACATCACAGGAGTATTAGCAGGAACGACCTTGTCTTTCAACCTAAACATCTGCAGGGTATTGTTGTCCAATTTTATTTGGGTTACATAAGCCAAAACACCCTCTGGCAACTCTACTGCAACAGGAGCATTGAAGGTTGCAAAGCCGAGACCTGCAGAGTTGAAGGTGAAGGGGAGAGCTTCTACAGGTTCTATTTCCCAAGCCGTGCCTTCATTGTTATTACCAGAAGATGCAACCCAAGAATCATGAATATCCAGATACCCATAATTAGCCATATCAAGTGCATAGTGACCAACGACAGATGCATTCTCTACAATTGACCACGACAAAGCATCTGTACCTATCTCCACAGGATTTGTATGATCGTTAGCGTACTGGCCAGATCCATAACTTAATATTGTCCCGTCTGCACCAAGGAACATTATGCTTTTAACATCTTTATTGGTATTTAACTGGAAGTTGTTATTTTTGCTATAATTCTGTAAATATTTGCTGGTATTATATGCCTTAAATCGGTAGAAACCTGCTTCAGGCATATTTAAAGTGAGGGCATCTACAGCACTTCCATATACATACAATGCATGTACGCAATATCTCGCCTTTTCAATTGCGCTAGCCTCTTCAGGAAGAGCCAATACGTTGAAATCTTCTACAAGTTCCTCGGGTATGCCAGAGTATTGACCTACACCAGTTCCTGCTTGATACTGCGTTAGAGTATTGAACTGTGAAGTTAGGGTATTCTGCCACAGAAGTTCCACATCCTCTGTCACAGCTTCTATTATCCATTGAGAAGCTGTTGAGCTACGCTGCCATCCTACAATTTGCTTAGAACCAGCCCAACTATACCAATGGAAGAAATTGCCATCTTGACCTCCAG
Organism: Bacteroidaceae bacterium; assembly: GCA_017381015.1. Lineage (GTDB taxonomy): Bacteria > Bacteroidota > Bacteroidia > Bacteroidales > Bacteroidaceae > Physcousia. Next base: position 1,799 of record JAFOCV010000124.1, read on the forward strand.
CATTAATGCTTGACGTTAAACAATGGAATACAAAGTGATTGTCTTCTATCTCTATCTTATATTTGCCGGCCTGTTCCTCTGTTTTACTCATGTAAGTATCATCATTTGTTTTTCTGATAGAACCAATATACCAATCGTAGTAGGGGTTGTACAGGTAGAAGCATTGTTCGTTGCCATGGGTAGTTGCCTTCAATTCCCAACAGAATCTATAGTCTATATTAGAATTATTCTTTGTTTGGTAAGAAATATTCTTTTTTGTTGGTTCTACAGAATTATCCAACTTTCCACCTGAGAAATCTGCAAAAATATAATCATTTGCATGATCTCTGTTTCTGATAAATATCTTATCTCCTTCACTGAAATTGACTGCAATGCTAAATGTAACGGTAACAGTCTTTGTTGCCTCGTCAATTGTTAAGGCCTTATTATAACCAGGAAGTTCGGATATTGTTATATCTGCCTCTGCAATAATGTCATCAGCTAAAATAAAATCTCCATTGTTATATTTCTTCTCGTTATAAATTATAGTATAAGTTGTAGGGTGTCCATTAACAACAAGTTTATACACTAAATCTGATTTGTGTAATCTGAATTTTAACTGATTGCTACCCTCTGATTGGTTTACAAACAAAGCCTTGTCATTTGTATGTCCTCCTGCGCCAAGGTAACCGTCCTGCTTTCCACTATTATTCTTTAGTGAATAAAGTATTTCACCATCAACATCCATAGGACATTCTTCCCATTCAAAATCACTCAGGTCGGCATGCACTCTGGAATTCCATTGATTATCGTCAGTATACTGACCAAGATAATTACCGCCTTCTGCAGTTGTGTGTATTTTCCATTGATTTGCAGATGCTGTAATATAAAGGGACTGTTTCTCTGAATTCAACTTAGCCAATTCTGTACATTCATCCTGTTCTGGAGCAGTAGCAAGATTGTTGATATCCAAAAACACCTTATGTGCAACATCATATAACACATACTTTGTTTGCGCCTCTGGTATCTCATATGCAAATGAGTTCTTAATCGTATTTACTTCATCAGCTGATGTTGCATTATTAATGGCAGTCTTAACATCACCTGTGTCTATTGTCTTGGTTCCATCTACCATGTATGAAGCATATCCGATGGCGATGCGCAACTTGCTTGCATTGGCATCTACATGAGCAATGGCTTCTACAGTGGCATCAATCTCGGCCAATGCCGCTGTCTGCTCCGCGGTATTGGTGTGCTCTACCTTGGTGAGAATCCATGCAGAAGAGTTGGTACCGTCGAACCAATAGCCATCGCCTGCTTGGTCGAAACGATTGTTCGCATTTGCAATAATTGAAGAGAATGCACCTGATTTTCTACGAGCCACCAAACGAAGATAACCAAGGTCTACTGCATCCGTTCCGTTCTTCTTGACGGTGATTTCATTCCAGTCTGCCTCATTGTTGTACTCAGCCGCATAGTGGCTTGAATAGCCATAAATATTGTTGCCTTCCTTGTAGGCACCGCCTTCATCATTACCAACCCATGTCAAGATACTGCCATCTGTGGTGATAAAGGCATATTTCTTCTCATTGTCATTGGTTGTACTCAACTCCTTACATACAAAGATTGACGCATCACCTGGTGTTTTAGATACCGAAACCTTCTTTCCGTTCTCATATTTCATGTAATATCTTGTGGCATCCGCAGCACTACTCATCACGCTAGTGAAAGTATACGCCTCGCCATCCTCGAGAAGGATGATGTCGCTGCATGTCTTGTAAGCCGTAACGGCTGCCTCCAGCTCTGCTTTGATAGCACCCTTGGTGGGGCTGTTTGCAATAACATCTAACACACGATACTGATTCGTTGTTGTCTTGGGATATCCAGGAGCGTCCTTAATCAATGCCTGAGCAGCAGTAACCTCCGCTTCGTTAGCCAAACCTTCGATTGTAGAGAGGTCTACTGGAGTGAAAAGGAAATCAGAACCATCGTTACCTACGGCAATACTAGTGTTCCAATAGGCCAAGCGGGGGTTACGATAATTCCAATATTTGTTATTTGAACCATGATCCTTCACGCACCAATGATTCGCAGTACTTGATTCTACAAAGTCAAAAGCGGTTGTGTAGCCCGTTGTGTTGGCATCCACAAACACGGCAAGGCCATTGTCCTCATCTCCCTTCATACCAAGGAAGACGTTAGCACCTTTTGCTCGGTTGTAGAACCTATAACCATCGTTTGCATTACCCACAATACACCAGAGACCTGCATCTCCATTGGTGACTTTAGTATTCGTCAAGGCCAGATAACCTTCGGCGGTGAGCACATCGGCTCTAACGACGCGGTTATTTCTGAGCTTGAGTTGGTACCAAGTCGTGTTTGCTGCCCACTGACCATTTTCCGGGGCATCAGAGACTGCGGGCTGCGCCCATGCCCCGACGCTCGTCAGTAGCACGGCAAATAAAAATAAAAGTTTTTTCATAGCTATGTTGTTTTATTGTTTTTCTTGATTTTACTATGTAAAATAGGGATATATCCACGCAAAGATAAATAAAATACGGATAAGTCCATAAAAACCAACAAAATATATTCACTTATTTGCAATAATTAGCACATTATATACTCAAAAAGGAGGGTAATGCGAGAAACAGAAAGACAAAAAACGGAAAATATACGAAAACGATGACGAAGATGCACCTGCGGTGCGGTTAATCGCGACTTTGTCGCTGGTTAATGTGGCTGGGCCACGGTTAATTGTCGCTGGGCGACAGGTTAATATGCCTGCGGCATGGTTAAAACTATCCACCCCCTCCGTCGCTTCGCTCCTCGTCCCACCTGTCTCAGGGGGACAAAGTTGACGATAACTGTTTAGGGTTTAGAGTTTAGGGTTTAGCTTTCTATGTTAAAAACCAAACTATTTTCCAATTATTTTTGATTATACTATAGTTTTGTTGATATTTACATAATTTAGTTCAAACTCTTTGTTGTTTTTCACCATTGCAGTTATTGTATGAATGAGTTTGTTCTTG
>JAFOCV010000125.1 GCA_017381015.1 Bacteroidaceae bacterium
AACAGTGATATCTCGTTTCATCTGTTGATGATATCAATGACTCGTGTGGTTCTGTTTCGCTAATCGCTCGTCGCTAATCTCTAATCGAATATATATTAGAAGATTATATTTCGCACAGAAATCCACGGATTTCTCAGATTATCTTCTTCTCAAGAGGTCAGTTTTGCGAGTGTGTTTGAACCCACAGAATTTGTCGCAAGCTTCGCTACGACGGCTGGCGCAGTGTTTACGAAAGCATTGGATACTTCTCTGTGGGTTCTACGCGCGAAGCTGCGTAGAGATAGTTCATAATTAGCCCTAAATTTTATATGGTTGGCTTAAATATCTTTGCATCAGAGATTTAAAAGGAGATTTGAGCCGTATCCGAGTAATCTTTTTTCTTATGAAGAATATGTTGGATACTGGTGTTTGGTGGAACTTTATAAAGATGAAGATACAGGATACTGTAATATTTGCCGTTTCTGTATCATCAGTTCGTATTGTACACCTACATCGTGGTTCTTACTACACGGAATTCGGTGCGGCGATTGAGAGCATTGCAGGTGTCTTGCTGTGCCTCATTGGGGAGAGATAAAATGAACTTCTCGGTGAGGGTGTCGCCTACTTGAAGGAAAGGATTTTGCTCGGCAAGGCGACGGGTGATGACTTTTGGACGACTCTCGCCATAGCCAACGGGGATGAGACGAGAGGGGGAGACTCCTTGCTCAATGAGATGATTGACAACGCTCTCGGCACGGCGCTGAGATAGACGTTGATTGTAGCTATCGGCTCCTTTATAGTCGCAATGTGAAGAGAGCTCGATGGTGATGCTGGGGTTTTCCTTCAGCAAGAGAGCCAGGCTATCAAGCGAGGTAGTGCTGGTCTCAGTGAGTTCTGCGCTATCGAATTCATAAAATACATTACGAATGAGTACGGGGGTGGTCATACTCACTAGGGGAAATTGCAAAACGTGCTGGCGGGAGATACTGCTGGTATCGATGCTAATCTCTTGTTTGTGATTGAGATATCCCTTGCAGGTGCCTAGAAGCACATAGGAGACATGAGGGTGTACTTCCTGCTCGAATGAACCGTCGGCACGGACAGAGAGGCGCAGGTTGGTGCCGTCGTTGCCTATCATATATACGAGAGCATCAGGCAATTCGTAGCCATCCTTCTCATACACCCAACCACGGATGCTTTGTACTATTTCCGGGCATTCGAATGACATGATTTGGTCCCATCCGCGTCCGTTACCTCTGTTGGTGGAGAAGAAACCACGATTGTGCACTCCTTCGAAAGTCATACCGAAGTCGTCACCAGCAGAGTTCATTGGAGAGCCCAGGTGACTTACTTGCCATTGTTTGCCAAGAGTGTCTAACTCTGCCATGAACAGGTCCAGACCACCCATACCAGGATGACCATTGGAGGAGAAATACAATTGACCATTGGGGCGGAAGGAAGGGAATACTTCGTCGGCAAAGGTGTTGATTTCAGGACCAAGGTTTTCGGGGATGACATAATCGTTATTGCCTAGAGGTATTTTCCATAGGTCCATACCTCCAAAACCTCCAGGCATGTCGCTGGAGAAGTAAAGCCACTGTCCATCCGGTGAAACAGCAGGATAAGCAAAGGATGAGAGGGTGTCGCTGACGATTTCTATTTCCTGTGCCTTGCTCCATGCGGCATCTGCTCGGCTGCTGGACATAATTTTAGCATATCGGGGATATGATGGGTCGTGGGTGCAACGAGTGAAGTACATAGTTTTACCATCGGGCGAGAAACTGCATGCTCCATCTTCGTATGCGCTGTTCAGCTCGCCAGCTACGGCCTCGGGCTTGCCCCATTTGCCTTTGTCGTCTTTTTGAGAGAAGAAGATGTCTGCCATCTTTACACCAGTGACACCGCTCAGGTCATCGCCCGAAGCTTGTGGACGTGTGGTGGTGAAGTATAGTTGGTCATAATCCTCACCGTAAAGGGCAGGAGAATAGTCGGCACGACGGCTGGAAAGTATTGGATGTTTTTTGATGGTATAGAGAGAGCCTTGCTTCTTCCAAATGGGAGCTTGTTGACAACCTTTCAATCCATTAAGAGCCTCCTGAGAATTGGGAACGCTATCAAGATAGAGCTTGTAGTTCTTGATGGCATCATTGTATTTGCCCATCCAGTGCTGCATCTGAGCCAGGCGCAGTATGGCTTCAGGACCACCAGCCTTGTATCGCACGGCATTCTGATATCCGCCAGCAGCCTTGGCACTGTATCCGATGTGGCGGTAGCTTTCTGCCATTTTCCAGGCGCGTTCGCCACGCTTGTCTTTTTCTTTAACGGGAGTGTGAGAGTATGCTTTTTTGTATTCTTCGGCTGCATCAAAGTACTCGCCAATGGCATAAAACTCCTCTGCTTTGCGGGCATAATTATCGGCACCACAACCAAGGATGGTTAGTAGTGAAACAATCAATGCTAGGGCAGATATGATAGTTTTTGGGCGAAGCATACAATATATAATAGGTATGTATATACGTTGGCGACAGGAGTGTGTATATTGCGACTCGTAGTTTAGTTATAACGTATAACTATACCCGTTTATTATCTGTGGAGGGCAGAGAATGTTACTTCTTTTTGCTCTTCTTGGTAATCTCTTCCGTGATACTCACGTGACGATTGCTATTATCGCGCATTACTTCCATGACGATATCTGTGACCATCTGCTTGAGCTCTGCCAGGAACTGATGTGCATCGTATTGTTTTTGCTCAATCTGTCGGAGCTTGCGCTCCCATATACCAGTGAGTTCTGCACTTTTGAGCAGTTCTTCGTGGATAATACCGATTAATTCCACACCAGTGGGAGTGGCCCATAGTGAGGTGCGTTCCTTGCGGATATAGTGTCGGCGGAAGAGAGTTTCTATGATAGCAGCACGAGTAGAGGGACGCCCAATGCCGTTTTCCTTCAAAGCATCGCGCAGTTCTTCATCCTCAACCATCTTACCAGCAGTTTCCATGGCTCTCAGTAGAGTGGCCTCGGTGTATGGTTTGGGAGGAGTGGTTTGCTTTTCTGCCAGGTCGGGGGTGTGAGGACCTGTTTCTCCCTTGACAAACTCGGGGAGCAGTTTTTCCTCGTTGGAGTTTTCGTTAGCTTCGGCAGAGGAGTTGTTTGTCCACAAAATCTTCCATGCAGGGTCGGTGATATGCTTGCCGGTAGCACGGAAGGCTATGTCTCCCACCTGACCAGTGATGGTGGTGGTTTCGAACAAGCAATCGGGATAGAAGATACCGATAAAACGACGTGCAATGAGGTCGAACACCTTTTTCTCCATCTCGGTCAAGGCAATGGCCGGTTGGCCAGTGGGGATGATGGCATGGTGGTCGGTAACCTTGGAGTTGTCGAAGAATTTCTTGTCTTTTCTGAGTTTTTGTCCCTTGATTCTATCCATGAGGTGGAAATAATCTTTGAGACCATTCATGATTTGTCCGCACTTGGGATATATGTCGTCGGGCAGATAGGTGGTGTCTACACGAGGATAGGTAGAAACCTTTTTCTCGTAGAGACTTTGTACAAGTTGCAGGGTTTGGTCGGCAGAGAATCCGAACTTTTTATTGCATTCCACCTGCAGGCTGGTCAGGTCGAACAAGCGAGGAGGAGCCTCCTTGCCCTTCTTTTTCTCTATCTTGTTGACGATAAAGGGAAGGTCTTTTATCTTGTCCAGGATGGCCTGGCCTTCTTCTCTGGTTTTGAATCCCTTGGGAGTCTTTTCCTTTGTTTTTGAGTTGTCGGCCTTTGGAGCGTTTTCTTCAGCCTTCTCTTCATCATCCATGATGACGCTGAAGACGGTGTCGCGGTATGTGGTGGTGAGTACCCAATAGGTTGTGGGTACAAAGTTTTCTATTTCCTGTTGTCGACGTACGATGAGCGCTAGGGTGGGGGTCTGGACACGTCCTATGCTGAGTACCTGATTGGTGCGTTGGCTACCATCATTGGTGCGGTATTTGAGTGTGTACAAGCGAGTTGCGTTCATTCCCAGGGTCCAGTCGCCGATGGCGCGCATGAGCCCGGCCTCATAGAGACTTTGGTAGTGGGATTGGTCTTTCAGATTCTGGAATCCCTCGCGTATGGCTTCCTCGGTCAAGGAAGAAATCCACAGACGTTGCACCGGGCATTTGGCTCCTGCCAATTGCATTACCCAACGCTGTATCAGTTCACCCTCTTGGCCGGCATCACCGCAATTGATGATGGCATCGGCATTTTGCATGAGCGAGGTGATGACACGGAACTGATGCTCCACCCCCTTGTCTTGTTTCAGGCGAATGCCAAAACGAGGTGGAATCATGGGCAGAGAGCCCAGTGACCAGTACTTCCATTGCTGGTTGTATTCGTGGGGCTCTTTCAATTCGCACAGATGACCAAATGTCCAAGTTACCTGGTAGCCATTTCCCTCCATGTATCCGTCTTTGGAGGTTGTGGCACCAAGTACTTTGGCTATGTCTTTAGCTACTGACGGTTTCTCGGCAATGCAAACTATCATGCGACACAAAGCAGCAATATGATGAGCTGCGCAGTTAGAATACGTAGGAACATACTAAGTGGGTATACGGTGCTATAGCCAACGGCTGGTGCATCGTTGCCTGCGGTCTGATTGGCGAAGGCCAGTGCTGGGGGGTCTGTGTTGGCACCGGCTATCAATCCCATTAGGGTGAAGTAATTGATTTTATAATATAGTTTGCCAATCAATCCTATTATCAGGATGGGGATGATGGTGATGAGGAATCCGCACCATACGTATGTGAGTCCATCACCGGCAACTACGGTGTTCATGAAGTTGGCGCCAGCCTTGATTCCCACGCTTGCCAGGAAGAGTGCCAGGCCTATTTCTCGGAGCATGAGGTTGGCGCTGGTGGTGGTGTATGCTACGATTTTGGCTTTGTAGCCGAAACGGGCTACCAGTATGGCTATGATGAGAGGACCGCCTGCCAGACCTAGTTTTACGGGTGTGGGTACACCGGGTACGGCGAATGGTAGTGAGCCAAAGATGATGCCCACGAAGATGCCGATGAAGATAGCAGAGAGATTGGGGTGGTCCAGTTTTTTTACTGAGTTGCCCATTTTGTTGGCTACACGGTCTACTGCGTCCTCTGGACCAACGACTACGATACGGTCGCCCACCTGAAGGCGCAAGTGGCTATCTGCAAAGAGGTTCATGCCGCCGCGACGCACGCGAGTGACATTGACGCCGTGTACGCTGGAGAAGTGCAGTTCTGCCAGGGTTTTACCATTGATATTTGGTTGGGTGATAAGCACATGCTTGCTCACCATTGGTACGTCTTGTTCTTCCCAAACGACCTCTTCCTGGGGGCCGATGAAGGCGCTGATGGCTTCGGCGTCGTCCTGGGCACAGTTGATGAACATTTTGTCGCCTATGTGTATGATGGTGTCCTTGTTGGGCATGCTCACATGTCCGTTGTGCAGGATTCGGCTACATACGAAGTCGCGCCCGAGGAAGTTGCGTACCTGAAGTATGGTGCGGCCTGCCAGTGCGGGATTTGTGGCAACGATGGTCATGCGGTGGGGTATCACGTGAGGGTTGGCTGCTATCTCTTTTTCTATCTTCTCCTGTTCTTCCTTCAGCGAGGTGCGAGTGAGCAGACGTATCAGTATGGTGGCACCTATAATGCCCACTACGCCAAGGGGATAGGCGCAGGCATAACCATTGGCTATTGCTGGTGCGTCGCTGCCGAATATGGTGTTGCAGGCTTCGGTGGCAGCACCCAGGCCGGGTGTGTTGGTGATGGCTCCACAGAGCACGCCCACCATCATTGCCAGTTTGTGGCTGTTGGCTCCGCTCATGCCTCCTCCGTCATAGAATACGAGGAAGTACAGGGCTATGCAACACAGCACGTTAAGCAGGATGATTCCGATGGCGAGCAAATTCATTGTGAGTCCGCCTTTTTTGAAGCTTTGGAAGAAGCCGGGGCCTACCTGCAGACCTATGCAGTAGACGAAGAGTATGAGTCCGAGGTCTTGTACGAAGCTGAGTGTGGAAGTGGTGCCAGTGAGACCAAAGTGGCCAGCTACGATGCCGGCAAACAAGACGAATGTTACGCCCAGGGAAATTCCAAAAATCTTCAGTCTGCCCAGCGCCAGGCCAATGCTGATGACACCGGCATAGAGCACTACGATGTGTGCGATGCTGTCGGTTGATGTTAGTAGTGAACTTAACCAATCCATAATGAAAAACTTTTGTTGATTTTTATAATTGACGTGCAAAATTACTCAAAATATTTGCATCAAGACGACTTTTGTTTCAGATAATTTTGTCAGCCGACTAAAAAAGCGTACTTTTGTTCGGAAAAAGCAAAATTTAACACATAATTTATTATAACAAATGGCAGATAGTAAAGAAAAGCTTTTCTCTGACTTTGTAGCACCTTCAGCGCAGGAATGGCGTGAGAAGATTGAGGTGGACCTCAAGGGTGCGGACTATCAGAAGAAAATGGTATGGAAGACCAATGAAGGTTTTTCCATGGAGCCCTTCTATCGTAAGGAGGATGTAGAGAATCTGGCTACAGTTAATGCACTACCTGGTGACTTTCCCTATGTTCGTGGCAACAAGGCTGCGGACAATTCCTGGTATGTTCGTCAGGACATCAAGTGTGGCGACTGTGCCAAGGAGGCTAATGCTAAGGCTTTGGATGTTCTGAACCGTGGTGTGGACTCTTTGGGCTTCATCGTTCCTGGTGAGAAGGTGAACAAGGAGTACGTGGAGGCTCTATTGGAGGGTATTTTGGCAGAGTGTGTGGAGTTGAACTTCCGTACATGCCAGTGCCACTGTGTGGAGTTGGCTCAGATTTTGGTGGAATACTTCGAGGCTAAGGGTTATGACAAGGCACGCTTGGCTGGTAGTATCAGCTTTGACCCATTGGAGAAGATGGTGATGAAGGGCAAGGACACAGAGGGCAAGTTGGCAGTGGCTAAGACCTTGGTGGAGACTTTGGCTGCTTATCCCTTGTTCCGTGCAGTTGCTGTGAATGCTTACCGCCTGACCGATGCAGGTGCCTATAGTTATCAGGACCTCGGTTATGCTCTTGCTTGGGGCAACGAGTACATGGCTCAGTTGACCGAGGCTGGTGTGCCTGCCGAGTTGGCTGCAGAGAACATCAAGTTCAACCTTGGTATCAATGGTGTATACTTCATGGAGATTGCCAAGTTGCGTGCTGCTCGTATGTTGTGGGCTCACGTTGTGGGTCAGTACACTGACAACAAGGAGGCTGCCAAGATGCACGTTTGTGCCTACACTACCACCTACAATCAGACCGTATTTGATAGCTACGTGAATATGCTTCGTTCTCAGACCGAGGCTATGAGCGCTGCCTTGGGTGGTGTGGAGAGCTTGGTGGTAGTTCCCTTTGATGCTCCCTATGAGACTCCCACAGACTTTGCAGAGCGTATTGCTCGCAACCAGCAGTTGTTGCTCAAGGACGAGTGCCACTTTGACCGCATGGTAGACGTGGCTGGTGGTTCTTACTTCATCGAGCAGCTTACCAAGTCATTGAGCGAGCAGGCATGGAATCTATTCCTTTCCGTAGAGGAGCAGGGTGGTTTCTTGGCAGCGGTGAAGGCTGGTGCTGTGCAGGCAGTAATCAACGATACCAATGCTAAGCGTCATGCTGATGCAGGCAAGCGCAAGGAGTTCCTGTTGGGTACCAACCAGTTCCCCAACTTCACAGAGAAGAGCGAGGGCAAGGCTCCCGTGGATTGCTGCTGCAAGTGCTCTTGTGGCGAGCAGCCCGCTATTGCTGCTATCAATGCAAGCCGTCTTTCCAGCGAGTTTGAGGCATTGCGTCTGACCACCGAGAAGGCAGAGAAGGTGCCCGTAGCCTTCATGCTTACTATCGGTAATCTGGCTATGCGCCAGGCACGTGCTCAGTTCTCTTGCAACTTCCTGGCAGCAGCTGGTTACCAGGTGGTGGACAATCTGGGCTTCCAGACAGTAGAGGAAGGCGTAGACGCAGCTTTGGCAGCTGGTGCAGACATCGTAGTCATCTGCTCTAGCGATGATGAGTATGCAGAGTATGCAGTACCCGCTTATGAGTATCTAAATGGCCGTGCAATGTTTGTGGTAGCAGGTGCTCCTGCTTGCACAGAGGACTTGCAGAAGGCTGGTATTGAGAACTTCATCCACGTTCGTGTGGACCAGTTGAAGACTCTCAAGGAGTATAACGCTAAACTTGGTATCTAATCTTATGGCACGTAAATCATTTAATAATATAGATATCTTTGCTGGTATTGAGGCAAAGAATGGCCTACAATGGCAACAGGAGAATGGTATCACTGCCAACTGGAAGACAGCCGAGCAGATTGATATCCAACCCGTATATACAAAGGAAGACCTTGAAGGCATGGAGCACCTGGACTTTGCTGCAGGTATCCCTCCCTTCCTTCGTGGCCCCTATAGCATGATGTATCCCTTCCGCCCATGGACCATCCGTCAGTATGCCGGTTTCTCTACAGCTGAGGAGTCTAACGCATTCTATCGCCGCAATCTGGCATCTGGTCAGAAGGGTCTTTCAGTAGCATTTGACCTTCCCACTCACCGTGGTTATGACCCCGACAACGAGCGTGTTGTGGGCGACGTGGGTAAGGCAGGTGTGAGCATCTGCTCTTTGGAGAACATGAAGACCTTGTTTGCAGGTATTCCCTTGAACAAGATGTCAGTCTCTATGACCATGAACGGTGCCGTATTGCCCGTATTGGCATTCTACATCAATGCAGGTCTTGAGCAGGGTGCTCAGTTGGAGGAGATGGCAGGTACCATCCAGAACGACATCTTGAAGGAGTTCATGGTGCGCAACACCTACATCTATCCACCAGCATTCTCAATGAAGATCATTGCCGACATCTTCGAGTTCACCTCTCAGAAGATGCCCAAGTTCAACAGCATCTCTATCTCTGGTTACCACATGCAGGAGGCTGGTGCTACTGCCGATATCGAGTTGGCATACACCCTGGCCGATGGTATGGACTATCTCCGCGCTGGTATCAATGCCGGTATCGATGTAGACGCATTTGCACCCCGTTTGAGCTTCTTCTGGGCTATCGGTGTAAATCACTTCATGGAGATTGCCAAGATGCGTGCCGGTCGTCTGCTTTGGGCTAAGATTGTGAAGGACTTTGGTGCCAAGAATCCCAAGTCTATGGCATTGCGTACACACTCGCAGACCTCTGGTTGGTCTTTGACAGAGCAGGATCCCTTCAACAACGTAGGTCGTACTTGTATCGAGGCTATGGCTGCCGTATTGGGTCACACCCAGTCATTGCACACCAATGCTCTGGACGAGGCTATCGCACTGCCCACCGACTTCTCTGCACGTATTGCACGTAACACCCAGATCTATATCCAGAACGAGACTCAGGTGTGCAAGCACATCGATCCATGGGCTGGTTCATACTACGTGGAGAAGCTCACTCAGGAGCTATACACCAAGGCTTGGGCTCACATCCAGGAAATCGAGCAGTTGGGCGGTATGGCAAAGGCCATCGAGACTGGTCTTCCCAAGATGCGTATCGAGGAGGCAGCAGCTCGCACTCAGGCTCGTATCGACTGTGGCACTCAGACCATCGTTGGTGTCAACAAGTATCGTCTTGACCACGAGGATCCCATCGATATCCTTGAGATTGACAACACCGCCGTGCGCCTGCAGCAGGAGGATGCCCTCAAGGAGCTCAGAGCTGGTCGTGACGAGGCTCAGGTCAAGGCCGACCTGGAGGCTATCACACGCTGTGTACAGGAGTTCCAGGATGGCAAGAAGAGCCAGGACAACCTGCTGGACCTAGCCGTTCGCGCTGCTGGCCACCGTGCTACATTGGGCGAGATTTCAGATGCCTGCGAAGCTGTCGTAGGTCGTTATAAAGCAGTAATCAGAACTATCAGCAACGTGTATTCATCAGAAAGTAAGAGCGATGCTCTCTTCCACGAGGCATGCGCATTGACCGAAGAGTTTGCCAAGTTAAATGGTCGTCGTCCTCGTATCATGATTGCCAAGATGGGCCAGGACGGTCACGACCGCGGTGCTAAGGTATGTGCCACCGGTTATGCCGATTGTGGTTATGACGTGGACATGGGTCCCTTGTTCCAGACTCCTGCCGAGAGTGCTCGTCAGGCAGTGGAGAACGACGTTAACATCGTGGGTGTGAGCTCATTGGCTGCTGGTCACAAGACACTTGTGCCTCAGATTATCGAGGAGTTGAAGAAGCTAGGCCGCGAGGACATCATGGTTATCGCAGGTGGTGTAATTCCTGCTCAGGACTATGACTACTTGTATCAGGCAGGCGTAGCAGCTATCTTTGGTCCCGGTACTCCCGTGGCATACTCGGCTGTTCAGATGATGAAGATTCTGTTGGGCAAGGAGGATTAATCCTTTTCCTTTTCAGGACAATTATCGATTTTCTATCATACGGGGTGGCAATCTCAGTGCGGGGTTGTCACCCCTTTTCGTGGCTAGTAGTCTGCCGCCCAGGGACGGGTATAAGTAGCTGAGGGAATGCGAATTAGGCATCGGGAATGCACTTCTGCACGGAGGCAACCCCATTATTCTTTTAGTTGGGGGAGGGTGGCGATTAGCAACTAGCGATGAGCGAGGGGGAAGGGGACGATGAGCGATGAGCGATGAGCGATGAGCGAGAGGGGGAGAGCAGCGGTTTTGTAATGTAATTTGTAATCGCTTTGCGAGAGAGTAGCGCTTTTGTAATGTAATTTGTAATTGTAATCGGTGGCGAGAGCATCGCTTTGTAATTGTAATCGTAATCGGTGGGCGAGGGTGGGCAGAATACGGGCTGGAGGGGGCGGCGAGAATATTATCTAGTCTGTCAAAGAACGCTTGCACCAGACTGCACGATACAGCATACCCAGTGCCGGCATAATAACATTTTGATAATTTTTAAAAGAATTGATTAAATTTGATATGATGGCTTATTTCTTTTGCAAAGGTACGAAAATATATCCAATCCACCTAATGTTTTTGGGATTATTTTCAGAAAAACTACCATAATTTTCTACCATCATTTTGAGCGAGGGGTCCATTACACATTACATTACAAAACCGCGACTCTCCCCCTCCTTGTAGCAGATGATTGTGCTCAAGACGACGAAAACGGGCTCGAAACACCGTTGAAAAAAAAACGGAAAAAAAATTTAATTATATATATATATACTAAATAATAATAATAAATATAATATTAATATATGATAATAATAATTAATAATATAATATATATATATATATATAATTAAACTCATTTTTGCGCTTTTTGGGACCGGGGGGTAGAGCAGCGTTTTTGTAATGTAATGTGTAATGGCTTTCTGTAATCGCTCCTAAACATTGGTAGAAAATAATGGTACTTTTTCGCAAAATATATTCTCAAACATTAGGCAGATACAAATTATTTTCGTACCTTTGCAAAAGAAATAAAAACCATCATATCAATATTAATCAAAAGCAAAAAATATCAAGCAGGGGCTAGACGCACCCCATGCTCCTATGCACTCGGCGACGGATATGTCGTATCGTGCAGGCGCAAGCGCTCATTGACAGACTAGTTTTATCTGGCAAAATAGAAAAACAGAGTAAAATTTGGAAAATAGCACACTTCTTTGTAACTTTGCCCATGTTATGAAGAGAAAAATGATATTCATCTGTATGGCATTGTTGGGCATTGTGGCGTATGCTCAACCACGCTTCGTGGCAGATACAGAGATATTGAAGACCGGCGAGATACAGTTCCAAAAACCACACACCATAGTATTCGGGTTTACAAACAAGGGAGATAAACCACTGCATATCAAGAAGGTACACCCATCCTGCGGGTGCACAGAGGTAAAATACACACGTGGCAATATAGCCCCAGGCGAGAGGGGCGAGATTACGGCCATCTACGATGCAGGAATATTGGGCACCTTCAGCAAGTACATCGAAGTCTATACCAATGCCGAGCGCGACCCCGAATTCCTCGTATTCCAGGGCAGAGTGGCTACCGAGGTTGCGGACCACGCCATTGGCTTCCCCATAGACCTGGGCAACGTGAGGATGAGTACCAACTATCTGGAGTTTGACAACGTCAGACAGGGCGACCTGATAGCAACAGAACTGAAGGTCATCAACGTGGACCGTGCAGCCTACAGACCATCGCTCATGCACCTCCCACCATACCTCCATGCCGAATACAAGCCCGATAACATACCAGGCGGCAAGTCCGGAATCATCCGCCTGATATTGGACACAAGGCAGCTCTCCAGCTATGGACTGAATCAGACCAGCATCTATCTGTCACGATACCAGGGCGACAGGATAGGCGAGTCCAACGAGATAGTAGTATCCGCCGTGCTGCTGCCTCCCACATCGCCCGACACCACCTCCACTGGCACCATAGCACTCAGCAGCGAAGAGGTCACCTTCGGTAGCAGCAATAAACAGGGCGGAAAACTGGCACTCTTTGGCAAGAAGGGCAAGAAGATGAAACAAGTGCTCCAGGTGACCAACAATGGCACCGCTCCGCTGAACATACACGCACTGCAGGTATTCAATCACGCCGTAGAGGCATCACTCTCCAGCAAGATTATACAGCCTGGCAAGAGCGCCAAACTAACACTCTCCGTCAAGAAGAGCCTGCTGGGCAGATTCAAGGCACGCCCCAGAGTACTACTCGTCAGCGACGATGCCCAAAACCCCGTCAAGATAGTGAATATCACCATCCAGGAGGATTAAGAACCACTGCGGTGGGACGCTCTCCTTGCATGGCAAAACGAAGGAATATAACAACACACACACAAAGGACAACGATATGGAACATCCCGAGAATAGTGCAGAATATGCAGGTCTAGTGGTTAACAAGGGTGTGGAACAGCCATCTAGTATTAACCCCTATTTGAAGCGTGGTAGATTCGTGCGTCGCAGCCTGACGGCAGGCGACTACGTAGAGGGTATTCTCAAGGGCGATCCCTCTATCCTTGGACAGGCAGTAACCCTGGTGGAAAGTACTCTGCCCGAGCACATTGCCATAGCACAGGAGGTGATAGAAAAGTGCTTGCCATATAGCGGCAACAGTGTGCGCATTGGTATCAGTGGCGTACCAGGAGCAGGCAAGAGCACCAGTATAGACGAATTTGGCGTACACGTGCTGAAGGAGTATGGAGGCAAACTGGCAGTACTGGCCATAGACCCCAGCAGCGAGCGCACCAAAGGTAGCATCCTGGGTGACAAGACCAGAATGGAGAAACTATCCGTGCATCCCAAATCCTTCATTCGTCCCAGTCCCTCGGCAGGTTCGCTGGGCGGTGTGGCCAGAAAGACCAGAGAAACCATAATACTTTGTGAAGCAGCAGGATATGACAAGGTCTTCGTCGAAACCGTGGGCGTAGGTCAGAGCGAAACGGCTTGTCACTCTATGGTGGACTTTTTCCTGCTCATCCAATTGGCAGGTACTGGCGATGAGCTCCAGGGCATCAAGCGTGGCATCATGGAAATGGCAGACGGCATCATCATCAACAAGTGTGATGGCAACAATGTGGAAAAGAGCCAATTGGCAGCATCACACTTCAGAAACGCACTGCATCTGTTCCCCACACCCGACAGCGGATGGCACCCCGAGGTGCTATGCTACAGCGGATTCTATGGCATTGGTATCAAGGAGATATGGGATATGGTCTATCGCTACGTGGACTTTGTCAAGGCCAATGGGTATTTCGACTACAGAAGAGCCGAACAGGCAAAATACTGGATGTACGAAAGCATCAACGAGAGCCTGCGCAATAGCTTTTTCCAAAATCCAAGCATAGAAAAAATGCTCGAACTAGAGGAAAAAGCCGTGCTAAGGGGAGAAAAAACGTCATTCGTTGCTGCCAAACAACTCCTGGATACGTACTTTGCACTCCTCCATTAACCACTTGGGAGTGCTCGTGGCACCGCAAATACCCACAGAGGAATAATTCTGCAGCCAGTCGGGGTCTATCTCGCTGGCTGCATCTATCATATAGCTGCGAGCATTCACATCCAGGCACTGAGAGAAAAGCACGCGACCATTGCTGCTCTTCTTGCCGCAGACAAAGAGTATCACATCGTGGCGAGAGGCAAATTCGCGTATGTGGGGCATACGATTGGCCACCTGGCGGCAGATGGTGTCGGCATACTTGAAGGTGGCATTCTCAGAGATATGCTCCTTGATGTACTCCACTATGGTGCGGAAGCCATCCAGCGACTTGGTTGTCTGGCTGTACAGACAGATGTCACGAGTGAAGTCCAGTCGCTTCACCTCCTCCGGACTCTCTATCACAATGGCACTACCCTCGGTCTGGCCCACCAGGCCCAATACCTCGGCATGACCATTCTTGCCAAAAATTACAATCTGCTTCTCATGCTTCGTGTCGGCAAGGTACTCCTTGCGAATACGCTCCTGCAGGTGAAGCACCACGGGGCACGTGGCATCAATGATGTGTATGTTGTTCTCTAAGGCCTTCTGATATGTGGAAGGGGGCTCTCCATGTGCACGCAAAAGTACATTGGCATCATGAAGATTGTTGTACTCGGCATGACCTATAGTCTCCAGTCCCATCTGCTGCAAACGGCTGCACTCCTTGCCATTATGCACAATGTCACCCAAGCAATAGAGTTTCTTTCCATTGCTCAATTCTTCCTCAGCCTTGCCTATGGCTCTGGTTACTCCGAAGCAGAAACCACTTCCTTCGTCAATTTCAATAACCATTCCTGTTGTTCGCTGATAGTCATATTACTGTTGTCCAGCACTATAGCATCCTCTGCCTGTGTGAGTGGAGAAATCTCTCGGTGAGAGTCGATATAGTCGCGCTCCTGCACGTTCTTCAGGATAGCATCATACTCGCACACCTCGCCCTTGGCTGTGAGCTCGTCATATCTGCGCTGTGCACGGATTTCGGCACTGGCAGTAACAAAAATCTTAAGCTCTGCATCTGGGAATACCACCGTGCCAATGTCTCTGCCGTCCAGGATCACGCCTTTGGCCTTGCCCATCTCGCGCTGCTGAGCCACCATAGCTTCGCGTACGAAACCTAGAGTGGCAATGGGGCTCACGTGATTGCTCACCTCCAGAGTGCGAATCTTATCCTCCACGCAGGTACCGTTCAGATAGGTGTCGGGTCTGCCGGTATTGGGATTGAACTTAAACGAAATATTGATGTTGGGCATCTCTGCCTTCAGGCGCTCGGTGTCAATATTACCCTCTGCATCAATCATACCATTGAGCATAGCATAGTATGTCACACTTCTGTACATGGCACCAGTGTCTATGTACACGTATCCCAACTCCTTGGCTAGATTCTTAGCCATTGTGCTCTTACCGCACGACGAATGTCCGTCAATAGCTATTGTAATCATTCTGTTAAAAGTATTTCGTTGTTTATATTATTACATTTCTGATACGTCTTGCAGGAGTATGTGCATTACACATTACATTACAGAAACTGCACTGCCTGCTCTCTGAGGGCACTGTGGTATGTGCATTACACATTACATTACAAAAATTGCATTGCCTCCTCCAGGGGAGTGCTCCGTACTGGATGCCGTCTTACTCCGTCTGGGGCGTATTGTTGTTGGTATTTATAGCGTTGTTCTTCACAGCCTTGGCTTCCTTGGCAAAAGAGTATGCTATGGTGAAGGAGAGGGTGGGGGCTCCAGCGTGATAGTTGCCATAAGCCACACCGCACTTGATTTTCTTGATGTTGATACCAGCTCCCAGAGTCAAACCGGCAGCGTGCGAACTGCCTCCAGCCTTCATCTCCTGAGCACGGCGGAAATTATAACCTAGCGCTATCCACAATCGGTCTTGATAGAGGGAAAGGTCGGCACCCAGATTCAGATGGTTCATGAATATCTGAAAACCGCCCGACTCCTTATCTGGAGCATAGTAATATTTGCCCCAATGAAACATATCATAAAACATCAGGTGCAGGCGCAGGGGCAGATGCTTCAAACCCTTGCTCACACCCAATTGCAGGTCTATGGGCAGCGATTCTCCTATCTCGCCAAATGCACTTACCTGTCCGCCAAGATTGGCTGCTACGGCAGAGAACGAAAAGTCATTGTCGGGATTGAAATAATTAACGCCCAAATCCACAGCCAAGGCTATGCTGGAATAACCGGCATAGTTGGAGTAAATGAACTTGCCAGTCACACCGCCAACCCACTGGTCACTAAGGAGATAACTGTAACCAACACCCAGGTTCAAGTCCAATCCGCTCAGGTTGCCTTCGTAGATACCTTCCTGGTTGAGCCCAATGATATCTCCATAACCCACAAACTGTGCCATCGTGCCCCACGAACCTCTATCCTTGTGGGCTTGTACATAACTGATACTTCCTGCCTTGCTTCCTTGCATATAGGTCAGAAAGTTGAAATTAAGAGTCTTGTTGCTCACAGAGCTCATCAGAGCAGGGTTCTGAAACACAAGCGATGCGTCATCCTCTATCAGTGAAATATTCTTTCCTCCAAGCGCCATCGAGTGTGACGAGGTAGGAAGGTTCAGAAAGTCAAATGCGCTCTTGTTCTCCTGTGCTTTTGTATCAGAAAAAGCCAGGAAAAGGATTATAACAATTGAAAAGTATGTAGCGAGGCTTCTAAATCTCATTTCTTCGTACGTATTTTGCATCAAAGTTAATAAAAATAGTAGCAGGACAACGCTGTTGCTTTCCAAAATATGCATTTTACACAAAAAAAATGTCCGAGACACTATAGTATGTGAAAAAAAAGTCCTACATTTGCCCTTGCAGTTGTGCTAAAAACGAAAAAAAATATAATTATGGAAGCAATCAAAACAGTTAACGATGAACTTCGTGGCCAGAAATCTACAAGTTTGCTAATTGGCTATGTGGTGGTTTTGGCCGCAATGTTTGCCGCATTTGAGTTCACTACTCGTGATGTTATCGTACAGGAAGAAGGCAAAATTTACGAGTCTGTAGTTTTGGAAGAAGACATGATTCCCATTACTCAGCAGCAGGAAATCGTAGCTCCTCCACCAGTGGCAGCTCCCAAGGTAGCTGAAATCATTAATATCGTTGATAATGAGACAGAGCTTCCTGAAGAGGAAATCGAAACCAGTGAGGAGGTAAATCAGGCTATTACTACCGTAGTAGGTACTGGCGCTCCCGGTGCAGTGGCTACAGGTCCCGTAGGTCCTGTTGTGGAAGAAGTAGATGATGATCGCGTGTATGACGTGGTAGAGGAGAACGCTTCATTCCCCGGCGGTGACGAGGCTTGTATGAAGTGGCTAAGAGATAACATCAAGTATCCCAGCATTTGCCAGGAGCAGGGTGTTCAGGGCCGTGTAACAGTATCATTCGTTGTTAATCGTGACGGTTCTATCGTTGACGTTAACGTAGTACGTTCTCCAGACGAGCACTTGTCTCAGGAGGCTATGCGCGTGGTTAAGTTGATGCCTAAGTGGAAGCCCGCACGTCAGGGTAACAAGACTGTGCGCTCTCGCTTCATGCTACCCGTATTGTTCCGTCTAGGATAATAATAAGTAAAATATGTACAGTTCAGAAGAAATTCTGGCTAAGGTAAACCAAGGGCTGGCCGATCTCCATCTGGAGCGTCAGCCCTTCGGACTTTACAAGCCAATACGCTATGTGCTAAGTATAGGTGGTAAGCGCCTGCGCCCTGTATTACTCCTATTATCATATAATATGTATAAGGAGGATGTGGAACTGGCACTGCCCACGGCATTAGGTGTGGAAACCTATCACAACTATACTCTCTTGCACGATGACGTGATGGACAGAGCCGAGGTAAGACGCGGCAAACCATGCGTACACAAGGTATGGAATGAGAACACAGCCATTCTTAGCGGCGATAGTATGCTGGTGATGGCATATCAGCTCGTGGCACAATGTCCAGAGCATTGCCTCAAGCACGTAATGGACTTGTTCACCGATACCGCGCTGGAGATTGGTGAAGGACAGCAATACGATGTTGACTTCGAAAACCGAATGGACGTTCGTCCCGAGGAGTACATCGAAATGATTCGTCTCAAGACCAGTGTCCTGCTTGCTTGTGCACTAAAACTTGGTGCTATTCAGGCTGGAGCCCCACAGGCAGATGCTGACCTTTTGTATAAGTTTGGCGAAAGCATAGGACTTGCTTTCCAGTTGCAGGATGATATGCTGGATGTATATGGCGACTTCGAAACCTTTGGTAAGCGTATCGGAGGTGATATCCTTTGCAACAAGAAGACATATCTGCTAATCAAGGCCCTTGAAGGCGCCAACCAACAGCAGAGAGCGGAATTGGAGCACTGGTTGACTGTATCAGAGTTTGACGCAGATGAAAAAATTGCTGCCGTCAAGGCTTTGTACGACGAGATAGGCGTTCGTGCCATCTGTCAGGACCTGGTAAATGCTTACTTTGAACAGGGGCGTCTCCTCTTGGAGAAAGTGGCACTTCCTTCAGAGAAGAAGGAGATTCTTTGGCAGTACGCACTAAGTCTGTTGGGTAGAGAAAGCTAGCAATAAAGATGGTAGATACTCACAGTCATATATATGTAGAGGATTTTGAACAGGACTTAGACGATGTTGTTCAGAGAGCCCTACAGGTGGGAATTGATAAAATATTCCTGCCAAATATAAATGAGGAGAGTATTGCACCCATGTTTTCTCTGGCAGAGCGCTATCCAAACACATGCTATCCGATGATAGGCCTTCACCCGGAAGACGTAAAGGAGAACTGGCAACCCGTTCTAGAGAGAATGGCGCCATACCTATCAAAAGTAATTGCCGTCGGAGAAGCAGGATTGGACTTCTATTGGGATGCTACCTATAAGAAGGAACAAATAGAAGCATTCGAGTACCAACTCTCATGGGCAAAGGAGCACCGCCTCCCCATTGTCATCCACATGAGAAAAGCAGAGCCGGAATTGCTGGATGCAATGGAAAGACACAAATCCGAAGGACTGAAAGGAATATTCCATTGTTTCAGCGGTAGTACGGAAACTGCAACTCGCTTGCTGAAATATGAAGGATTTGCATTAGGCATAGGAGGAGTTTTGACATTTAAAAACTGTCATCTCTCAGACACCCTGCAAAAAGTACCTCTCGAACGTATTGTATTAGAAACAGACGCCCCATATTTGGCTCCAGTACCACACAGAGGAAAACGAAACGAACCCTCTTTCGTGTACAATGTAGCACAAAAAATTGCAGAGATATATGGAGTACCTCTTGAAGAGGTCAATTCTACTACAAATACGACCGTAGAAAACATATTTGGCAAACTTTAGACGCCCATATTCACCAACAAAATGTAAAAAAGCGTATAAGAGTGTAACTTTTTTCAAAAATAGTTATGCCAAGTCCATTAAAAATTATATTTTTGCACTTGCAAACCCCATTGGAGAGGTGCTCGAGCGGTTGAAGAGGCACGCCTGGAAAGCGTGTATACGTCAAAAGCGTATCACGGGTTCGAATCCCGTTCTCTCCGCCAAATGGAAGAATAATGAATAACAATAATTAATTAATAAACCTAAAAATTACCAAAACAATGAAAAAGTTATTTGCTATTGTTGCGATGGTAGCTGCATGCTCATTCGCTTCAACTTCATCTGTAATGGCTCAGGAAGAGGTAGCTGCAGTTGACACCACAGTTGTTGACACCACTGCAGTAGATTCTGTTTCTGAAGCTGAAGCTGTAGAAGCTGCTCCCGTTGAGGCTGCTGCTCCCGTTGAGGAAGAGGTAAATCTTCACAAGACTTTGAAGACTAAGTTTATCGAAGGTGACGCTGGCTTTATGTCATTGGTTGCTGTTGCTCTAGTTCTTGGTCTTGCTTTCTGTATCGAGCGCGTTGTATACCTAAGCCTTGCTCAGGTTAACACACGTAAGTTCTGCGCTGACTTGGCTGCATTGGTTGCTGCTGGTAAGGTAACTGAGGCTATCGCTAAGGCAAAGGCTACTCGTGGTCCCGTTGCACAGATCAGCCGTAAGGCTCTTGAGTGCCTAAACAGTAACGACCAGAATGATATGGCTACTATCGAGCGTACTATCAACATGGAAGCTGAGGTACAGGGTACTTACCTTGAGGAGAACTGCTCATGGATCACATTGTTCATCGCTATGGCTCCCTCTCTAGGTTTCTTGGGTACTGTGATCGGTATGGTTATGGCGTTCGACGACATCCAGCGTGCTGGTGATATCAGCCCCACTGTCGTAGCAGGCGGTATGAAGGTGGCTTTGATTACTACCATTTTCGGTATTGTTGTAGCTTTGATTCTTCAGGTATTCTATAACTTCATCCTTTCTCGCATCGAGGCTCTTGTATGTAACATGGAAGAGGCTGCGCAGGAAGTTCTTGTTATGTGCGTTAGAAGCGACAAGAGCAAGAAGTAATAATATCCGATAGAATTAATAAAGTATCACAACAATATTAAGGAGATATAATAATGAAAATCCAAAATATTTCCAAGTATGTAATGTTGGGCGTCATGGCCATTAGCGCCATCGTCTTCGGTCTTTTCTTCGGCCTTTGGGGCGATGAGAAGATGGGCGAGTATGATGCACCCCAATTTACAGATTTGTTGCTAGTGCTTATGTACCTGTTGGCTGCTGTTACTACTCTTCTTGTAGTATGGGCTGTTGTTAAGGGTATTGCAAGCACAAGAGGCAACGACTCTGCAGCTACAACTGGTGTTCCAGGTTCTAAGATTATCACTGGTACATGCCTTCTATTCATTGGCTCAATGGTATTGGGTTATGTATTGGGTATTGGCGAGCCTGACTTTACTGCTGCTGACGGTACCGTTACTCCTGGTAGCATGGTTACCATCGTAGATATGTTCATCTGGAGTATCTACATCTTGGCAGTTGTTGCATTCGCAGCTGTAGGTATAGCAATGAGCGGTGTTTTGACTAAGACTGCTTCTAAGTAATAAATGTATTAACACATAGAAAGATATGGCTAAGAAAAAGAAAAAAGTGCCAGCACTGAACTCAAGTTCTACAGCTGACATCTCTTTTATTTTGCTCATCTTCTTCTTGGTGACCACTTCTATGGATACAGATAGTGGCTTGTCGCGAAGACTACCTCAGCCACCAGACAAGGAACAGGAAGATGCTCAAATCGATGTTAAGGAACGTAACGTTCTTAACGTAAGATTGAACGCAGCAGGTGCCCTTATGTGCAACTCAGAGATCATTGAACTCAAGTTGTTGCGTGAGAGAGCAAAGGAGTTTATTTCTAACCCCAATGACCTTCCCACTTTGCCTGAGAAGCATGGTAAAACTATCGACTTATTGGGTGATTGCTATGTGACAGATAAGCACGTTATTTCTGTGCAGACAGACCGTGGTACACCATACGAAGTGTACTTCCAGGTTCAGAACGAACTGGTAGCTGCATACAACGAATTGCGTGATGAATTGTCAAGAAGTAAGTTTGGTCGTCCCTACGAGGCTTTGACCGACGAGCAGAAGGTAGCAGTTCGCGCATACTATCCACAGAAGATTTCTGAGGCTGAACCTAAAAATTATGGAGGAAACTAAATATGGCAGGATTTAAGAAAAAAGAAGGTCGTGAAATGCCTGAGATGAATACTTCATCTTTGCCCGACTTGATCTTTACCATTTTGTTCTTCTTCATGATCGTAACCACCATGCGTGAGGTTACATTGAAGGTTAAGTTCACAGTTCCTTCTGGTACAGAATTGGAGAAGTTGACAAAGAAGAGTGCTGTAAGTTTCATCTACGTAGGTCCTCCTACTGATGCACTTCGTCCTCAGATGGGTAGCAGTACTCGTATTCAGTTGAACGATAGATATGCAGAGCCTCGCGAGGTAATGGATTTCGTTGCTCAGGAGCGTCAGGGTATGGCAAACCAGGCAGAACAGATTATCTCTATCAAGGCAGACTCTCGTACTCAGATGGGTATCATCACTGATATCAAGGAGGTACTAAGAAAGTCTTGGGCGTTGCGTATCAACTACTCTGCAACACGTAGAAACTAATCATAGTCACATTTGTTGGCATTGCATGTTTCAACGTAATAATATTGATGGACGGAGGCCTATATTTGGCCCCCGTTCATTGTTTATTTAATAGACCACACCTGACATGTTCTATTGCTAAGCACCTTGCTTGTTTAATAGACTTTAATTTTTTTAGTTACAAGAATACTGTTGACTGGCGAATACATTTGTACATAACATTTTATAATATTTTATTATGCAGATTAATATTATTGCTGCTGTAGCACGCGATTTAGCCATAGGTTTTGAGAATAAATTATTGTACTGGTTGCCCAACGATTTGAAACGATTCAAATCACTTACAACTGGTCACACCATAGTAATGGGTAGAAAAACCTTTGACAGTTTGCCTAAGGGTGCCTTGCCAAACAGAAGAAATGTTGTGTTGTCTCGCTCGGTCACCGAACTTCCTGGAGCTGAGGTTTACTCAGACTTAAATTCAGCTCTTGCCAGTTGTTCTCCTGACGAGGAGGTATATATCATAGGAGGAGAGAGTATTTATCGTGAAGCAATTTCTTTGGCACATCGTCTTTGCCTGACAGAAATTGATGCTCAACCAGATAAGGCAGATGCCTATTTCCCAGAGTTTAGTCTTACTGAGTGGAAGGAGACTTTCTCTGAATCACATGAAACAGACGAAAAACATGCCTATTTTTATAGGTTTGTGGATTACGAACGAATATAATATTATTCAATACCTTATTTTACATAAGTGTATTTGAGAGTTTATATATAGTGAAAACATTATTTACAATATATGAGACAATATCTTGATTTATTAGATAGGATTTTAGCAGAAGGCGTTCAGAAGGGCGACCGTACAGGAACGGGTACT
This sequence comes from Bacteroidaceae bacterium, assembly GCA_017381015.1. GTDB lineage: Bacteria > Bacteroidota > Bacteroidia > Bacteroidales > Bacteroidaceae > Physcousia. The sequence goes on from JAFOCV010000125.1 coordinate 22,837, forward strand.
ATCAGTATATTCGGCCATCAGATGCGTTTCAATCTTTCAGAAGGTTTTCCTTTGCTAACAACAAAGAAGGTTCATCTTAAGAGCATCATTTATGAACTATTATGGTTCCTTCAGGGTAATACCAATGCTCGTTGGTTGCAAGAACGCGGAGTGCGTATCTGGAATGAGTGGGCCGATCCTGAGACAGGTGATCTTGGTCATATCTATGGTTATCAGTGGCGTTCATGGCCAGATTATAATGGCGGTTTTATAGACCAAATTCAGCAAGCCGTGGATACAATCAAGACAGACCCCAATTGTCGTCGTATTATTGTATCTGCGTGGAATGTTGCAGACCTGGATAATATGAACCTGCCTCCTTGTCATGCCTTTTTCCAATTCTATGTGGCTAATGGCAAGTTGTCTTTACAGTTGTATCAGCGCAGCGCCGATACCTTCCTCGGTGTCCCATTTAATATAGCATCCTACGCACTCCTTTGTATGATGATGGCCCAGGTTTGTGGCTTAGAACCAGGTGAGTTCATTCATACCACAGGTGATACACATATTTATACCAATCATATGGAGCAGATTCGCGAGCAATTATCTAGAGAGCCACGTCCATTGCCACGAATGATTCTTAACCCAGAGGTAAAAAATATCTTCGACTTTAAGTACGAGGACTTTACCCTGGTAGATTACGACCCTTGGCCAGCAATCAAGGGAGTTGTCTCGGTATAAAACTGTAAAAAAACTTGTAGATTGTTGCATATATTTCATGAAGAATTTGCCTGCCGACTTTGTACAGCTAATGATTCAGCATCATGGCGACGCTGTTACGGAATCTCTCTGTAGTGCTTTGCTTGACACAGAGCCAGAGGTTTCTGTCCGTTTAAATACACGTAAGATAGAAGCCTATGAGAGTTTACGAGAAATGGTACAGGATATTTTGCCAAGTATAGGTGAAGCCGTATCATGGTGTCCTGGAGCATATTATCTGACGGAGCGTCCTGCTTTTACATTCGACCCCCTCTTTCATGCCGGAGTATATTATGTCCAGGAGGCCTCTTCAATGTATGTGGCACACCTTCTCAGTCAATATGGTCCTACTGTCCCATCTGCTGCTCTGGATCTCTGTGCAGCACCAGGAGGAAAGAGCACCCTGTTGGCCGGTTTGTTACCCGAGGGCTCTTTGCTTTTGAGTAATGAGCCTATGCCCAAACGAGCAAATATTCTGGCAGAGAATATGCAGAAGTGGACACGTATGTCAGCAGGAGAGTACCCAGTTGCGAGTCTTGTTGCCAATAATTACCCAGCAGATTTTGGCGCATTTACAGATTGCTTTGATGTTCTGGTGACAGATGTACCCTGTTCGGGCGAGGGTATGTTTCGCAAGGACGAACAGGCTATTGCCGATTGGAGCCTGGACAATGTGATGATGTGCGTGGAGCGTCAGCGAAGTATTCTTCGTGACATATGGCACACTCTCAAGTCGGGTGGTTTGCTTATTTATAGTACATGTACCTTCAATCGATATGAAGATGAAGACAATGTCCGCTGGATATGTTCTTCCTTAGGAGCCCAATTGCTTGAGGAGCGCCATTTCTTCCCGGGACGTGATCGTGGTGAGGGCTTCTATTGCGCTGCTTTGCGCAAGGTAGATGCCACCGATGCTGGCGATGTTGCTGCTGAAACAAAGGACGCTGATGATTTCCCTGCTCTCAAGGAAATAATAATTCGCAAGGCCCAACGTACACTTCGCGTCCTTCCCAAGGCGTTTGAATGCGAGGGTCCGTTGGTAAATCTTTCCTACGATGATGCTCTTGCCTATCTTCGCCGCGAAACTATTCGCGTTGATGCCCCCAAAGGTCAGTTAACGCTTGCCTACAAGGGTATTCCTCTGGGACCAGGTAAGGGTGTGGGCAATAGGATAAACAATCAGTATCCAGAGCCTTGGCGCATACGCACCACTTACACCAGGAAGTGGAGCTTGCTTGGCACTTCGCTCAATGAAACACTTTAGCCTCCCCCATCCATGCAACAGTATATATCCATATATTACAAGCAGAAGAAAAATTTGTGGTGGTCATTTCTGGTATATGCATCCATCAGCTTATTTATAACGTTTGCTTTCATCTATGGTGCATACAAAGGCAGGCTCACAATAACGTCAGGCATCATCATTCCTTGGTGGTATATGTTTGTGATGCTTGCTTGGGGCTGCCTCTACAATATATTCCAAGTCATATACGTAGACGAAGACAATCATATCATATCCCAGCGATTACTGAATAAGCCCTTCCACTACGATGATATTATTGCTTTGGAACGAAAGTCAGAGGACCAACTTATCATCAAGACCAAGCAACAGACCTTAGCAGTTTATCTATGCGATGAAGAGAAGTTCGTGGCTCATTTGCAGCAATACAATCCCTCGTTGGTCATTGTCAAGGTTTCTGAATCCGAAGCAGACAATACTTCAAAGAAATAACAATCTGACACTCAGAAGACTTTTATACTATATTTTATTCTGATTTTACTCTCTCTCTGCCCTATGCCCCAAACCGTACTTTTGCATTGTTGCTGCGCTCCATGTTCCAGTGCCATTATCGAATGGATGTTGCAAAACGATATCCGTCCAGTACTCTATTATTGTAATCCTAACATTTTCCCAGAGGAAGAGTATCTGATTCGCAAGACAGAGTGCACACGTTATGCACAACTACTGGGTTTGGAGATTATTGACGAGGATTATAATCATCCGTCTTGGACATCCTCTGTTCAAGGTCATGAACAAGCCCCCGAGCGAGGTAGCCGTTGTCTCGTTTGTTTCAGATATCGTTTGCTTCGTGCAGCCGAGTGCTGTAAGCGTCTGAACATACCCGTCTTTACCACTACTTTGGCCAGCAGTCGATGGAAGAGCCTCGAACAGATATCTGTGGCAGGTCATTGGGCTGCAGAGCAAGTAGGGGGAGTGGAGTTTGATGACCGTAATTGGCGTAAGGGCGGTTTGCAACAGAGGCGCAATGAATTGCTTCGTGTCAATAATTTTTATAATCAGGTCTATTGCGGATGTGAATATAGTCTTAATGCAAGGCTCCCCTATATGCAGAAATCAGATATTCGCAAGTGGGTTAAGCAGTTGGGCAAGGCACGTTCTCAGTCATGGGAAACAGAGCAGAGCCATGTGATATGCCGTAAGGTAATTTCCTTGGAGCAATGGCGCACATCCTCTGTCATACTTCTGTATTATTCGCTTCCCCACGAAGTAAATACATCCCTACTTATAGATACTGCTCACTCAGAAGGTAAAACCATACTGCTCCCCAAGGTCGTGGGAGACAATCTCGAACTATACATCTATAGCCCCCATTCTTTGCAACAAGGAGCCTACGGAATCCTGGAACCCACAGGCACGTTATTCACTATGGACAGGTATGCCGAAATTACTCTGGCCATCATTCCTGGTCTGGCCTTTACTCCCTCTGGAGCCCGTCTGGGCCGAGGTAAAGGGTATTATGACCGTCTCCTCCCTCAATTGACCTCAGCATACAGGATGGGACTATGTTTCTCATATCAGCACTTGTCCTTCTTGCCCACCGAAGAGCACGATATTCTCATGCACAGCGTCATTGCGGAGTAAGGGCATTCCGTCTGTAGTCAGGTAGAGTGTAAATCGGAATATATGAAGGAGACATATCTGTAGTAAGTACCATTGTACCACATTTGTTTACCGGATAGTAATAATTAGCTCTTTAATGCTTCTTTGAAATACATAAAAATGTCGCAGATAACCATTTTCCGGAACAACCAATGTGCCATACCCCCAGGTATGCGTTGCAGCATTTGCTCATTCAGATTTAAGACGTACAGTGGACGGATTCTCCAACTATAATTATATCTGTTCTGCCAGTCATACATGCAATATTCCCACCAACCTCTATCCTTGCGCCACCATTCACCTGTGACATAGCCGTTGTTTAGCCCCCACTTTGTTGCTCCCAGCGCATCACGGTATCCACATTGACGATATACGTGCCAGGGTGCCAACCCCAAATCCAACACCTTGCCAAGAGAGACACGGCATACGATTAATGCTCCGGAAGAGTAGTGCAGCGATGTGCTACGTGCAGGTGCAAAGTATATTCCATTTCCAGCATAGTTGCCCGTTCCCACATTCCATATGCCGCTTAGATAGTTAGAATATCCGCTACGCCCAGCATGGGTAATCGTGGTGCTTGCTACTTCGCTGGTACCATGAAACAGAGTAAGCGCAGGCACAAAGGTATCTACAATAGTCCATATACCTGCTTCTATGAAGGTCAAACTGCCATGCCAGACAACATATCTCAATACTCTCCATGGGATGAGCACAATCATAAGCAGGAGGTTGTCTTCTCCCTCTTTTTCGTTACTGGGCAGGAATATCTCTATGACATAGTTGTACATTTCAAAGCAACAATGAACAACCATATTGAAGTACACCGCGTTGACAAATCTAAGTGGTGTGAGTGCTACGTATATAGGTATTTTTATCCATTCGTATATGTTGCGCAATCTTTTATTGCCAGCGTCGTTGCCACTATTGGTTTTGTATAGTATTCGCCAAGGTTTAGACAGATGCCTCTGCAACCAATTCATTACATAGAAGGGGATACACACCACCCAATAGACCTTGTACATGAATACACTGATTATGCCCAACAGACCGATGGCAATTTTTCTGAGGAAAACAATTACCAAGGTCCACATACCCAGGTTAAATGCTATGTTCCATAGGTTAGGCCATCCTCCGTAGGTTTTCTTCGTGTTGTTGTGTGTTGATGCCGAATTACTGGTAGCCTTCTGTGCATCCCTCACATATCTGATGTATTTGCAGGACACATACCCTCTTTGTTGCCCATATTGTATGGCAGCCCAATTGTTGCGCGTAATATAATCTACCTTGATTTCGGCATTCTTTTTTAGGGTAGTTATCTTTCTGGCTTTTGCATTGTCCGCCACTCTGACATTCAATGCCGTAGTGGTTCTGTACCATGCAGGAAAATCCCCCTCATCGGCCCAGCAAGGCAGGGTAATAAGCAACAAGAGAACCATCACCGTTCTCCCTATCCATTTGTTCAGTATGTGAGTATTTGATGTCAATGCTTTGGTTAATTTTACTTTATCAATCTGTTTCTCATACACAGGCATTTCTCCATCCGTCTGCCATTGACGGCATAGAAATAATCGTTGTGGAATGGCCTCTTTTGCAATGATTTTGAGAAGTCTTGCAGAGTATCTATCGTCTGCTCAATGGCATCAAGCGGAGGAGTTGATGTGCCATTGATGCTGCTTTCGGTAAACAAAGTCAACGGAATCAGCATCTGACGTGCAGTGGCTCTGTCCTTGTTAAATGCAGCCAGTTTGTGCCCAGCCTCCACCAAATAATAATTAGATATTATTAGACGATTGTGCAACTTCTTGTACATAGGACAATCAGGTGTAATACCCAGCGTTTCCATCATGATAGGGTAGGGGCGATTTAATAGTCTTTTGATATCCTCCAACTTTTGTATTATTTCGTTAAAAGAATATGTACTATGCTTGGCCATGTTGTCAAAGATAATAGTCACATGATAGTCTCCGCCCTGGAAATCCTTGGGCATCAATTCATCCAATATCTCAGACACGTTAGCAATTCCATCGCCAGCATTCGGGTGTCTGAAAGCAAACAAATAACGGTCCGTTAGTATCAAAGCATTGGATGGAAGTGCCTCTATGCTATCCAATACCGAGTCCCATCCACGTCCCATTCTTTCGTCCTCCAATGCGATATGTACATCATTGACATCTATCAATGGCGATATGTCAGGATTTTCGCCACTCAGACACATAACCCCATACTGCTTCTGCAATCCCTGGGCCTCAGTATTCGAAATGTCAAGAATATACACCGCCGAGGGGTCTGTTAGTAAAACTTCTGGTTCTGATTTTAGCCTTACGGTCTCCTCCTCCGTTAGCACCTTATAGGGTTGCTGATGCAGGATTTTATATAAATCAGAACGCTCCGCCAAGGATTTACCTCTCTCGGCAGAGTTAATCTGGTCATATACAGAGTCTGTGATATATATCTTGAACATCTTTTACGTCATTTTTTGAAAAGTGCCGTTTCAGCATACCCGGTAGAGGGTAACTGCATCAATCAAGCTAATATTCAATAATCTGATCCGTCTTGAATAGCCAATATCTGAAACAAAATTAGTAAAAAGTTTTAATATCCGATCTTAATTGCCCATATATTTTTTTTCTAATCAGATAAATAACCTATTCCCATTCTCTCTTTTGTAGTCTCCGCGAGGCACCAAGACCATCACGGAGACTGTTGTGTATGGTAAGAGGTTAAGAATCGCTCATCGCTCGTCGCTCTAGGGCTCTCCCAGGTAGTCTTCGATTACTTTCACCTGTTTGGGGGTAATCATGCGCTGACGCTCGTGATAACCACATTCTTGCAGGGCAGGGAGAAGACCTCTGGTGATTCTTATCTCGTTGCGTAGGCCACGCAGGGCTGACTTGTAGCACAAGTCTGGGTAGTAGCGTATGGCGAGGGAGCCAAAGGAAACTCTAGTAAGTGAATGCTTTCTCATATCCTTCTTTGATGTCTTCGGGGTTGATGTCTTTCGTTCTGATGCCACACTCCATGGTGGTCATTGCCATGATGAGGAGGACGAGTTTGTCCAGCTCGCCTGTCAGGCATGCCTTGCTGGGTTGTGGCAGTGGTTCGTTGCTCGTCAGACGGCTGATTGAGCATACGGTGCGCACATAGGCATTGGTGTCATTCTCCGTGGGTGGTGCCCAGCGGTGTATGATGTTGAAGGGGGTAAAAGGCATACCCTTGTTGTGCAGATGGCGCCAATACGATTCCAGTACCTTCCATGCGGCACGATAGCCGTAGGCCATGGATGTGAATTGTACGAATGACTTGTCGGTTTGCTCTGAGCGTGCACCCTGCCATTTGCTGGCAGAGTGACGGATGTTCAGTGGATTGTTGTTGCGCAATCCTCGTGGTTGTGTATTCATATCTCAAAAAAAATAACTGTAACGCTGTAACGCTGTAACGGGGTTAATGTTTCATTTTGTACTCTTCTGTCTTTCGATAGCAAGTATTTCCTGTTGAATCGGAATTGTTTTCCTCCTCCACGATATAGCCTCGAAATTTCCATGTCCTCAACATCTGTGAAGCATTGCCTTTGGTAATTCCCATGCGTTGTCGCAATCGTTGGGCTTCTTCTCTGGTAAATACATCTGGCAATAGCTCCAGTAGGTTTTGAGGACCCTTCTTCTCTCTACGACTGGCATTTGCCTCGGCATACTCGATGTCCTGGCCAAAGAAGTGCATCTTGCACCATAGGTCGTAGTGCAGAGACCATCGGATGAAGTCCTCGGTGCGCTTGTCCCAGCGCTCGCCTTGCGCCACGTATAGCACCATCGCCTTGAGGTAGGCAATCACGTTGGCACGATAGGAAAGGTTCTCATACACACGGCTTTGTGACAGCCGAGAGAAGTCGGCACACTCCTCTATCAACCTTCGGGACAGAGCACGCGCCTTGGGACAATCCACCAGGCCACGGGCATTGCACAGATGCTCTATGTAGGGACGCAATTCCTCGTCAAAGCCCTCATCGTACTGGCCATATATGGGCATCTCGGCACCTATCTCTCGCTCGGGTATGGTGCAGAAGTTGATACGTGAGATTGGGCCATCGGTCAGTACCTGGGAGAAGTATCGCTGACCCTTGGAGATGGTGGTGGAGGCATTCCAATTGAAGCGTATGCTCACACGCTCGCTCACGCTACCAGAGCCTATTCGCGTCTGTCCGTAGATGTTGTTGGGGTCAAATGCCAGGCACATTATCTGGAACTGAGCCTTGCCACGACCACCACC
>JAFOCV010000126.1 GCA_017381015.1 Bacteroidaceae bacterium
AGGAAGAGATGGGAAATGGATTTCTTGATACTTGAGAACAGAAACTGGTGTTGGAATATCGTTTTTTGGTTGTAAGAATACGAGAAAATAAAATATTCAACGAAAATAGAGAAGCGTAGATTTAGGATATAACGATTCGAAATGAATTTGAAAATAAACTTAAAACAAAAATATTACATGATGATGAAAACCTTTAAAACTGGACTTAAGCGCTATGCCTTGGGTATGGCGGCTTTGATGTGCTTGTCGGCAAGTGCAAAGGATTTTACTCCAAAGAATCCAATGACAATGTGGTACGATGTACCTGCAACTGCAACAGGAGTAAAGAATGTGTGGATGGAGTACTCACTCCCCATTGGTAATGGACAATTGGGCGGTAGTCTTTTTGGCGGACTTGCCAAGGATGAAATCCAATTCAATGAGAAAACTCTATGGACTGGTACACCAAGCGATATGCAAGGTTATGGTAGTGGCTACGGACAGTACAAGAACTTTGGTAGTATCTTCGTAGAGGACTTGAGCGGTGTGTTCCAAGCTGGCAAGGATGGCGAGGTGAAGGATTATGTTCGCAGCCTTGATTTGCAGGAGGGTATAGCACGTGTAGAGTGCACCAGCAACAACACTCTTTATGAGCGCACTTATTTGGCAAGCAATCCAGACAAGGTGATTGCTGTGAAGTATTCTGCAAAGGGTGATAAGAAGTTGCATTTGCTCTTCTCTTTTGCTCCTGGTAGAGATATCAACGCAAGCCCTGTTGTGTATAGCACAGATGCAGCCAGTCAGGTTTATGCCAACTTTAATGGCAAACTGGAGACTGTGTCTTATCAGGCAACAATGCAGGTGGTAAATGTTGGTACTGGTAGTGTTCGCGCTACAAAGAAGGGTATCGAGGTTGTAGGTGCTCAGGAAGTGGTACTTTACTTGGCTGCTGGTACTGACTTTGCTCCCAATACCAAGTCACGTATATCTGGTATTTCTTTTGATGATTTGGGCAAGGAGATGAAGGCACGTGTAGATGCTGCTTGCAAGAAGGGCTTCTCCAGCATTATGTCTGATCATAAGGCTAACTTCCTTTCTTATACCAATCGTGTGGCTCTCAACTTGAATGCCAAGAGCAATCGTCCCACAAACGAACTTATTGACTACTATAATAGCCTTAAGAACTTGGATAATCCCGAGGCAAGATTCCTGGAGCAGTTGTACTTCTACTACGGACGTTATTTGGCTATCTCCAGCAACCGTGAATTGATGGCTCCCAACAACTTGCAAGGTATTTGGAATAACGTGAGCAATGCTCCCTGGAACTCAGATATTCACACCAACATTAATATTCAGATGAACTACTGGCCCACAGAGCCAACCAACTTGAGCGAATTGCACATGCCACTGTTGGATTACATCATTCAGAATGCAGGTGACGAGAATTGGCACAATGCAGCAAAGAAATATGCTGGTGTGGAAAAGGGTTGGACTGTGTTTACAGAGAGTAGTCTGTTTGGTGGTATGAGTATTTGGGGAACCAATTACTTTGTAGCCAATGCGTGGTATTGCGCACACTTGTGGCAGCACTATCGTTACACTTTGGATAAGGATTTCCTTGCTAAGGCTTTCCCCGCAATGTGGAGCTGTGCAGAGTTCTGGTTTGAGCGCATGAAGAAGGCTCAGGATGGCACCTATGAGGCTCCCGATGAGTATAGTGCAGAGCAGAATTCACACCCCAAGGAGGATGGTACAGCGCATGCTCAGCAGTTGATTCACTACTTGCTCATGAGCGTTGATGGTGCTCAGAAGGTACTTGGTAGCAAGGTAACAGGTTTGACTAAGGAAGATTTGGCTAAGTTGAAGGACTATTTGGCAAAGACAGACAAGGGACTTCATACAGAGGTATATGATGCACGTACAGACAAGAATCGTGGTTGGGTAGACGGACGCAACGGTATCAAGAAGGGTGACATCATCCTACGTGAGTGGAAGTACAGCCCCTATCACGTGAGTGATGATCCTGATCATCGTCACATGAGCCACTTGATGGCATTGTATCCTTTGACACAGATTGCTCCCACAAGCGAATACTTCCAGCCAGCCGTTAACTCTTTGAAGTTGCGTGGCGATGCTGCTACTGGTTGGAGTATGGGTTGGAAGGTTAATCTATGGGCACGTGCTCTTGATGGTGATCATGCACACTTGATTTTGAAGAATGCTCTTCGCCACTCTACAGACTATGGTTTGAATCAGTATGCAGGTGGTGTGTACTACAATCTATATGATGCTCATGCACCCTTCCAGATTGATGGTAACTTCGGTTGCTGCGCAGGTATTGCCGAGATGTTGCTACAGAGCCACACCGATACATTGCAATTGCTTCCTGCAATGCCCTCTACTTGGGAGGCAGAAGGACACGTTCATGGTTTGAAGGCAATTGGTAACTTTACTGTAGATCAGGATTGGAAGGGCGGCGAATTGACTAAGGTTAAGGTAACCAGCCACGCAGGTAGTCCTCTCTATATCAAGTATCCCGGTATTGCAAAGAAGGTTGTTCGCAATGCTGCTGGTAAGAAGGTTTCTTTCAAGGCAAAGGATGCTAACACCATCGTTATCAAGAAGACAAAGGTGGGCGAGAGCTACGTGATAGAATAAAGCGGAGAACGATTAGTCGCGAGTGTAGAAAAGATTTCGTGTAAGACTAGGGCATGTATGTTGCTTGTCAGTGCATGTCAGCGCTTGGTGGGATTATTGTCGGAGGAGAGTCTGAATACTCCGAATACTCCGAATAATCTGAATAATCTGAATACTCCGAATGCTCTGAATGCTTTTCTGCTCTTAAAAAGACTAAGAAAAAACTAAAATTAAGAAATAATACCAAACAAACATAATCACATTATGGAAAAGATAATTGGACTTATCAATGCACCATTTACTCCATTTTATGCTAATGGTGATGTTAATTTAGAACCTATTCCTGCTTATGCTGCAATGTTGCAGAAGAATGGTTTGCAGGGCGTATTCATCAATGGTAGTAGTGGTGAGGGTTATATGCTCACTGAGGACGAACGCATGCGATTGGCTGAGGCTTGGGTGGAAGCAGCACGTGCTTTGCCAGGCGATTTTAAGGTAATCGTACATGTAGGTTCTTGCTGTGTGCGCAATTCTCGTATGCTTGCCGAGCATGCTCAGAAGATAGGTGCTTGGGGTATTGGCGCTATGGCACCTCCATTCCCCAAGATTGGACGCATTGAGGAGTTGGTTAAGTACTGTGAAGAGATAGCAGCAGGTGCTCCCGAGTTGCCCTTCTATTATTATCATATCCCAGCCTTTAATGGTGCTTTCTTGCCCATGGTAAAGTTGCTGGAGGCTGTGGACGGACGTATCCCCAACTTTGCTGGTATCAAGTACACATACGAGAGCATCTACGAGTACAATCAGTGTCGCTTGTATGCTGATGGCAAGTTTGATATGCTTCACGGACAGGACGAAACCATCCTTCCCTCATTGGCAATGGGTGGTGCGCAAGGTGGTATCGGTGGTACTACCAACTATAATGGTGTCAACCTGGTGGGTATCATTGATGCATGGAAGGCAGGCGATTTGGATAAGGCACGTGAGTTGCAGAACTTCTCTCAGGAAGTTATCAATGTGATTTGTCATTTCCGTGGCAATATCGTTGGTGGCAAGCGCATTATGAAGCTCATCGGTTTGGACTTAGGTCCCAACCGCACTCCTTTCCAGAACATGACTCAGGACGAGGAGAATGCTATGCGTGCAGAATTGGAAGCAATCAACTTCTTCGAGCGTTGCAATAAGTTTTAATATTGAGTGACGTAGTTTTTCAGACACGATACAGTTTTCCCAAACAAATATATGTTGAGAAGATTATTTCTATTATTAATGCTCTGTCCCTTGCTTTGCTTGGGACAGAACCGTGTTTCTGTCACCTCAGTTCCCCCTATGCGCAATGCTGTGTCGGGGCATTATGCAGGTTGGCTTGACGGTAAATTATGGACATGGGGCGGATGTAACTTCCCTGGCATACCATGTGCTGATGGAGGAGAGAAGAAGTTCTATCCCATCGCCTATGGAGCCAGTGTGCAAGTAGCAGGTGGTGTGGTAGTAATTGGCGGTACCAATGGAGTAAACTCAGAAGACAAGTGCTGGTTTATCAACTCTGCTTATAAGGAAGAGAAGGACTTGCCCAATTTGCCCAAGGGACTAGACAACTTTGCCGCCACCTATCACAATGGTACCATTTATGTGGCAGGTGGACAGAGCAATGGTGTGCCCAATCAGGAGGTGTATAGCCTTCAGTATCCTGGTAATGCTAAGGAGTGGACACTAGTGGGCACTATGCCTGATGCTTGTCGTTTGCAGCCCTGTGTTGCCGTTCAGAATACAGCAAAGGGTAATGCACTGTTCATCTTTGGTGGTTATCAGCCCAAGGTGGATTCTCTCAATCTGAAACCAGTGGTATATGACGATGCATTGTCTATGAATCTGTCTTCCAAGGAGTGGAAGCGCACCTCTCCTGCAGGAGTATGGGTTGAGCAAGAGGACGGCTCTCGCTGGTTGGAGCGTCAGGCAATCATAGGCAGCACCTGTGCATCATCAGGTTATAGCCATGTATTGTTTTTTGGTGGTGTAGATTACGAGGTGTTCCTGAATGCCATTTCTGGACGTCAGGACAGCCTATACCTCCGTCATAATCCCGAGTGGTACAAGTTCCGCAAGGATGTATTGACATACCACACCATTACCGATTCATGGAGCCTGTTGCCTGGTGATAGTCTTCTTGCCAGAGCAGGAGCCTGCCTCACAAAGGAGTTGAACGGCACCGGCTGGAGCTATAGCGGAGGCGAGTTGATGCCCGGCATCAGAAGTACCGACGTGAGCCATGTGGAGGTTACCAACGAGAAGAATTTCGGTTGGCTCAACTGGACAGTGCTTGCGCTCTATCTCTTGGCTATGCTTGGTATGGGTATGTATTTCATGAAGAAGGAAAACGGAGCCGACGACTTCTTTAAGGGCGGTGGACGCATTCCCTGGTGGGCAGCAGGTATCAGTATTTACGCCACTATGCTCTCAGCTATCACTTATATGGCTATTCCTGCCAAGGCGTACACTACAGACTGGACGTACTATCCCATGCTGTGGATGATACTTCTGGTTAGCTTCCCCGTGATATGGTATTATTTGCCCTATTTCCGCAAGCTCAACGTTACCAGTGCTTACGAGGTGCTTGAACAGCGCTTCAATGTAGTCACACGTTTGATGGCATCAGCCCTTTTCTGTGTCTTCATGATAGCACGTATGGCATTGGTATTATACTTGCCCTCGCTGGCATTAACAGCAGTTACTGGTATTGATATCTACTTGTGTATTGTACTGATGGGCTTGGTTACCATCGTGTACTGTACTATGGGTGGTGTGGAAGCCGTAATCTGGGGTGACGTGATTCAAGGACTTATCCTGGTAGGTGGAGCCATCTTCTCTGTGATATATTTGGCAATAAACACTGAAGGCGGTTTTGGAGGCTGCATAGATATTGCTTTGGATAATGACAAGTTCCGTTTGTTTGACTGGAGCAGTTCGTGGGCACAACCCACATGGTGGGTAATCATCATTGGTGGTATTGCCAATAATCTGATTTCCTATACTTCAGACCAGACGGTTATTCAGCGTTACCTCACCACTCCCGATGAGAAGTCAGCCGGCAGAGGTATCTTGGTAAACGGTGTGATGAGCGTCTTTGTCAGCGTAGCCTTTTATATGATAGGTACTGGTTTGTACACATTCTATAAGACAAATCCAGCCGAGTTGGATGTAACCATGACACAGGCAGACGCCATCTTCCCCTTCTTCATGATGAGCCAGATGCCAGCAGGTATTGCAGGTGCCCTGATAGCCGCTATCTTTGCAGCTACTATGAGTACCATCTCCAGCAATATCAATAGTGTCAGCACAGCCTTCTCTATCGACTTCTTCAAACGCTTCCGTCCTGCTACGAGCGACTCACAGTTGCTCCGAGTGGCACGATGGAGTTCTATGGTTAGCGGTTTGATAGGTTTGGTGATAGCCCTCTTTATGGCTACATGGAACATTCAGTCTTTGCTAGACTATTTCAACACCATCCTCGGTTTGCTCACCAGCGGTTTGGGCGGCTTGTTCTTCATTGCCGTCTTCATGCCCAAGGTAAAGGGATATGCTGCACTGATTGGTTTCATTGCAGGCGAGGCAGTGGTATTCTGGATGAACTGGTGTACGGATGCCAACCTCTTCCTCTTCGGAGCCACTGGTATGGTAGTGAGCATCGTGGTGGCGTGGATTATATCTCTGTTTACCCGTGCGAAGAACTAAAACGGATTGTTCCTCCAGTTCTACGTATGATATGCTTTCTTTGTAATAAGGAACACATCAGGTAACCAGAACAATCTATGTTTGTTCGAAAGAATAGAATTTTAATAAAAAGAAATAAAAAAAAGTAAAATGATAGATTTCAAACAATTGGCTCAGCAGTACAAGTCTGAGCTTCTCGATAGAGTGATGCCATTCTGGATGGAGAAGAGCATAGACAAGGAGTTTGGCGGATACTTTACCTGTCTGGAGCGTGATGGCGAGGTATTTGATACCGACAAGTTTATTTGGCTACAGGGACGTGAAGTATGGATGCTATCAACATTGTACAACAAGGTAGAGAAGCGTCAGGAATGGTTGGATGCAGCCATCCAGGGTGCCGAGTTTCTCAAAAAGTACGGACATGATGGCAATCTCAACTGGTATTTTGCTCTGGACAGAGAGGGCAATCCATTGGTAGAGCCCTACAATATCTTCTCCTATACCTTTGCAGTCATTGCCTTCGGACAGCTCTCTATCGCTACTGGCAATCAAGAGTATGCAGAGATAGCCAAGAAGACATTTGATATAGTTCTCTCCAAGCAGGACAATCCCAAGGGCAAGTGGTGCAAGGCATCTCCCGGAGCTCGTGCACTGAAGAGTTTTGCCCTGCCCATGATTCTCTGCAACGTGGCTCTAGAGATAGAGTCACTTCTGGACAAAGACTTCCTGGACAAGACTATCGAAACCTGTGTACACGAGGTGATGGACGTATTCTATCGTCCTGAATTGGGCTTGATAGTAGAGCATCTGGGTACCAATAATGAGATGGTGGATTGCATGGACGGACGTCTGCTCAATCCCGGACACGCCATCGAAGCCATGTGGTTCATCATGGACTTGGGCAAGCGCCTTGGCGACGATGCCTTGATACAGAAGGCAGTGAAGATAGCCCTGGCAGAGGTGGAATACGGTTGGGACAAGGAGTATGAAGGCATTTTCTATTTCATGGACAGACTCAATCGCCCCATGCAACAATTGGAATGGGACCAGAAACTCTGGTGGGTACACATCGAGACTCTTATTACCATGATTAAGGGCTACGAACTAACTGGCAACGAGCAGTGCCTGGAGTGGTTCGAGCGTATACACAATTACGTGTGGAGCCATTTCATGGATCCAGAGTATCCCGAATGGTATGGCTATCTCAATCGCCGTGGCGAAGTACTTCTTACCCTCAAGGGTGGCAAGTGGAAGGGTTGCTTCCATGTACCCCGTGGATTGATGCAGGTGTACCAGTCGCTCGAGCGCATTGCTGCCAAGCAGAGTTAATGTATTCCTCTAAAAAAAAATAGAGTAGGGAGAGGCATAATTCTCCTCTCCTTACCTCTCCTTATATATAATATACAATGAAGAACAAGGTTAAATACATACTGGCAGGAGCAGTAGTGACAATTGCTGCCATGCTCTCTTCCTGCAACGGTGGTGGTGCCTGCAAGCACAAGGATGCCGTGGTGGAGACTATCATGACACGCCGTAGCATACGCAAGTATCAACCTCAAGCTATACCACGCGAGGTGATGACTGAGATTTTGGACTGTGGTATCAATGCACCCAATGGACAGAACAAACAGTCGTGGGAGATACGTGTGGTGGACAAGCCCGAGATGCTCGCTGCCATCAAGTCCACCATGGCAATGGCACACCCCGAGCTGGATTCCGCCGTGGTGGCAGGATGCTTGCGCGATGCACCTGTGATGGTGTTTATAGCCAGAGACAAGGGTTATGATTTTTCTGCCTACGACGTAGGTTTGCTGGCAGAGAATATGATGCTTTCCGCCTGGAGCATGGGCGTGGGTAGCGTATGCTTGGGCAGCCCTGTGCGCTTTATCAACGGTAGTCCCGAGTGTGCCCCCATTCACCATCTGCTGGACTTCAGCGAGGGTTACGAATTGGCGCTATGCGTGGGTTTCGGTTATCCTGATGAGGCACCCGAGGCTAAGCCACGCGACAAGGGCAAGTATCGCTTCCTGGACTAGTTTCACACACACACGTAATACACACGCATATGATATTAGCACACATTCAGGATAGTGCTCGCTATGAGAGCCTGCATCCTCTTTTTCAGAAAGCCTTTGATTATATCAAGGCAAATGATTTGTCTGCCGTACCAGCGGGACGTATCGTTCTGGATGGCGACAACCTCTTTATCAATGTCGTAGACGCCGAGATGGTAAGTGCCGATGTACAAAAGTTGGAAGCACATCGTCAGTACATAGACATACATGTCCCTCTCTTGCAGACGGAACTGATTGGTTACAAGCATCTCTCTTTTCTGGGCAATAGCGATGCACCCTTTGATGAAGCAGGCGATTGCGCACTGTACACCGACTCGCAGGTATGCTGGCAGCAGGTGAGAGTGGGCGAGTTCCTTCTTGTCTATCCCGAGGATGCACATGCACCCCTAGTGGGCGAGGGCAAACAGCGCAAGTTGATAATCAAGGTTAGGATATAGAATAAGGAACAGGAAAGGGTTACGGATTATATATAAAAAGTATTCCCTCTTGTTAATACATAAGAGAGCGCCAGCCTAGTGTGATGCTAAGCCGGCGCTTTTGTTTTTAGGGGTGATTATGACATTTTTATAATTCTAGTGAATGTTGTTGCGTCGTGTGGCTTTAGAGGTTGTAAAATGAAAGTAGGAAGAATACAAAATAGTTTTCTTCCTACTCGATTGTTAAACTTATTAACAATAATGATGCAGACCAGTGTAAAGAAATGATAATTTAAATTTCTTCGTCGTTGTAATTTGCAATCATCTTCAAGGCTGTGATTGCACACTCGTCACCTTTGTTTCCAAGAGCACCACCACATCTGTCTAGCGCTTGCTGCATGTTTTCGCATGTGAGCAATCCGTAAATTACGGGAGTCAAACCTTCTGAATTAATTTCAGACAAGCCTTGTGTAGTGCCCTGGCAAATATAATCGAAATGAGGAGTATCTCCACGTATTACACAACCAATTGCTATGATGGCATCGTATTCAAGAGTATTGTTTAGACGCGCAGAAGCATATACTAATTCAAAGCTTCCAGGTACAGTCTTAACCACAATGTTTTCCTGCTTAACTCCGTGCTTAAGAAGTGTATTGTATGCTCCCTCTAGCAAAGCACCAGTTACCTCTTCATTCCACTCGCTCACGATGATGGCTATTTTGTATTCGCTACCATCGGGCACTGTTGTAGGGTCATAACTGCTTAGATTATGTAATGCGCTAGCCATAATAAAATAATGTTATTCTTATATGGAGAGAATGTTACTTAAGGCGCTCAATGTACTTAACAATCTCGCCGCTGTAGATGCTCTGAGGATAGTTAGCCTTGATTGTCTCGTAGCAGTTCAATGCCTCTGCATTCTTGCCAAGGCTTTCGTAAATCTGACCAGCCTGCAAGTAATAGATGGGAGATAGGGTAGTGTTGTTTGCCTTCTTTGCAGCCTTTACCAATGTAGCAGCAGCCTTGTCGTTCTGTCCCAACTGAGCATAGCAATTGCCCAATGTGCCAATTGCTGCATTGCTAATCATGATGTCACCACATGCATCATAAGCTTCAAGATACTTAACGGCTTCCTCGTACTTGTCTGTGTGTGCATAGCACAAACCAGCGTATAGGTTAGCCAAATTGCCGCTGGGTGTAGAACCGAACTCTTCAATAACCTGAAGGAAACCAGCATCAGTGCCATTACCATTTAGAGCTGTCTCATAGTCGCCAGTGAGGAAAATCTGTTCTGCTACAGCAATTTTATCTGCAGCATCAGCATTGCGAGGCACGATGTAGTACTGATACACTAGCAAACATACAATCACTGCAAGAAGTGCGCCACCAATAGTGCCAACCAACATCTTGAAATTTTTCTCGATAAAGCTACGGCTTACTGCGATTGTCTCGTCAATTTCATTGACTGGAGCAGTCTTTACTTTCTTTGTCATAACTGTTTATGTGTTCTTTATTTATTATTATTCAAAAAGTCAAATTCGAGGTGCAAAGTTAGTCTTTTTTCTTAATATAATGAAATTAATACCTCAATATTTTGGTTGTCATGTCAAATTTACATAATTTTGCGAACATTATGACGCTCAAACATCTATCTATTCTCAATTATAAAAACATAGAGGAGGCGGAGTTGGATTTCTCGCCCGGCTTGAATTGTGTTATTGGTTGCAATGGTGAGGGTAAGACAAATCTCCTTGATGCGATACGTTTTCTCTCGCTCTGCAAGAGTTTGGGGGTAACGCAAGACTCTCTTTGTATCAGACATGAGCAGGACTTCTTTATGCTAAAAGGACAATATGAGTGTGAAGATGATACTTTGGAGGAAATACAGTGTTCTCTCAAACGTGGACAAAAGAAAATTATGCGACGTCAGGGGAAACCATACAAACGATTGGCTGAACATATAGGCTTAATTCCCATTGTATTAGTATCACCTTCAGATGGTTTGCTTATTGCTGGGGGCAGTGAGGAACGAAGACGTTTCATAGATGTGGTTATATCTCAGATGGATTTGCCGTATTTAGATTCTTTAACGAGATACAACAAGGCTCTTCTTCAGAGAAATGCTCTTCTTAAGATGGAACCTCCATGTGATACGGAGATTCTTTCATTATGGGAGGAGCAAATGGCTATAGAGGGCGAGTTTATCTATCAGCGACGTCAGAAGTATATTGATGAATTTATTCCTATATTTCAGCGTTATTATAATCTCATTGCTCAGGACCACGAGCAGGTGTCCCTTTCATACATAAGTCATTGTCAACGCGGACCATTGTTGGAAGTAATTCAACGAGATAGATACAAGGACTTAGCCGTAGGGTATTCCTTGCATGGCATTCATCGTGATGATTTAGAGATGCTGATTAATGGGTATCCTATCAAACGCGAAGGCAGTCAAGGGCAAAATAAGACAATGCTTGTTGCTCTTAAATTAGCACAGTACGAGTTCTTGCACCACACAGGTACAGGTACTCGTCCCATTCTTTTGTTGGATGATATTTTTGATAGATTGGATGCTCAGCGAGTAGAGCGCATCGTTAACCTTGTAAGTGGCGATTCCTTTGGGCAGACGTTTATTACAGATACCAACAGAGATCATTTGGATAAGATACTTAGCCTTACTTCACAGGATTACAAGTTGTTTTATTGTGAAAATGGCACCTTTAGTGAATTATAGTATTTATCGTTACGATATGATGTTAGGTAGGTTCTGTAAATTAGGTCAGAGTTGTATTGCCTCTACTATAGTAGAGTTGTAATTTTCACAAGCTAACATTAACATAGTGGTCTATGTGAGTAAGTAAAAATGATAAAGATTCAGGTAAAAGGCATTAAAGAACCAAAGTCGCAATTAAGTGAGAGTATAATTCAGTTAGCTTAGATTATACCGAACGCTAGCGACTAAGATAAAGTCAGAGTATCAGGATTTCTACCATATGAAAGGATAATACTAATATATAGAATTTACCTTTATGGAAAGACATAAAACAACAGCTATCAATAGTCTTCTGGATATTTGGTTGAGAAGTGAAGGATTAGAAACTCCTTTATTACAGCATAGAATGATAAAGGGATGGTCTGTGGTAATGGGAGCTGCTGTGGCGAAATATACCGGACATATTGATATCTATGGTAACGTTATGCGAGTTCAAATAAAGAGTCCAGCTTTGAGGCAGAACTTATTGATGATGCGTACAGAAATAGCAAAAAAAATGAATGACTTCGTCAAGGCACAAGTAATACAAGAAATAACATTCTATTGATATATCGAAAGTTTTTTATACTATAAACGATACTCGGAAGTAATAAAATAGAGAAAAATAGCCCTGAAAGAGTATTTTATACTCCTGTTATTCGCTGTATTTCAGTAAAAAAGTGTAACTTTGCACCCGCAATTACGTGATAATTGCATATTTCAAACCTATAAAACCATTAATTAAAACAAAATTATGGCAACAAAAATTCGTTTACAGCGCCACGGTCGTAAGAGCTACGCATTTTACAGCATCGTGATTGCTGATGTAAGAGCACCACGTGATGGTAAGTTTACAGAAAAGATTGGTACTTACAACCCCAACACCAATCCTGCCACTGTAGATTTGAAATTCGATCGCGCTTTGTTCTGGGTAGAGAACGGTGCACAGCCTACCGACACAGTTCGCAACATTCTTTCTGACGAGGGCGTTTACCTCATGAAGCACTTGCGTGGTGGCGTAAAGAAGGGTGCATTTGATGAAGCTGCTGCTCAGGCCAAGTTCGAGGCATGGAAGGCTGACAAGCAGAAGGGCCTAGAAGCATTCGCTGCTAAGGAAGCTGCTGCTAAGAAGGCTGCTGCTGCTGCAAGACTTGAGGCTGAGAAGAAGACCGCAGAAGCAATCGCTCAGAAGGTAGCTGACAAGAAGGCTGCCGAAGCTGCCGCAAAGGCTGAGGCTGAGGCTGCAGAGACTGCTGAAACAGAAACCACAGAGGCTCCTGCAGAGGCATAATCAAACAAATTCAAACACACATTTTCCAAAAAACAAATTCCAAACAAACATATAAGAGGACTCTGCTGTGAAGCAGGGTCCTCTCTTCGTATACAGTTTCTTTCTTGTTAACTAATCTGGATATTCTTGAATGCTCTCTTGTATCTATTCTTAGAGCAATGTCCAAGAGAAAAACTGACCTATACACCAGATTATTTGGTTACAACCTTTACTCGTTTTATAAGGCGCAGGTTGTAGGTTCGCTTCGTACCGCTTTTACTTATACTTGTTCCGTCCCACACGTATGTAAATGTAGCGTCATCGCATAGGTATCTGATACTTTCACCTTTGTCGCTTTCGCCAACGTTCAATTGGGGTATGTTATTAGCCTTTAGTACAGCGTTTATAGACTCTAGTTTATCCAGACCAATTGCAGTGCGCATTAATTTAGCTTCGTCACGTGTAGGTATACTCCAATTTGTCATACCATCTTCAGTATAACTTGCGGCAAAGTTAGCAGCCATATGAGGTGTTTCTGCATGTGTGGCACTTGTAACACCATCCCATTCCGTAGTGCTAAGTAGTATTAGTTCTGCTTCAGATGTGGTTGCATCCAGTACAGTAGCTACAAAATGATTATTCCATATTGTTCCTACCTTAGGTATACTATTAACAACATACTCGTCTCTGTCTTCCTCTGTATCATCATTTTCATCATCATTAGAGTCATCAGAGTTTTCATTGTTTTCAGCTCCAAAGGTGAAGTTAATCTCTTGTGGAGCATTCCAACCAGCTAGGTTAATAACACCATTTACTGCGAACCCAGTTTTATAACTACCCATTATATTATAAGGTGTATTGGCAGCTAATTGACCGTTGTGAATATAACCATATGTGTTAGATACTTGAGGTGATGTACAATTAATACTTAATGTTAGTTGTTGATTGCTACTAGGTAGTGTATAAAACAATGGCGCAGACCATATATTATTAGCTTGTTTATTTAGTTCTATAGTATTTACAGTTGTTCCACTGAGCTTGCCTCCATAAGAAATAGAATTGTGCATCAAAGAAAAACTAACGTGGCAGGCACTAACATCGTCAGGTATATCAGTTAATGCTATGTTAATTGCTGTTACTTGATTGTAGAGAGTAATGGTTACTGTAGTACTTTTACTAACAGATATGTCTGCGCTTCCCATTTGTAGTGGCTGTTGTAGAAGTGAATCTTTGGGCAAGGTTATCGTGCTGTTAATGGTTGGTTGTTCTGGTACCTCGCAATCTTCAATTCCAGCTACAGCAACTAAGTGATATGTGCCTGCACCAAGATTAAGTACAGGTGTGTCTGATTCTGACTTCAAGGTTGAACTCGACTGCAGTTTGCCACTAGAAATGTTAAATGCATATAGGTATATGGGATATGATATATTTACATTTGATGCAGAACGTGTAAGTATACGTACTTCACTTTCTGTTGTAGGGGTATTGAAGTCTTCTAACGAAATCTTTTGGCATGCAGTAAGCAGAGCCACTCCTGTTAATATAAATAATAGTTTTTTCATAAATTCAAATTATTACTTTGATGGTTTATATTTGAGCAGTTATTTAACTGCAAAGTTTCAATCTAATCTTATTCTGCATTATTTCCGGGAGCAATATACAACTCAACAGTTCGTTTGATAGCATGCTGGCACACAGGGCAGTATATGTCTATGCGGTGGAACCAGTTCATCATGCAATTGGGATAGGGACGGTAGACTCCCTTTGGCAGATAGCCTCCGCCTTCGTACACACCCACTTGCCATGGCTTTTGGGGATTATAGTCGGGCGAATCAGGGTTCTTCGGATCTAATTGCCATTGCGTCTTTTTCGTTGGAGTGGGCACAGGGGCATCGCCCAGCATCTGTTTCCAATCCTTCTTGCTTGAGAAGTCTGCCAGCGTGGTAATATTCTCTTCCCAAGGCTCGGTACTGGGGGGATAGATGCCTTCCATTTCTGTGCCACCCACGTACTCGTCTGCCAATCCTACGAACAGGTGTCCAAACTCGTGGCTATACGTCTTTCTGGTAGCAGCACCTGGGATGTTGGCAGCGCTGATACCGTAGAAATTGTAGATACCACCTCCACCATACTTCTGGCTGTTGCTGAGCACATATATTATCTCGTAGGGCACATGTGCAGCAGCATCAAGCAGCAACTGATAGTCCTCTATCATCTGATAGCGCTCGCTGTTGAAAGTATAATACCTTGCTCCCAGGGCAGTCTTCTTCCACAGGTGTTCGCCAGGGATGCTCACTCCACTCTCTTCTGACGGCAGCCACACGGCACGAATATTGAAATGCTTCTTGAATTCAGTGTAAGGTTCGTAGGAAAGGATGTCGCTGGCAAAGGTGTGGCAGGCTTGCACAAACTTGTCTCGCTCCTCCTCGGTATATCCTTCGCTGAGCAGTACTATATCCACACACTGGGCAGGATGTCCCTGGTAGTGAATATCCATGGTGGGAAGGTGTGGACGTGACTTGCGAATGAAATAACTGTTCACATCAATGTCGCAGGAGAACTTCTTCTGGAACTTGCCTGTAGCCACATTGCGTGTGTGTATCTCCACGGTAACATCATGTTTGGGGAAGGGGAATACTATACCTTCTGGCATAGCCTTGCTGGTAATCTGTGCCTCTGGGGTGGCTTGCCACTCGGTAAAAAGGGTGCAGTAGCCTCGAGAATAGAGTAGAGTGCCAGTAGTCTTGTCCTTGACAAAGAACATCAGGTTGCCCACATTGCGCTGCTCAATGAGATAGTGTTTGTTGCCTGCCCAATAGGGTTCTTCGATTACTTCATCGAAAAAGAAATACTCCTCCTGGGCATTGCCTGCATGGTAATAATCCAGGCGCATAGTCTTCTCCAGGAAATAGTCTTCAAAGCGAATCTGTGCGGAAACACTGGTGCACAGCATGGCGCTGAGACAGAGAAACAGGTGTTTGGTGAACGACATCATAGACTGGGGGTAAGTTTTTGTTGTTTATGTATTGTTAGTATTCATAATATCCATATACTCTGCATAGGAGATATGTCTGCCACCCATGCTGCGCAGATGAGGCGTTTCAAACTGACAGTCAATCAGAGTTTTCTGTGATATCCGTTGCAGACGCTGTGCCAGGGTGATAAGTGCCAACTTGGAGGCACTTGGAGTTTTGGAAAACATGCTCTCGCCGCAGAACACGCTGCCTGAGAGCACACCATACAAACCACCCACAAGCGTGCGAGAACCGTCTGATATATTGGTTTCCCAGACTTCCACGCTCATGGCACGCTCTCTTCTGTACAATTCGGTATAGGCTTTTATCATCTCCTGTCCCAGCCAAGCGCCAGGCAGTTCGTCACGCGAATCCACTTCGGAGCAATTGCGTATTACCTCTTCAAAGCACTGATTGAAGGTAACATCATAGCGAGCATTGCGCATCATCTGCTTCATGGAATGGCTGATGTGTATCTCTTCGGGGAAGATGACAAAGCGCTCCTGGGGGCAGTACCACCAAGGCTCGTCGGAGTCTCTGAAAGAAAACCATGGGAAAATACCCAGACTATAGGCAAAGAGCAAGCGCTCGGGCGACAAGTCACCACCCACGGCAAAGAGTCCGTCAGGCTCTCCAAACTCTGGTTTGGGAAACCATAGTCCCTCATCCAATTGATAAACAGGCATCGGCTTCGTTGTAATCTATCGTTATCGAACCACCTTGCTTCAGTTGTCCAAACAGGATTTCTCTCATCAGCAAGGGTTTCACCTTCTGTGCAATAACTCTGTCCATCTCTCGTGCACCGTATTCCTTGGTATATCCTTCGGCAAGGAGGTATGCCATGGCAGAGGGCGAGAGAGTGAGGTGAACATTCTTCTGGAGCAGTTTTTCGTCCAACTGGCGCAACTTCTTTTGCAAGATTAATTGAGCCATCTCCTGGTTCATATCGTGGAAGACTACCACACTGGAGAGCCTGTTGATAAACTCGGGCTTGAAGGTGCGCTTTACCTGCTTGAGCATAGTTTCGCCACGACTGGTGCTACCGCCAAAGCCCACCATAGCGTGGGAAGCCAGTTGGGCACCTGCGTTGCTAGTCATAATGATGATGACGTTGCGAAAATCAGCATGTCGTCCCTTATTGTCCGTCAACTGGGCATAGTCCATCACCTGGAGCAGTATGTTGTAAATCTCTTCGTGAGCCTTTTCTATCTCGTCCAGAAGAAGCACGCAGTGGGGAGTCTTGCGAATGGTATCGGTGAGCAATCCTCCATCGTCATAACCAATATATCCGGCAGGCGAACCAATCAGCTTGGCTACGGCATGCTTCTCCGTGTACTCGCTCATATCAAAGCGTACCAGAGGGATGGACAGTTCTTTGGACAGTACTTTGGCAATCTCTGTCTTACCCACGCCAGTGGGGCCTACGAAGAGTAGGCTAGAGAGTGGTTTCCCATCATCCAGCAAACCAGCCTTGGACATCTGCACTGCCTCCACCACTTGACGCACAGCCTCGTCTTGTCCAAAGATTTGTGACAGCATACGACTTTCCAACTGCTCCAGAGCAGCATATTCGTTGTCGTCCTCTTCTTCTGAAAGATTGGCTACCTTGCACATCTTGGCTAGTATCTCAGAGATGGCTTTCTTGTCTACCTGGCTGTCTGCTCCAGATACCTCTGCTGCAGCACCTGCCTCGTCTATCAAGTCGATGGCTTTGTCCGGCAGAAAACGCTCGTTGATATATTTGGCGCTTGCCTCTACGGCATAGGAGATAGCCTCTGGTGTGTATTCCACATGATGGAACTGCTCGTAGCGAGGGCGCAATTGTTGCAGAATATGTATTGTCTCTTCCACGGAGGGTTCTAGTATATCTATCTGCTGAAAGCGGCGTATCATACCCTTGGAGCGAGAGAAATGCTTGTTGTACTCCTCGTAAGTGGTGGAACCGATGAAGCGCACATTGCCACTCTCCAGATATGGTTTGAGCATATTGGAGGCATCCATGGCACTTTCGCCCACAGCACCAGCGCCCACGAGAGTGTGTATCTCATCTATGTAAACGATGTTGTTATCACCTTCGTTCAGAACTCCGTCCATTATTTGCTTCATGCGTTTCTCAAAGTCGCCACGATACTTGGTACCAGCCAGAAGAGTGCCCAAGTCCAGTTGGTATATCTTGCTGTCCTTCAATCTGGCAGGAACATTGCCGTCAACTATCTTCTGAGCCAATCCCCATACCAGGGCAGTCTTACCCACACCTGGTTCGCCCACGTGCAAGGGATTGTTCTTATCACAACGGCATAGCACTTGTATGGTGCGCTGCAGTTCGTCTTCTCTGCCAATCAGAGGGTTGCGCTTATGGCATGAATCGTTCATGCATGTAACCCACTGACGCCAATCGGCACGAGACGGTTGGTTGTGCTCTTCTTTTTCTTGAAAAAAATCATCTGACTCTGGAATATTCTCGTCTTTTTTCTGAACTTTTTCCCAGTTGTGTTCATCACGTAGTTCACACTGGGTGATGAGATAAACCATGAAGTCTGTCTCTTCATCACCCAAAACTTCCTTCAGCAAATATGCAGCCCATGATTCGTCCAATTCCAGCATAGCCTGCACAAAATGAGGAATATCAGCCTCTTGGGCGCTACTGTTTTTCACCTGCTCAAAGGAGGTTCTAATCATTTCGATAGTCTGCTCGGAAACGTCCATTCTTTGAGGATTGAGTTCCATACCCTCTGGCATTGGTTCTATTCCGTCAAGATGAGTAGCCACCCTTTCAAATAGTTCGTCAGCATCTATATGGTAACTGATGGCATTGCGAAATTCGGTATTATCCAGCAGAGCCAACAGGAAGTGTTCTGGCATGACACACTCGTGTCTCCACTCCTTGGTATAGAAGTAAGCTCTTTCTATTACGAGGTTAAGTCTTCTTGTTTCATTATATTCTGGTATATCTGGCATATGAAAAGTGGGTTATTCAGCTTCAACGGTGAGACGTAGGGGGTAACTGTTTTCTCTAGCCATACGAGTGGCTTTCTTGGTTCTGGTGATGGCTATATCGTAGGTGTATATGCCCACGACGGCACTATTATTGTTGTGCACCTGTAGCATGAGTGCTTCAGCCTTGCTATCGGTATAGAAAAACACCTGCTTGAGTATCATTACCACAAATTCCATGGTGGTAAAGTCATCGTTGTGTATTATTACCTTGTACTTGCTAGGTTCTTTGAGATTGGTGCGTTGGCAATCTTGTATACTACTTTGTTCTTGTGGCATAGAGAGTGTGTGTGTTATGGTTTTGTGGTTTCTCGCCATTCTCCAGTCTTGAAGTTGATTTCGAAACTATCACGATATCTGAAGTCGCAAGATGTGTCAGTGAAAGTGACAGGGAAGATGATAGTCTTGGATTGAGCCAGATTAGGATCTTTCCATCTGTCTCCAACGTAGAGGTAAGAAGTAGTCTTTGTACCTTTGATTTCCAGAATGGCAGCTGGTTGTGTGCGGAATGCCTTATTGTCGCCAATATTTTCCAATGGGCTCCATCCTTGTTTCAAATTGTTGCTCCATGAGAGTTTGCATTGATTGGGAGCCCAACCGGTACAAGCAGAGGAGAACATGAAGTATTTGTTGCCCAGTTTCACTATAGCAGGAGCTTCACGTTTTTGCCAGGGAAAGAGTTGAGTGTGCTCCACTACGGAGAGATAATCCTCGGAAAGGCGGAATAAGCCTAGGTGCTGGTTTTCTTCGGTGGTGGAAATAAAATAAGCGGTACCATCAGTGTCCACAAACACATTGCAATCTCTGCTCTTGATGCCCAAGGGGCGTCCGCTCCATTCTATGCGATAGGTGCCGTCAATCTTGTCGGAGGAGAAGCACGCCGCCTCCGAAGCACCATAGTTGCTAGCCTCCCAGTGGCACCATACCACGAAGCGCTTTGTCTTCTTGTTGTAAAGCAATTTGGCACGCTCTATCATACGGCTCTTGCCCAAATCAGGACTGGTGACACCATTTTCTATGATTTTCTTAACGAAAGTCCAGTTTTGTAAATCCTTGCTCTTATATAGATTTACATCGGGGCGCCATTCTCTGCCTCTGTCTTCGCCCACCATGTACCAGGTGTCGCCTATTTTCAAAAAGCCAGGTGCATGTGCCTGCACGGTATCACCAGAGGCGGTGAGCCAGAGGTTGCCATTGGTAATCTTTGTCCATTCTTTGCTACTAGCTACCTTGGAACTGGAACAAGCGCTAAGCACGAGGCTCAGCAATATCGCAAAGCATAGTGTAAATCTTTTCATGGTAATGGGAGTTTTCTGTTAAGGTTATTGTAAATGCTTTTCTTTAAAAGAGAGGGTGCACCTTTTTTTGAATGATACACCCTCCGTATGTAGTGACGAGTATATTATGTCGTTTCTCAAGGAATACTATCCGCAATGGAAGTACTTGTTGACAAGTTTTAGCATTTCCTCTTGGTTGCCGTCGATATCTGCACGTAATGTCTTGTCGCCATAAGCGCGCAAACGCTTGATGATACCATCAATCATAGCAGGGCTGAATACGTTGTACTGCTCGAAAACGGTGCGTTGCTTTTCCAGACAATCAGCAGAAGCTTCGCAACTGTCGGGCAATTGTGCCAGAGTGCTCAACTTGTCGGCATTTTCCTTCTGATGGATATTGACATTGACATAGGTGCTTTCTGCAATTTCAAGAGCATTCTCCAACTCGAAACCATGACGGCATGCTACGCACAAACCTGCTATCAACTGATAGATGTCGGCAGAACCATCGGGAGAGCGCATCTCTACTGTCTGCTTCTGAGTGGTATCATAGTTGCTTTCCTGCTCCAGAGGGTTGGCTATCTTGCACATGTCGCTCTTAGCTGCCCAACCAAGTGGTACGCGCACCAGCACTGAGCGGTTTCTGTCACCCCAACAAATGTTGGTGGGAGCCTCCTGATGAGGTACAAGACGGAAGTAAGATGTGGGGTTGGTATTGCCAAAGGCTGTGATAGAAGGAGCAAGTTGCATCATACCGGCAATGGCGCGACGAGCGGTGCTGGAGAGTACACCATTTTCGAGCATCTGATTTTGTCCGTCCTTGACGATACGCATATGAACGTGCAAACCGCTTCCTGCCTTGCCTGTGGTAATCTTGGGAGCGAAGGTAATGTCATATCCCAATTGGTATGCCAGATTACGGATAATCCATTTGGCTATCATCAACTGATCAGCAGCATCTTCGGCATTGACGGGAAGGAACTCTATCTCATTTTGCTCGTAAATCATACCATCGATAGCAAAGTTGCCCACCTCTGAGTGGCCATACTTTATCTGTCCACCTGCCTGGGCGATGTATGCCATACACTGGGTGCGGAACTCGTTGAACTTGGCATAGGGTGCAGATTCGTGATAACCCTTCTGATCAGTAGCTGGGAACATCTCCATGTCGGGAGCAATAACGTAGTATTCCAATTCGCCCATAGCTTGAAACTCCATACCAGTCACCTCCTTGAAGGCTCTGCATGCCTTGCGCAAGGTGTTCTCAGGAGAACTCTCTAGGGGCTCGCCATCCTTGTTGAAATAAGAACAAAGCATAGAGAGTGTGGGTATCTCGGCAAATGGATCAAGGAAGGCGGTGCTAAAGCGAGGCAATACGTACAAGTCGCTACTACCAGCTTCGATAAAGGGGAAAAGGCTGCTGCCATCCACGCGCTCACCACAAGTGAGAATGGCATCAAGATAAGCTGCATTGTTGATAACAAAGTTCAATGTCTTCAATCTTCCATCGCCGGCAGGATACATGAAATTAACCATACGGATTTCATTTTCCTTGATGAAGCGAACAATGTCAGCTTTGGTAAATTCTTTGCATGGTTTGCCTAGATAAGCAACCAATTTGTTGGGATTCATTTCCAATTCGTAATTCATAATGAAATGTATTATTTTTTGTTAGTCATTTCTGATTTGTAATCGCCCTTAAAACTGATACCATCAGCGTTGCTGGGGATGACGTTGATGTAAGCAGAGCCTTTTGGGAGAAGCTCTATCTTGAAGTTGTAGGTGATGGTAGCCTTATGGCAAGTGAATGATATGGTTGTCTTTGGTTTCTTGCCACTCTTCTGTTGCACCTCCTTGTTTTTGGTTGGTAAGGTAAAAGTTAGTGGTGCATCCTGCTCGCTATACGAAGTGCTGTATGCTCTGCCCATGTAGGGTAGATTGCACACGACGGTATCTCCCTTCAGGCAGAGGGAGTAGTCATTGACGGTGCGAGAGCTATAGCGCTGAGGTATCATCGTGTACACCTCAATGCATAAGTTGCTGGTGTTGACTTGCAACGTATCACTTTCGGCAAAACTATATATTGACGTCAGGAGGACAAGTATAGTAACCAATAGTTGTTTCATATGCTAAATCGCATGCTCTAGGGTTGAAAAATGCGTTTCTTTACTCAAAATCACATTTTCGAGGCTTGGGAAATGTATTTCTTTACGCAAAATCACATTTCCAAGGTTTGGAAAATACTTTTCTTACCACCAAATCATATTTTTGAAGCCTCGGGAGTCCAGGATTTCAGGAAGCGAAGCACTTTCTTAGCATCGTAACTGCTTTCATGCTCCAGGAAACTGCTATCCTGAATGTGCAGCACCTTGCCATCGGGTGAGAGAACCACCAATGCAGGATAACCGAAACGTCCAGCATTGTTCAAACGCTTCTGCAAGGGCTCTGCAGCCTTCTCCTCGGGAGTGCCACGTCTGGGTATGTTGACATGGATGTACTCATAGTTCTGTTCAACGAGAGTCTTGATTTCTTGATTCTTGTTGATAAAGTCCGCAAATCTCAGACACCAGATGCACCAGTTGCCACCCAATTGCACGATGATGTTTTTCTTGCTTTTCTTAGCCTTGACAATAGTGTTGTCTATCTGTTCCAGAGGATTGATATTTTCGTTGTACACCTTGGGCAAAGCGTTTTGTGCTGAGATGCTTATACATGCCACAAAGGCAAGAGTTAGCAGTAGGGAAATCTTTTTCATGATGATAATTTATTGTTCGTTTTGAATTATTGTATTTGATATTATTTTCAGTGAGTAAAACTCAGATGTTCTTGACGGCTTCAAGGTAGTTTTTCAGATTGCCAGCCTTCATAATACGCTTCCATGTCTTGCGCTCCATCTGAGCTTCCATGTACTCCCAAAAGGCATGGATGTGAAGCAGAATTTGAGAATCCACCTTGTATTTCTTGGTACAAACATCCAATATATCTTCGTGCATGGCAAAGATGGTGTTGCGAAGCTCCATATCAGACAAGTCCTTGTTTATGGCAAACTCCTTAGCCATCGTCGGGCGCGCCAGCAAACCTCTGCCTATCATCATACCTTGAAGGTTGGGGTATCGCTCTTGCAATTCTTGCATCTCTGCTCTAGAGGAAATATCACCATTGTATATGAGGGGTATCCGTAGGCTTTCGTACACCTCGTCAAAAGCAAGCATATCCACTTTGCCCTTGTACATCTGTTTGCCCACTCGTGGGTGGATGGTAAGGTGTTTCAAGCAAGAATTGTTTAATATCTCAGTCAGTTCTTTCCATTCATCTCTGTCGTTCAATCCCAATCTCATCTTGGCGGAGAAATTCACCTCATTTCTCTTGTTCATCTCCTCCATCAAAGAGGCTACGAGGGTGGGGCAGGGTAGTATGCCACTACCGCGATGCAATTTGGTTTGCATAGGAGCCGGACATCCCATGTTCAAGTCCATCTCCGTGTATCCATGCTGTTGTACTATGTCGGCAAGTCGGTTAAACTCGTCCGTAGTGCTACAGATGATTTGTGGGATGAGGCGAATACCTTGGTTGTTCTCGGGCAGAATGTCTCTGATGTCCTTGTCTCTGACACCGCCCTTCTCCCATCGGATAAAGGGTGTATAATATACGTCCACACCGCCACAATGTCGAGCGTGAATATTTCGATATTCAAAATCCGTATATCCCTGCAGAGGGGCAAAATGTATTTGCATCAGTCGCATTATATATAATATGTGCGACAAAGTTACAAAACAATCTCTCTTATACAAGAATTTGTAAGCTTCTAATCATCAAAAAGTGAAATAAAATATATCTTTCATTGTCTTATTCGTGCTTTATTTGTAACTTAGCGGTGCGAAATACTCTTTTCATGCATCTAAAACGATACTTCATACTATTTTTATTGGCAATCGTATCATTGCAAATGATGCATGCCCAATCGTCTGCTTGCCTTTATGCTGAAAGTAGCATGGCACGTCGCCTAGGATACCAATCTTATGCCGTAGATTCTTCCCAAATCAATACCCTCGGTGTGGAGGTTGATGCTCTTGCCTTCTTCAAGGATAATGAGTATGATGGCGATGTTCAGTATGGTTATTCCTTGCCAGGAGTGAGGCTACAACCTCGTCTGACATATACTCCCATCAAGGAGGTAAAGTTGGAACTCGGACTTCATGGTATTATATATGCTGGTGCCAATAAGTACCCATGTTATGTCTTTCACGATATTCCTACTTGGAAGGGTGAACAGTATCAATCGGGGGCTCACATGTTGCCCTTCTTTCGAGTGACAGGACGATTTAAGAATCTTACCCTGGCCTTGGGTAATATATATGGTGGTGCTACTCATGGATTGATAGAACCTTTGTACAATCCCGAACTTAATCTGACGGATGATCCAGAGATGGGTTGTCAGTTGATTGTGGATACCCGTCGCTGGCATTCTGATTTATGGATGAACTGGCAGAGTTATATTTTTGAAGAATCCACCCACCAGGAGGCATTTACCGTAGGATGGACACAGACCGTTAATCTCCTTAACAAAAGAGTAAAACACACTGATGTAAGGCATTCTCTGCATCTGCCTATTCAGGTGATATTGCAGCATCGTGGTGGAGAGCAGGATAATACTACCTTGGGCGTGCAAACCGTTGCCAATGGGGCTTTAGGATTTCAGTACGAATACCTTGCTCCGCAAAACAGAGTGTTCAATGCCTTTTCTGCAGAAGCAATGGCAATGCTATGCTTCCAGCAGAGCGGCAAATTGTTGCCCTTTGATAATGGTAATGCTATTTGGGTAAGTGCTAGTGCCACGTTCATTCGTAATCTCCGACTCACCTTGGGCTTCTTCTCTGGAAAGGATTTCTGCTCTCTCTATGGCAATCCTTTCTTTGGAACTCTCAGTACCAAGCACCCTGGTGCTCAATTTGATGGTGTTACCACAGGTTTGCTCTCTGTTGAGTACTCCAAAACCTTTGCCGGAGCGTACACCGTTGGTGCTAACGTCAAGGCATTTCTGACATCTACGGGCACTTTCACTCGTCCTGCTGATGCTCAGAATCCTCAACCAACAACTCATGAA
Source organism: Bacteroidaceae bacterium (assembly GCA_017381015.1). Taxonomy (GTDB): domain Bacteria; phylum Bacteroidota; class Bacteroidia; order Bacteroidales; family Bacteroidaceae; genus Physcousia. The sequence continues at coordinate 25,230 of JAFOCV010000126.1, forward strand.
GGTACATTCTCCACTCCGTTCAGTTTTGGTATGTACTTCAGATGTTCTCCATCATTTGTAATAAAACGATTTATAAAGAGCTAGGCATATTATTAACAAGATATAAAACAGAAATCTTTTTAACCATAAAAACATAATTCACTATGCTAAACATTGAAAAATTTATGTCCTCTTTGGAGGCAAAGCATCCAGGCGAAAGAGAGTATCTTCAAGCTGTACGTGAAGTATTAGTGAGTATAGAGGATGTGTACAATCAGCATCCAGAGTGGGAGCGTACCTCACTATTGGAACGCCTCGTAGAGCCAGAACGTATCATTACCTTCCGTGTACCTTGGGTAGATGACAAGGGTAAGGTGCAGGTAAATCTCGGTTATCGTGTGCAATACAATAGTGCCATTGGTCCTTACAAGGGTGGTTTGCGCTTCCATGCCAGTGTAAATCTCAGCATTCTGAAGTTTTTAGGCTTCGAACAAACATTCAAGAATGCACTTACCACATTGCCCATGGGTGGTGGCAAGGGCGGTAGTGACTTCTCTCCTCGTGGCAAGAGCGATGCAGAGATTATGCGTTTCTGCCAATCATTCATGAGCGAATTGTTCCGCCATATAGGTCCTGAGATTGATATTCCTGCTGGTGATATCGGTGTTGGTGCTCGCGAGATAGGTTATCTCTTCGGACAATACAAGCGTCTGACCAGAGACTTCTCTGGTGTCCTCACAGGAAAGGGCTTGGATTATGGTGGTTCACTCATACGTCCTGAAGCAACAGGTTTTGGCGGTTTATATTTCGTCAACGAAATGCTAGAGCGCGCAGGACATAGCATCAAAGGCAAGACAGTAGCAATAAGTGGTTTTGGCAATGTTGCATGGGGCGCAGCCACCAAGGCAACACAGATGGGTGCCAAGGTTGTTACCATCAGTGGTCCTGATGGTTATGTTTATGATCCTGATGGCATCAGTGGCGAGAAGATAGATTATATGCTTGAACTTCGTGTTAGTGGCAATGATATCGTTGCTCCTTATGCCGAGCAGTTCCCCAGCGCAACTTTCTATCCCGGACGCAAACCATGGGAGCAGAAGGTAGATATTGCTCTTCCATGTGCTACTCAGAATGAACTTAATGGCGAAGATGCTCGTCAATTGACTGATAATGGAGTTCTCTGCGTAGGCGAGATTTCCAATATGGGTTGTACTCCAGAGGCTATAGATCATTTCTTGGAGTTACATACTCTCTATGCACCTGGTAAAGCCGTTAATGCTGGTGGCGTAGCAACAAGTTGCTTAGAGATGAGCCAAAATGCAGGACATATCGTTTGGAGTGCAGAGGATGTTGACAAGCGCTTACACGAGATTATGCATAGCATACACACCCAATGCGTCAAGTATGGTGAGCGTGAGGATGGTAGTATCAACTATGTGCGTGGTGCCAACGTAGCAGGCTTCATGAAGGTTGCTCGTGCTATGATGGCTCAAGGCGTGGTATAATACCCTAGAATGTATATTTAGTTCCCTATCATATATTATCATTTCAATTGTCGAATTAAAGATAGTATAGGTAATAATATAGGCATTGCATCGAGGCTTAGCTTCTGTGCAATGCCTTTTTAAAGGTTTGGATACGAAAAAATAATATTTTTCTGAAGAATTGTTGCCTTAAGTCTTGCGTGTTTTATAAAATTATCATACCTTTGCACCGCAATTAAGACAGATGGCGATTTCGTCTAGGGGTTAGGACACATGCCTCTCACGCATGGAACACGGGTTCGATTCCCGTAGTCGCTACAACAAGAGAATACATTTTTCATACTATTGATAGTAAGGAAAATGTATTTTTGTTTTATATAAACTACTCTCAAAAATCATTAACATTATGGAAATATTTATAATCATCTCAATCATTGCCCTTGCAATACTTGGTTTGCTAGGAGGTGTACTACCAGTTTTGCCTGGTCCTCCCATCAGTTTTGCTGCTTTGTTACTAATGTGGATTGTTGGAGGATATGATGTTTCTCTAACCCAACTATGGGTTACGGGTATACTGATGCTCTTGTTGACGGTATTAGATTACGTTGCTCCT
>JAFOCV010000127.1 GCA_017381015.1 Bacteroidaceae bacterium
AAGGGATAATAACATCTATCAGAATCAACCCAATTAAAAACTTAAAATTATGGCAGAATTCAAATTGGATGGCCGCATGAAGGTCAAGACTTTGAAGGAGAACTTCAAGAAGAATTTTGGTAGCACATTGCGCGTGTACAAGAGCATCACCTGCAAGGGTGCTATGGCTGACGACAACGCCACATTGGCCTCTCTTCGTGCTGAGGGAGCCAAGGGCGGTGAACTCACAGTGGGCGGTAACCTCCGAGTAGGTAACTTCGAGAAGAAGATTGCTGAGCTCTACGGTATCGGTGTTCAGGTGGCTAACGCTGACGACACCAAGTTAGCTGATAACGAGGCAACTCTCGTTGGTGCTGGTAAGTAATAACTTACAATCACTTTAGATATGTGGGGTTCTTTGCCCCACATATCACTATTATTATACAAGATGTATATTATACAAAAAATAAAAGGAGTCTTTCTAAATGAGAGACTTATTCTATTTGTCATAGTGCTGAATGCACTGATGCTATTCCTGCAAGAAAGTGGAGTACAGAATAGCACTGTAAATGCCATAGAACTTTCCTGCACAATAATCTTCTTCGCAGAGATGATAGTGAAGATGCAGGTCTATGGATTCAAGAAATATTGGGCTTATGGTTGGAATAGATTAGATGGCACTTTGGTTATACTATCTATACCTTCATTGATAGCAATGGTCCTGCCGCAACTGACGTTAGACCTATCCTTCCTATTGGTGTTAAGGATATTACGAGTATTCCGTTTCTTCCGCTTGGTTCATGCTTTCCCCGGTTTTACCAAACTGATGAAAAGCTTTGGAGTTGCGATGAAGCACTCTTACGCAGTATTCGTTGGTCTCTTTGTAATGATCATAACATTTTCCATGATAGGTTGCGCACTATTCAAGGATGTCGCACCAGATTATTTTTCCACACCCTTGGATGCCATTTATACTACATTCAGGATATTTACAGGTGAAGGATGGAATGAAATACCAGATACCGTTGCATCGGAGGTTGGCAACATATGGGCACATGCTGTAAGGCTCTACTTTAGTTTGCTGTTGATTATCGGTTGTATAATAGGCATGTCGCTACTTAATTCCGTCTTCGTAGATGCAATGGTGGCAGACAATGATGACGACATAAGGGAAAAACTAAATAGCATTGAATCAACCCTGGATGAGATTAAGAAGCAACTGAAAAATAAATAATCATTGAAAAACTTATTATAAGTGAAATAGACAACTATGAGCAAGGAATATTACAAGAAGAGAATTATCGACCTTCGCTCATCAATGGCAAAGGAAAAGGAGGCAAAGAAACGTGATAATGAGACTTACGCTGGTTATATCAAGCGAGCCTCAAGTGCAGAATACAAGGCATCTTATCGGAAGCAGAAAATCGACGCTGCTGCTCGTCACGACCGCAACATAGAGAACTTCAAGCGCCAGATAGAAAGTGCCAAGGACTCTCTAAAACGTTGCAAATAGGATGTGAGACCCATAACTATTCCATTCGTCTTAGAAATGCTTGTATAACATGCTATATGCAAGAAATAACCTACCACTAAAAAATATAAGATTATGAAGATTCCAGGACTAAGTTTTTCTCTCAAGAGAGCAGTTGGCGTAAGTGCTGTAAAGCAGAAAATAGCCAAGAAGGCAGGCATTCCAACCACCAAGCAGGGATTGGAGCGCAAGATAGGTGGTGCGATTATGAAATCAATATTTGGGAAGAAGCTATAGTTATGAAGATACATATTATAATATTATTTGTACTGGCGGTACTATGTGGATGTACTGGCGGTACTGAAAGTACAGGCAGTACAGATTGTACTGAAAGCAACGACCCCATTGATGAATACAACGAGGTCTTTGCACAGGTGCAGAAACTGGAAAAGATTGTAGAAACCGCCGACTGGAGCGTATTTTCTGCTGAGGAATTGAAGCAGATGCACACCATTGGCAAAGAACTGTACTACGACTACAATCCTATGGATGTGACACCCGAACAGGCCAGCGCTTGCGAGACGTTGAAAACTCGTGTCAAGAATCTGCGAGAACAGATTGTTAGCAAAAGCAGCGATGCCATAAAGGAGGCGGCAGTTACGGCATATAACCATACAGATATGCTTATAGAAGCAGCAGAGGTTTATCCCGTGTACCTTCAAAAGGGCGAAACGCTGAATGTCGTGGCAAGTTCTGAGCAAAGATTTACTCTCAAGATCAGTAATGCCAACAGTCGCAGTGTGCTCAACAGTTTTGTTGCCAAGACATCGGTGGAGCATAGCATGGAGATAAAGAATACCGCCATATACCTTGTGGAAGTAATCCCGACAAAGGCACAGTATATGGATTTGTCTGTCAAGTATAATGTAGCAGATTTGTCACGTCTGACTTCACCAACACCAATAGATACAGAGCAGGTGGAGTGCTCAAAGGGAGATTTTGGAGCCAAGGGCGTACCAGGTATTTTTATGAACAAGTGCTTTGAGGAGCCACGCAAGTTTACCTTGCGCGGACAAATCAAGGCAGCCTTCTCTGGCGGAGGCGCAAAGGCATTGGTGGCAGTGCAGGTTCCTGCTGGCACAACAGATATCCTATATTCCATGCGTATTGACACCAGCGAGAGCAACCGCGATGAAGATGGAGAGTTTCATGACAACCTTAACAGTACCTACTCGCGTGTAAAGTTCCTTGGCCTGCCCCTGTATGAAAAATCTACAAGCAACGGCCTGCTAAATACACTGCTTGACGACAACCGTCCTTTACGTGATGAGGATGCCTACTGCAATATGTATGTCTTCCGCAATCAGGCACAGGCGAAACTATTTCAGGATGGCAAGAAACCAGCATCGCAGTTAAAGTATGATGTTGATTATTCTACCGTTGGCACCCAGTCATGCAATGGACGCATACCCATGAAGGGAACAAGGACAATATATCTTGGCTTTGAAAACGAGCGTATGCGATACACCAACTATCTGTGGGTGGAAGTGGAGGCCATTGTTCCCAAAACGGTATATTACAAGACAAAATATAGTATTGACCAAGCAACGTGAAAATACTCATTACTGGCTTTGAACCATTTGGGAGCAACAACGAAAATTCATCATGGGTGGTGGCCAATAAGGTTGCCACCCAAAATACTTTTGGCATAGACATAGCACTTGAACTTATGCCTGTTAGTTTCAGGTCTGTGGCTAAGACATTGAGAACAGCAGTCACGAGACACAATCCCGACCTACTAATTATGCTTGGGCAGGCAGGAAGCAGCGACAAGGTCAGATTGGAACGAATAGCCATAAACATGATGGATGCCAGGAATGCCGACAATGACGGATTCATTCCTGATGAAGAGCCAATAAACACAGAAACTCCTGTAGCACTGTTTACAAATACTGATATAAAACAGTTGTACAATGCTATTGTAGAACAGAGCATTCCAGTAAAGATCTCCAACTCATGCGGGCTGTATGTATGCAATCGCATATACTACGAGGCACTGATGCTATGCAATGAGATAAACAAGATGAAGGCAATCTTTGTGCATCTGCCTTTGTATGACGGACAGAGAGATGCAAAAGAGAATCAGCATACGCTACCGCTTGATAAAATGGAAAAGGCAATAAATGTAATCATTAACAAATTAAGAGAAGAGTGACCGTAAGAGAATTTAAAAAGAGGCTTGCACGCGTTTTTGACAATGACCTGCGTACAAGACAATGGGAGAACTATCCTGACTATGTAATCATCGGTCTGATTGTTATCAGCACGTTGTCTGTGTTTATATCCACATTCAACATAACTCCCTTTTGGGAAAGGGTATTGAGTGTCATAGATATTGTTACTGTCATAACCTTCACCATTGAAGTGACGCTACGTATATGGACTGCCGACGAACTGGACGAAAGGTATAAAGGTTTCTGGGGCAGAGTAAGGTACTGCTTCACTTTCTACGGTATGATAGATATCCTCTCTACATATACCTTCTATGTGTCGCTGTTCCTGCCTCTGCCGTATTCGGTACTGAAATCGTTGCGCGTGGTTCGTCTGCTTCGCGTGTTCCGATATATGCATTCGTTCCGTCTGTTGCAACAGGCCATATCATCAAAAGCCCAGGAGATGTGGGTCTCGCTCCAGTTCCTAGTAATAGTGACACTGATGCATTCGTTTGTCCTGTTCTTTTATGAGAATAACGCACAACCGGAGGTATATGACAATGGTTTGCGCTCTGTGGTATGGGCATTTGCCCAATACATTGGCGACCCTGGCGGCTTTGCCGACACACCACCCATCACATTTGCAGGAAGAATGATTGCGTGTGTGATAGGCTTGCTTGGCATTGCTATCTTTGCCGTCCCTGCCGGTCTTGTGGGAGCTGGCTTCTCGGAAGCGATGGAGGATGAGAAGAAGAATAACGAAATAGCCAAAAACACCAAGAAACTTCATTTGGCATTTGAACGTAAGCTTGACCGTCCCACTGGTTTCCAGATAGTTCCCCAGCACCTTTCCATATGCGACATTCAGGCAAGAATGGGCATGAAGGCTGATGATATATTAGATGCTGTGGAAGCATCCAATAATTTTAGGTTGATAAACCTTGCTGTTACACAAACCATTGACGAACATCCGCAAGATAAACTGGCAGTAGAGCATTTTATTGCAAATCGTCCATATGGATGCTGTATAGATAGAGGATCAAAAGTTACCATCGTATCACCAGGAAGTGTTATTGAACCATGCATTGGCAATTTCTCATATTACCTTGCGTTGATTGGTGGTTTTAATTACATCAGTCGCGAACTGGGTGAATTGAGACCATATCGTTCGTATTACTCTTTTGCAGATCGCTATAAGCAGGAAGAAAACCTGCCACTTTATATGGAAGACCTGGAACGCCTGACATCACGCGAGGGAAGTTGGACACTTACAACCCTGGTGGCTAGTGGCGCCAATGAACCAAGTTACCCAACCATTTTCCATTTCTCTAATGGTGGACCAAAAGGAGAAGAAAACTTCGAAGGCGAGAATCTTATAGTCAAGGATGTAATGGCCTACAAAGCTTTCTTTAAGGATCTAACAGCAGAATTGGAGGAGAAGTTTGCAATGACTTCGGACCACCAGCGTTATCATAATTGCAGTATGCCCAATATCTTTGCCCGTAAATTCGAACCTGGCAAAGGTTGTGAAAACAACATCATCCTGCGCATTGCATGGAGTGCCTGTCTGTGGGATTCTCGTCGCATAGCAATAGCAAAGACCATTGCCGATGCCCTGAACAGGCATTTTGAAAACGACATAACAAAGGAATACTCCCCAGACCTGACAGCGAAAAAGTGCGGGTATTAATACAAATATTAAATACTTTATGGCTTGGAAAATAGTAAGATTGCACGGTTGGTGGGTATCATTTGAACGCGACAACGAATGGCATAAAAAACATAAAGAGGTTTCTGGTTTCTGGTCAGTAGATAAAATTGATGTAGAAGGAGAATCTATTTGCTGTCGGACCTCAGACCTTGAGGTTATTGATATGGGTAAAATTGTATCAAAATATCCTCTAAACACCTTTGGACTCAAACGATGTAAGAGTCGAGGATGCTATTCCTTTAAGATTAACACACGAGAGTTTGAACCAAAGAAATTACAACTTCATTATGCCCATGTTGTTATAAAAATTGGCAATGAGGAGATTGATACAGGGAATAATATTATTGAGCACATAACTTATAACGGTCGCAGATGTCAACTCCAAAATGTTGATAATGACGGCCATGAGAGTACATTTCAGTCAACAATATGGCACAAATCTCCCTTTATTTATAACTATTGTGGAGGATTTAGTGAAGGGTTAGCACCTATTGAGTTGAATGATTGGTGGGGATATATAGACACCAACGGTTGTGTGGCTATTCCTATAGAGTGGAAATTTGCACAAGGATTTCACGATGGACTTGCTGTAGTAAAGAATGACTGTCATCAATGCGGATTTATAGACACAACTGGTCGAGAGGTTATTGCATGCGAGTATGAGGATGTCCATCCATTCGTAGAGGATTTGGCATATTTTGAGGTGGAAGATGGAGAAACATTTGGTTATATAGACAAGAAAGGGAACGAGGTTATTCCGTGTATTCACAGAATATTTTTGACAAGTCTTGAAGATGAGTATCTCCACGATTTTAGCTGTGGAATTGCTCTTGTTCGAAATGAACAATACTTTTTAGGTTATATAGATAAACAAGGAAGGGCTATTACTCCCATTGTGTACACTTGGTTAGAACCGTTTAGCGAGGGGCTTGGGGCTGCTCGTAAAGATAAATTAGCAGGATTCATAGATACAACAGGGGCCTCTGTTATTCCATTTATCTACTCTGAGGTAAAATCTTTCTCTAATGGACTAGCTCCCGTGAAGATGGATGGGAAATGGGGATATATTGACAAAGAAAATAATCTTGTTATACCTTGTAAATTTGACAAGGCTTACGGTTTCAGAGGGGATGGATTGGCTATCATCGGATTGAGGGGGAAAGAGGGATTTATTGATAAGTCTGGAAAAATTGTCATATTTCCCAAATACACAGAGGTATTCCCCTTTAGTGAGGGGATGGCAATAGTAAAAAGAGGCAAGAAATACGGATTTATAAATCTTAAAGGCGAGTTGGTGTTTCCTTGTCGTTACGATTGGTGTTATTGCTTCAAAAGAGGCTTTGCAATTGTAGAAATTTCAGATAAATACGGTTGCATTGACAAGGAAGGTAATGTTGTTATACCGATAATATATGATAGTCTAAGCGGACCATACGGAAATTTGTTCGCAGTCGGATTATATGAGAAGTATGGATTCATTGACATTAACGGGAACACTCAAATTGGAGAAGATAAAGTATATAAGGCACTGTCTAAAAAGTACGACCAAGTATTTATAAACAATGGAAAGGTGCGTACTTACTCCTTTGCGCTAGATGGCAAATATGGTCTTGCAGATACAGAGGGTAACGAATTGATAC
>JAFOCV010000128.1 GCA_017381015.1 Bacteroidaceae bacterium
GTTCGCGTTGTTAAATACATTCAAACACGCTGTCATATTAGCTCTAACAACAGATAGCACACGAGATTTAACTAGATTTTTTTCCTTGAGAGTGTGTCTTCTTCACTGGATGTTAATCAAATCTTCGCTTGATTAACGACTGATGAATACTGATGCAGGGGGTGCCGCTCCTATCATCTGGTTTTCATCTGTCTTGTGTCGTTGGCACATGCGACACAAATCTGTCTGCCAAAGGCTTTCACTTTACTAAGAACAGTGATATCTCGTTTCATCTGTTGATGATATCAATGACTCGTGTGGTTCTGTTTCGCTAATCGCTCGTCGCTAATCTCTAATCGAATATATATTAGAAGATTATATTTCTGTGAGAGATTATTAGTGGTTGCAGCGGGAGGTCTGAAAATAAAAGTAGGAAGAAAACTACTTGGTTTTCCTCCTACCAGATTAAGTATATGAAAGGTATTTTAGTTGACTACTTCTTTATCAAACAATTTTCGGTGCAGTTGTGCTTTGACACGATAGCATCAATAGCAGCTACGGCGGTGATAGTGACGATGTCGCGCACACTACTTTCAAAGTCGGTAAAGTGAATGGGCTTGTTCAAACCAATCTGAAGGGGACCTATTACCTCTACATCGCCAGCCATGTATTGGAGCAACTTGCTGGCAGCATTGGCGCTGGAAAGATTGGGGAATACCAATGTGTTGACATTATGACCATTCAGGCGGGTGAAGGGGTACTTGCGGTCGCGCAATTCACGGTCGAGAGCAATGTTTATCTGCATCTCGCCATCGATGAGACGATTGGGGTCTTCTTCCTGCAGGATACGCACGGCTTCGTGCACTTCGGCTGGCGAACCAATGGTGTCAGAACCAAAGTTGGAGTAGCTGGCCATGGCAATGACGGGTTCGTGATTGAATACACGTACGGCACCTTCCATGAGACGAGCCACATCGGTGAGAGTAGCTGTGCTGGGATGACGATTAATCAGAGTGTCGCCAATGAAGAATGTACCCTTCTTAGAGTTGAGAATATGCATGGTGGCAAAGTGGTCGTAACCCTCTTTGATACCCACTACTTCCTTTGCCACCTTTATGGTGTTGCTATACTTGGTGTACACACCGGTGATGAAGGCATCAGCTTCGCCAGTTTCCACCATCATCATACCAAAGTAGTTGCGCTCGAACATCTTGTCGTTCGCCTCCTCAAAGGTGTAGCCCTGACGAGCACGCTTCTCTGCCAACAACTGAGCAAAGCGTTCGCGACGAGGAGCCTCACGGTCGTGACGAAGGTTGATGATTTCTATACCTTCGAGTGATAGTTCCAATTCAGCAGCCTTCTTGGCAATCATTTCGTCATTACCCAGTAGGATAGGGTGGCAGATGCCTTCGTTGCGAGCCTCTACGGCTGCCTTGAGCATGGTGGGATGAATACCTTCGGCAAATACTACGCGCTGAGGATTGCGACGAGCGGTATCGTACAGTTGCTGAGTGAGTTTGCTCTCCTGACCCATGATGTTCTTCAAATGAGCAGCATAAGCATCCCAATCGGTGATATGCTTGCGCGCTACACCACTATCCATAGCAGCCTTGGCAACGGCCATGCTTACCTCTGTGATGAGGCGAGGGTCTACGGGTTTTGGGATGAAGTAGTTCTTGCCAAAGGTGAGATTGTTGACCTGGTAAACCTCATTGACAACATCGGGTACAGGCTTTTTGGCAAGGGCAGCAATAGCACGCACGGCAGCCAGCTTCATTTCCTCGTTGATGGCGGTGGCAGCTGTATCCAGTGCACCGCGGAAGATATAGGGGAAACCGATTACATTATTAATCTGATTGGGATAGTCAGAACGACCTGTGGACATGAGTACATCGGGACGAGCCTCCATTGCTTCCTCGTAGGTAATCTCTGGGGTGGGGTTGGCCAAGGCGAATACGATAGGCATATCAGCCATAGAGCGCACCATCTCCTGAGAGAGTACGCCGCCTTTGCTCAAGCCAAGGAATACGTCGGCACCCTTGACGGCTTCTTCCAGGGTGTGTATGTCGCGACGACCGGTGGCAAACTCCTTCTTCTCGGGAGTCAGTTTCTCTCTGTCATCGGTGATTACACCCTTACTATCCAGCATAAGGATATTCTCCTTGCGTGCACCTAGAGCCACATACAATTTGGTACAAGAAATAGCCGCTGCACCCGCACCATTCACCACGATGCGTACATCCTCTATCTTCTTGCCAGCTACCTCCAAGGCATTCAGAAGGCCAGCGCTGGAGATGATTGCAGTACCATGCTGGTCGTCGTGCATCACGGGGATGTCCAGTTCTTCCTTCAATCTACGTTCAATCTCAAAGCATTCAGGAGCCTTGATGTCCTCCAGGTTGATGCCACCAAAGGTTGGTGCAATTGCCTTGACTGCCTGAATGAATTTCTCTGGGTCTTTCTCGTTTACCTCGATGTCGAATACGTCTATACCACCATAAATCTTGAACAAGAGTCCCTTACCCTCCATGACGGGCTTGCCGCTGAGTGCACCAATGTCTCCAAGGCCAAGCACGGCAGTACCGTTACTGATAACTGCCACCAGATTGCCCTTGCTGGTGTATTTGTAGGCATCATCGGGATTTTGCTGAATCTCCAGACAAGGCTCTGCCACACCAGGAGAGTATGCCAATGAAAGGTCCGTCTGGGTGCTGTATGGTTTGGTAGGTACAACTTCTATCTTACCGGGTTTGCCCTCGGCATGGTATGCCAGAGCAGCTTCTTTTGTAATCTTTGCCATAAACTTTAAACTAATACTAATTCCTTGAAAATGCAGGGCTTCAAGCCTCTGCCTTATAAAAACAATGCAAAGTTAGTGATTTTTTCAGATGTGGAAACGCGATTCGAGCAATTTTCTTTTATAAAAAATGCTACACTACACTTCTTTTGCGTGTTTTTCTTATGTTTCTACTGGCTGGTGAGCAGCCTTGTTGCACTGCCACAGGAAGCGCCTGAGATACAAAATACCGGCTAAGGTGAGTCCCGTGGGGAATCCCCACCAGATGCCCACGGCTCCGCCATCCAGCACAATGCCCATGAGATAACTGGCAGGGATGGTGAGCATGCCATAGCAGATGAATGAGTATTTGAGCAACTTCTTTACATCGCCTATGCCACGGAGCGCATTGACGTAGCACGTTTGCATACCATCGCCCACTTGATAGAAAATCATTGGCCACACCATAGCCACCACGGTGCTGGAGATGGCGGCAAAGAGAACAGGGTCCTCGTTGGACACAAACAGTGCCGTGATGTTATGGCGGAAGAGATAGACAAGTACCGTGGCTATGATGCCAACCATCAGTATCAGGTGATAACCAGCATGAGCCGAATGACGTATGCCTCGCCACCCATTGAGCCCGTGATAGTGAGCCACACGAATGGATATGGCAGAACCTATACCTATATAAAACATATATATAAAGGAAGCTATCTGGCATCCCACCTGATGAGCGGCCAATGCTGAGGTTGCATCCCACGAGATACCTCCGCGTCCCAGTGTCAAGGCAATGCCCGAGAATGCAGCCAGCTCGATGGTCAACTGTAAGGCTATTGGCCATCCCAATCTGTTGTGCCTCATCAGCGATTGGCGCGTGATGATGGCGGTGTGCCACAGGGTGCGATAGATGGCATATTTCTTTCTCAGAAGGAAGACTCCCAGGTATATGGCCAGCATCAGCAGACGACTACTCACCGTTGCCCACGCCGCACCGGCCAATCCCATTTCCGGGAATCCAAGTTTGCCAAAAATCAGAATCCAATTCCACGCGATATTCCATATATTACCAGCAAGTACTATCCACATGGTTGTTTGCGTGTCGCTCAGGCAATCGTAAAAGTTTTTCATACCCGTGCAAAGGTTCATTGCCAATAGCGAAGGGATGACGATGAGCAGGTACTGACGAATGAGAGGGAGCAAATCCGCCTCCACTCCCATGAGCGGAAGAAGCAGGTAGCAGGTGTACATCAGTAGGCACACCATCACTCCTTGTATGCTATCGGCCAGGAGCGAAGACTTCAGCTCGCTGGTAATATCCTGATGCTTGCGCTGGCTATACAAATGTCCAATCGTAGGCACGGCCGCCATGCAGAATCCCATGCCCAAGAGTTGGGCCATGACCAGTAGCGAATTGGCAAAACCAGAGGCCGCCAACTCTTGCGCCGAGTGCTGTCCCAGCATCAGAGTATCTGCCGTGCCCTGTAGCGTGAGCCCCACCTGTGCTATGGTGATGGGCATGCCCAGGCGTATGAGATGTTTGTATTCGTTGATATAATTATTTTTGCTCATATAGAAGAAACGTCAAGGTATTTCTTTAAGACCTCAGCTTCCATGCCCCGTCTTTTGGCATAGTAGTTCAATTGGTCTTTGCCGATAGTACCAATATTAATATGTCTGCACTGAGGGTGAGAGAACATCAATCCAGAGGTGCTGGCATGCGGTATCATTGCTCCGTTTTCCGTCAGTGTGATTCCCATACTCTTGAAGTCCAGTATTTCTCCCAGAAGGAAATTAAGACTTTGGTCGGGTAGGGAAGGATAACCCACGGCTGGTCGCTTGCCCTGATAGTGCTCAGCAAAGAGTTGTTGCGGAGTGAGGTTTTCATTGCTAGCATATCCCCATATCTCCTTGCGAGTAATTTCGTGCCCAAGTTCGGCGGCAGCTTCTGCCAGTCGGTCGGCCAAAGTTTGTTCCAGCAAACCATCAGTGGGAAAGTTGGCCGTTGAGGCAAACACCCCTATGGTGCTTCTTGGAAATTCCAGAGGTGCAACGAAATCGGCCAGGCAGAGGTAAGGCTCGCGCTGTTGTCTGAGCAAGGGCAGGGTGTAAAGCGTGGTGTATGAATATCCACCATCATCGCTCAAATATTCATATAGGAGAATGTCCTCGTCTACCGAATTGGCACCAAAGAGACGTACCCTGAATGTAGCCTTCTTGCCATCCTCCATGCACCAACGGGCAAGCTTTTTCTGAGCCTCTTCTTTTAGCTCCGTGGCTTGCTCTTCTTTCACACCCCATGCGTGATAGAAATATACCCAATTGATGTACGGAATCAGTTCTCTGACTTCAAAACTCAGTGTAGCTGTCATGTCAATGTTATTATTGAATCATGCCAAGGAATTCTTCCTCGGAAACTATCCTCACACCCAACTTCTGAGCTTTTTCCAACTTGGCAGGACCCATATTGTCACCAGCAAGGATAAAACTGGTCTTGGCAGAAATGCTACCTACGTTTTTGCCACCATGCTGCTCAATGATGCGCTTGTACTCGTCGCGCGAATGATGAGTGAAGACACCAGAGATTACTATACTTTGTCCGCTCAGAGTATCGCTTTGTGCGGCAAGAACCTCTTCGCTGAGAGTAAATTGTATGCCCACATTTTTGAGTCTTTCTATCAAGGTTCTGTTTTCGGCAGAGGCAAAATAATTTATCACACTTTCGGCAATTACCTTACCTATACCATCCACCTCGAGCAATTCTTCGGCCGTGGCAGACATGATATTGTCAATGCTCTTGAATTTGCGTGCAAGAGTCTTTGCCGCAATCTCGCCCACAAACCTTATGCCCAGGGCAAAGAGCACTCGCTCGAAGGGCACCTGGGTGCTTTGTGCAATGCTATCGGCTATCTTTTTGTCATGCGTGATGGAATAGAAATCAGCTATATCGTTGAGCAATCCCTGGCGATGGTATTGTTGTATCAATTCAGGGCCAACAAGATTGATGTTCATTGCCTTTCTGGAAACGAAATGCTCCAGACGTCCTATTATTTGAGGAGTGCAATGAAGGTCGTTCGGACAATAGTGTGATGCTTCTTCCTCGCCTCGTATCAGTGCTGTGCCACATACGGGGCAGCGTTGTATGAATTGGATGGGAGAACCAGTGCCATTGGTCTGTGCAAAGTTGTCGTCCTTGCCAACTATCTTCGGTATGATTTCGCCACCTTTTTCCACCAAGACTCTGTCGCCAATGTGCAAATCCAGCGAAGCAAGAATATCCGCATTGTGAAGAGTGGCGCGATGCACCATAGTGCCCGAAAGCTGTACGGAATCCATGTTGGCCACAGGGGTGACGACGCCGGTACGTCCCACCTGGAAGGTTACTTCGCGCAGGATGGTACTGGCTTGTTCGGCTTGAAATTTGTATGCTATTGCCCATCGTGGCGACTTGGCGGTCATGCCCAAGGCCTTCTGCTGAGCAATGGAGTTGACCTTGATGACGATGCCATCCGTGGCCACGGGCAATTCCTTGCGATGTGTGTCCCAATATGTGATGTATTCCCAAAGTTCGTCAAGCGTATTGCACAATTGCATATCGCGGCTCACCTGGAATCCCCACGAGCGAGCGATATTCATATTCTCATAGTGCCCCTCGTTGGGGATATCATCACCCAAAAGGAAGTAGAGATAAGCATCAAGACCACGCTGACTTACAACCTTTGGATTCTTGCTTTTCAAGGTGCCAGAAGCGGCATTGCGAGGATTGGCAAAGAGGTCCTCGCCATTTTGTTCGCGCTCCTTGTTGAGCCTTTCAAAACTGCTCCAAGGCATGAGTATCTCACCCCTGATTTCAAAGTCTTCGGGTATGTCTATGATGTCAGAATTCAGGACAAGGGGTATGGACCTTATGGTGCGCACATTGGCCGTTACATCGTCGCCTTGCACACCATCACCGCGAGTAACTGCTTGCCTTAGTTCTCCATTATGATAATGCAACGAAATGGAAAGTCCATCATACTTTAGCTCGGCACACACCTGGAATGGCTGGCCGTGCAAAGCGTCGCTCACACGCTGATAGAAGTCTCTTACCTCCTCGATGTTGTATGTGTTGGCAAGCGAGAGCATGGGGCGAATATGAGCCACCGTCTGGAATTCCTCGTTCAAGTCACTACCCACTCGCTGAGTAGGGGAATTGGCATCAAACATCTCGGGATGCTTCTCTTCCAACTCTTGCAATTCTTTCAGTGACATATCAAATTCCTTGTCAGAAATGGTAGGTGCCGAGAGCACATAGTAATTATAATTGTGCTGATGCAACTGTTTTCTCAGCTCGATGATGCGTTCTATTTCGTTCATGTGCAAATCAAATTTAGTTGCAAAATTAGTAAAAAATGCCTTATTCGCATCGGCTATCTCAATAAATATTTGTAATTTTGTGCCCGATTGATATATTTATAAGAATTAACCGAACCAACCGATATATGGCTCTAAATAAATTTAAGGGTTTAGGCGTAGCACTGATTACGCCCTTCAATGCAGATGGAAGCATTGATTGGGATGCCCTTTTCAGATTAGTAGAATATCAGATTTCTCGTGGCATAGACTTTTTGTGTGTCATGGGAACTACCGCAGAAACTCCCACACTCACCCCTGAGGAGAAGATGCGCATACGCACTGAGATAGTGCAACGAGTGGGTGGCAGAATACCCATCCTGCTTGGATGTGGTGGCAATAGCACCGCAGCTGTGGTGCACGAATTGCAAACCGCCGACTTTACCGGCATTGATGGTATTTTGAGCGTTTGCCCATATTACAATAAGCCCTCGCAGGAAGGCATTTATCAGCACTTTGCAGCCATAGCCAAGGCAAGCCCTGTGCCCGTGGTGCTTTACAATGTGCCTGGCCGAACAGGTGTGAATATGACCGCTGATACCACTCTCCGTTTGGCTCGCGATTTTGAGAACGTGGTGGCTATCAAGGAGGCTTCTGGTAATATCAGTCAGATGGATGAGATAATCAAGAACAAGCCACAGGACTTTGACGTAATCAGTGGCGATGATGGTATTACCTTCCCCCTCATAACACTGGGCGCCGTTGGTGTAATCAGCGTTATAGGCAATGCTTTGCCATATGAATTCAGTCGTATGGTGCGCTTGGCTCTTCGTGGAGAATATCATCAGGCCTTGGAAATTCACCATCGTTTCACAGAACTTTTCAGCCTTCTTTTCGTGGATGGCAACCCTGCAGGTGTTAAGGCTCTTCTGAGCGAGATGGGGTTGATACAAAACGAGCTTCGTTTGCCCTTGGTTCCTGCACGACTAGGCACCGAGAAACGCATCTCTGAACTTGCCAGAGAATTGGGGATAAGGATATAGCCTCCCCCCCAGGAAACAATAATAATCTAATCTAATTGAAACACGAAGACTATGGTAACTATTAATTCATACGAAGAATTTCTTGCTTATGAAGGCAAGGAAGTTGGAGTAAGTGAATGGGTAGAGATTACTCAAAAGAAAATCAACCAGTTTGCAGATGCTACTGACGACCATCAATGGATACACGTTGATACGGAGAGATGCAAACAGGAGAGCCCCTTTGGTCAAACCATTGCTCATGGTTATCTTACCATCAGTATGATACCAATGATGTGGTGTCAGATTCTAGAGGTTAACAATCTTGACCGAATGATGAACTATGGATTGGACAAGATGAAATTTGGACAACCCGTCATCTCTGGTCAGCACATACGTCTTAGGGTGGCTTTTGATGAGGTTCACAACTTGCGCGGAGCCATCAAAATCAATGTCAAGTTTACGGTAGAGATACAGGAGACGGGCAAGAAAGCGGTAGATGGTTTGGCCACATTTGTTTACTATTTCAAGAAATAAAGTTAAAGTCCAGGATTTAAGACCATATGATAGAGAACCAACGTCGGAAAATGACTTTCCAAGTCTTCAAAATCCGTTTCCCGCATCGGGATAGCTCTTTCAAATGGTCTAAAATGCATTTTCAAACTCGAAATCACGTTTTCCAATAATTCCAGATAAGATTTTGCTCCGGAGAATGAAACTCATTGCATCGATATTATTATTTGTTCTTTGTCAGGGTGCATACTCCACCATGAAGGCTCAAACCTCTGCTATCAGAGAGGATTTCCAGCGATATGGTTTCCCCAGATACGAGCATTGCCATATGGACTTGCTTACTTCTGGCAAGGATAAATTCAGAGCTTTGGAAGAAGACATCATCAAGGCCAAGCATTACATACACATAGAATACTACAAGTGGTACAATGATAGCATTGGTCGTCATATCCTGGATTTGCTTGCCAAGCAGGTAGAGCGTGGTGTGCAGGTAAGAGTGATGTATGATGCCTTCGGATGTAGCGGCAAGGCACCAGGTGTAACCCCCGAGTTTCTAGAGTATTATCGCTCCAAAGGCATACAATTGGTGGGCTTTGACCCCATGCGTTTTCCCTATGTCAATCATGCATTGCATCGTCTGCATCGCAAGATGGTGATTATAGATGGTCGAATGGTATATACGGGAGGACTGAACATAGCTGATTATTATCTGCACGGCAAGCCCGAGATAGGACTTTGGGCCGATATGCATGCCCGATTGACGGGGCCCATCGTCAGCGAGTATCAAAGCTTGTTTGGCAAATTGTGGTATAGCGAAACGGGCGAATATCTGGATTCTACGGCATATTGCGCCTTTCGTCATGAGGCCAGGGGTGGACATGAAGCCTTTGTCGTTGACAGAGAGCCAGGCAAGAAGAGTGCTCGCATTCGTCAGAGTTATATCTCATGCCTTGATCATGCCCAAGAACGTGTTCGCATCATCAATCCCTATGTAATTCTGGTGAATAGTGTGCGCAAGGCTTTGCGCCGATGCATAGAACGTGGAGTGGAGGTGGAGATACTGCTTGGTCATAAGGGTGACAATCTCATAAGCGAGGTGAGTACGGCACGCGAGATATACAATCTTGCAAGACGTGGAGCCAAGGTATGGTTGTGCCAGGAGTGTTTTCATCACGACAAAGTATTGGTGGTGGACGATTCCCTGTGCTCGGTAGGTACGGCCAATCTAGATGCACGTTCGCTCAGTTATGATTACGAATTGAATGCATTTTACTTTTCCACAGAACATTGTGCTCAGTTGAATGAATACTTCGAAAAGCATAAAGCCAAATCCATACAATTGACGCAAGAGAATTGGACACAGATGTATCCCAGAAGCAAGCGTCGTCTTGGTTGGTGGACAAAAGGCATACGAGGCATATTATAAAAATTACCGACATAGCGTTATGCTTAGTGCCATACTATAGAGGATAAACAATAATAAAGAATATTTCATTATGAACGAGATGATAGTTGAGTGGCTCAAGGATTGGGGTGTTAATCCCAGTTCCATTTACTGGTTGTACTGGATACTGATGGTTCTCTTATTGGCCATAATTATCTATGCCTTGCATCTATGTTTCAATAAGGGTCTTGTGCCATTAATCAGAAAAGTAACCAAAGGTACAACATCCAAATGGGATGACATCCTGCTTAATGATACCTTTCTCTCAGATGTAAGTTATCTGATTCCTTCCATCGTCATTGCTTGTGTTTTGCCATTGGTGATACCCTCGTCAGATATGATTCTGGAGTTCCTCCTCAAGGTCAACTATATCTACATGGTTGTGGCTATTGCCAAGATGCTATGCACCTTCCTCAATTCGCTCTATGCCATCTCCAATCAGACGGATAAGCTCAAGAATCATCCCCTCAAGGGCATATATCAGATGCTCAAGATAGTGGTGGTGTGCGTGGCTCTGATTATCATCATCAGCATACTCATCAATAAGAATCCTGGTTATATCCTCACCGCCCTTGGCGCCTCTGCAGCTGTCTTGATGCTGGTGTTCAAGGATATGATCATGGGCCTTGTGGCAGGTGTTCAGCTCTCTGCCAACGATATGCTACGCCCTGGCGATTGGATTTCTATGCCTAAGCACGGAGCTGATGGTTCTGTGGTGGAGGTCACACTCACCACCGTAAAAGTTCAAAATTGGGACAAGACCATCACCACCATTCCTCCATATTGTCTTATCTCCGACTCTTTCCAAAACTGGCGAGGCATGACGGATAGCGGTGGCAGACGTATCAAGCGCTCTGTCTACATAGATATGCGTTCCATCACCTTCTGCACCAAAGAGCAACTGAAAGAGTTTGAGAAGAAAGGATGGCTGGAGGGAATAGAGCGTGAAGACCAATTTGTGGTCAATCTGCACGTTTTTCGCAATTATCTAGATAAATTCCTTCGCCATCATCCCCGTGTCAATCAGAACTTGATGATTATGGTGCGCCAGCTCCAACCCACGGCACAGGGTCTGCCTCTGGAGTTATATTTCTTCTATAATGGTACTGATTGGGTGCCTTACGAGCATCTCCAGTCAGAGATATTTGAACACGTCTTTGCCATGCTTCCTACCTTTGGCTTGCAAGTGTTCCAGGCTCCTATGGGCATTGACTTCCTAAAATCATACAACGATTAAGAAATGAAAGAAGGTAATAACACTATGAAGCGTCTCATCATCTTCGACCTCGACGGTACTTTGCTCAATACTTTGGGCGACCTTACATGTGCCGTAAATTATGCCTTGAAGCAATGCGGTTTCCTGGTGCAACACACACCAGAGACGGTGCGTACTTTCGTAGGTAATGGCATAGGCAAACTATTGGAGCGCTCCCTGCCCGAGCATCACAATACCGAGGAGATTATGCAACAGATGCGCCAGTCTTTCTTTCCCTATTACCAGGAGCATGGCGCAGAACTGACGGCTCCCTACGAAGGCATCATTCCGCTATTGGAACAATTGCAAGCAAGAGGTATACGCCTGGCCGTGGCATCCAACAAGGTACAGGATGCTACCGAGGCCCTGGTGCATCATTATTTTCCCACCATACACTTTGCCCATATCTATGGTCAGCGCCCAGATGTCCCCATCAAGCCCGACCCCACCATTGTGTATGACATACTGGATGAGGCTGGTGTGGATAAGTCGGAAGTCCTTTACGTAGGCGACTCAGACGTAGATATGCTCACTGCTCAGAATGCACAGATATCAGCCATCGGTGTTTCGTGGGGATTCCGTCATCCGTCTGATTTAATACCATTTTCACCACTTGCCATCATTGATGAGGCTAATGAATTATTAAGGTACATTGATTGAAGGAATCAAGCCGCTACTCGTATATCCGCTAACGCGAAGTTTCCTTCCATCGTACATGATTATCTCCTCCAAAAAGGAAAACTCTCACACATTATATATTAATCTGTGTGATGTTTTCTAGAATGGATATAGCAGAGGCAATAGAGGGCACGTTTGTGATGTTCATGAATTTATGGCCATTACGAGCGGTCAGTTGACAATTAGCCAGGTTCACGGTGCAATAAGCCACTATCTGCCCGAAGGCTTTACCCTGATAGTAAGGACTCTGTTCTGATTGAACGAAGTAAAGGCGCAGGTCCTTGTTCTTTAGTGTCAATCGTTCACCACCCAATTCCTTGCCCAAACGACGAAGTTTTACCATAAGGCATAGGTCTTCTGCCTCTTGTGGCAGAGGTCCAAAGCGGTCGATAAGACGAGTGCGGAAGGCCTCTATCTGATGGTCCTGTTCCATTTGTCCCAGTTCGCGATAGAGAAGCATACGTTCGCTGCTTGTGGGCACATAGCTCTCTGGCAAGCGCACATCAAGGTCGGTTTCAAGCAAGCATTCGTCCACGAATTCTGATGCATTGTGGGCATCCTTGCTCTCTTGGTTTTCTTCGGCATATAGATCCTGGAATTCCTCGTTGCGTAGTTCCTTCACGGCTTCCGAAAGAATCTTCTGATATGTCTCATAACCAAGGTCGGCAATGAAACCACTTTGCTCAGCACCCAAAAGGTTGCCTGCTCCTCGGATGTCCAGGTCCTGCATGGCTATGTGAATACCGCTACCGAGGTCGGAGAATGTTTCTATGGCTTGCAGACGACGTCGTGCCTCAGGATTAAGCCCGGAGAAAGGAGGAGCAAGGAGATAGCAGAAGGCCTTGCGATTGCTGCGTCCCACACGACCGCGCATCTGATGTAAGTCTGAGAGACCAAAGTTCTGTGCCGAACACACAATGATGGTATTGGCATTGGGGATGTCTATACCGCTTTCTATGATGGTGGTGGAGATTAGTACATCGTAATCGTAATTTACAAAGCCCAGTATGATTTCCTCCAGCTTTTCGGGAGACATCTGTCCGTGTCCGGTTACCACTCTTGCATCGGGTACGTATTTGTGTACAATGGCTTCCAATTCGGGCAGAGATGAAATTCTGTTGGATACGATATATACCTGACCATTACGACTCATCTCAAACTCTACGGCTTCTGCTATGACATCACTGGAGAAGGAACATACCTGTGTCTGTATGGGATATCGATTGGGTGGGGGAGTTTGGATGACACTAAGGTCGCGCGCACCCATCAATGAGAATTGCAGAGTGCGTGGTATGGGTGTGGCCGTGAGGGTGAGGGTATCCACGTTGGTTTTCATCTGGCGTAGTTTCTCCTTTGTGGAGACCCCAAATTTTTGCTCTTCATCGATGATGAGAAGTCCCAGGTCTTGGAATTTGACAGATTTGCCAATTAGACGATGAGTACCAATGAGGATGTTGATTTTGCCATCTTTCAGGTCGGCCAGCAGTTCTCTGGTTTCCTTGGCAGAGCGAGCGCGTGAGAGATAATCCACACGCACGGGCATATCCTTCAGACGAGAAGAGAAGGTGCGATAGTGCTGATATGCCAGCACTGTGGTGGGTACCAATACGGCCACCTGTTTGCCATCTGTTGCAGCTTTGAACGCCGCACGTATTGCCACCTCCGTCTTACCAAAACCCACGTCTCCGCACACCAGGCGGTCCATGGGCCTTTGGCGCTCCATGTCGGCTTTCACCTCTTGTGTGGCACGCAATTGGTCGGGAGTGTCTTCATAGAGGAAGGAAGCCTCCAACTCGGTTTGCATATATGTGTCGGGAGAGAATTGGAAACCACTCTCCTGGCGTCGTTTGCTATAGAGGCGTATCAGGTCGCGAGCAATATCCTTAATCTTGTTCTTCGTGCGCTCCTTGAGGTTCTCCCAGGCTCTACCACCCAGTTTGTTCACCTTCGGAGCCACACCATCTTGTCCCTTATACTTTGATACCTTGTGGAGGGCATGAATGGAAACGTATATCACACCACCATTCTCATAGTTGATGCGTATCTTTTCTATCATGCGGTCGCCCTCGGGTATGGTGATAAGGCCACCGAAACGACCCACGCCGTGGTCAATGTGCACCACGTAGTCGCCCAATTGGAATTGTTGTATTTCCTTCAGAGTGAGAGCCATCTTGCCCTTGCGAGCATGCTCCGAATTGAGATTGTACTTATGGAAACGGTCAAATATCTGATGGTCGGTAAAAAGTATACGCTTCTGCTCCTTGTCTATGAAACCAGCATGCAGAGTCTTGTTGATGGGTGTGAATCTGATGCCCAATTGCATGTCCGAGAAGATGCTTTCCAGACGATCCGTTTGTTTGGAACTATCGGCAAGGATGTATATGTCGTAACCCTCATTTTGATAATTGAGCAATTCGCGTGTAAGGAGATTGAAATTCTTGTGAAACACTGGTTGAGGGCTTATGTCGAAGGCAAGGTTGGCTTGGCCAGTGGCCGATGAGGCTAGAAGAATGCTCTTGAATGCAACTATCTTTCTCTTGAAGTCCTCGGGATTTATTAGAATGTGTTCCTTCTCCAGCAATGAGTCTTCGGAACTGTTTTCCTCTCTGTCCACTATTTTTGCAGAGAGAGAGAATCCTTCGTTCCACACTCGCTCTATCTCTTCGCACACAAACAATCTGTCGTGCATCACCAGCCTAGTTCCCTCGGGGATGAAGTCCAGGATACATATTTTATTACCCATATTGCTGACGGCCAGTTCGGGCACTATGCGAGCCTCGGAAAGTCTGTTGACCGACAATTGGCTCTGTACGTCAAAGGTGCGGATGCTGTCTATCTCGTCTCCAAAGAAATCAATACGATAGGGGTGTTCGCAGGAGAAACTATATACATCCACCAGCGAACCACGGATGGCATATTGTCCAGGTTCGTAGACATAATCCGTGCGACGGAACCCCAAATCCAATAGTTGTTTCTGTAAATCTTTGATGTCTTGCACTCCACCCACTTTCAGAGCAATGCTATGCTCCTGCAATTGCTTCTTGCTTACCACCATTTCCGCCAGTGCCTCGGGATATGTTACCACAAAGAGGCTACCACCTGCTTGCATGGCAGAAAGGGCATCTGTTCGCAATATTTCATTGCCAGCATCGCGCTGACCGTACTTTACCGCACGTCTATAACTACTGGGAAGAAAGTTAACACCCTGATTGCCCAAAATCTGAGTTAAGTCGTGATAAAAGTATCCTGCCTGTTCTTCATCGTCGAGAATGAACAGATAGGGGCGTGTTAATGCTTCGGCACACTTCACCGCAAGGGAAGCAAAATACATAGGTGCGGCACTGGCCACGAGACCTTCCAATTTTACTTCCTTCACACTATCGTTGATGAGCAAACTCGCCAGCGCTTTTACCTTGGCAGAGCGACCAACTATTGATTGTAGTTTTTGGATTTCCATATATTGTGTGCAAATTTAGTTAATTTCCTAGAAAAAAGTTTGCGATAAATAGGAAAAAGTGTACCTTTGTGTGGTAATAAATCATAATATCATGAGCGATAGTGTAATAATCATCCCCACTTACAACGAAAAAGAGAACATCGAGGCCATCATACGTGCAGTGACCTCATTGGAGAAAGAGTTTGAGGTCTTGGTCATTGACGATGGTAGCCCTGATGGTACGGCAGATATAGTAAAGCGTCTCATGGCCGACGAATTCAAGGGAAGAGTACACCTGGTGGAGCGTTCTGGTAAACTGGGCTTGGGTACAGCATATATTTGTGGTTTCAAATGGGCTTTGGAGCATGGCTATGAATACATCTTCGAGATGGATGCCGACTTTTCTCATGCGCCTGCCGATCTGCCTCGCCTCTATGCTGCATGCCATGATGAGGGGTATGACGTTTCCGTGGGTAGCCGATATATCACCGGTGTGAATGTGGTCAATTGGCCCATTGGGCGTGTGCTTATGTCATACTATGCTTCGGCATATGTGCGCACCATCTTGGGCATCTCGTTGAGAGATACCACGGCTGGCTTCGTATGCTGGACACGCAAGGTGCTCGAAACTATGTCGCTCGACGATGTTCGTTTCAAGGGATATGCCTTCCAGATAGAGATGAAGTATACAGCACTTCGTCTGGGCTTTAAGATAAAGGAGGTGCCCGTAATCTTTGTCAATCGCGAATTGGGTACTAGCAAGATGTCGGGTGGCATCTTTAGCGAGGCTCTCTTCGGAGTGATGAAGCTGCGAATGACTAATTTCAAGAGAAGAAAAGTATGAAGACTATTATCAGCAATGCAACGATAGTAAACAATGGGGAGTCGCGTGTCGGCTCCCTATTGATTAGCGATGGTAAGATAGCAAAGATAGTTTTTGACCCCTCAGAAGTTCTTTCTGCCGAGGATGCAGAGGTTATTGATGCTCGCGGTCAGTATCTTCTGCCAGGCGTCATAGATGACCATGTGCATTTCCGCGAGCCAGGCATGACCGCCAAAGCTGATATGCACACAGAGAGCATGGCAGCTGCTGCTGGTGGTGTCACCTCGGTGCTGGATATGCCCAATGTGGTGCCACAGACAACCACCGTGGAGAATTGGCGTCAACGCATGGAGTTGGCCAAGGATGGTATGCATGTCAACTATGCTTTCTTCATCGGTGCCACCAATAATAATTTGGATGAAATCATGGCTATGCCACTCAAAGAATATCCTGGAGTAAAGCTTTTCATGGGTAGCAGTACGGGCAATATGCTGGTGGACAAGCGCGAGATGCTGGAGCAATTATTCTCTCGCTCTCCCAAACTCATTATGACTCATTGCGAGGAAACTTCCCGCATCAATGCCAATATGAAGGCGGCTCAGGAAAAGTATGGTGACGACCCCTCCATCGAGCAGCACCCCGTCATTCGCGATGCAGAGGCTTGTTGGCAAAGTTCTGCCCTTGCTGCCGAGTTGGCACATGCCACTTCTGCACGTCTTCACATAGCTCATATCTCTACAGAAAAGGAACTATCCCTTTTGGGAGGTAACATTACAGGTGAGGCTTGTGTGGCACATTTATTATATACAGATGCAGATTATGCGCGCCTTCGTGGACGTATCAAGTGCAACCCTGCCATCAAGACGGATGCCGACCGCCAGGCTCTTCGTTGTGCCATTGCCGATGGCACTATCACTTGCATTGGCACAGACCATGCTCCTCATCTTCTGAGCGAAAAAGAGGGTGGTGCACGCACCGCAGTTAGTGGTATGCCTATGGTGCAATTCTCTCTTCCCAGTATGTTGGAGATGGTAGATGAGGGTGTACTAACTATAGAACAGTTAGTTCAACTTATGTGCCATAACCCAGCCATACTCTTTGGAATAGAGGGTAGGGGTTTTATAGCAGAAGGCATGCAAGCCGACCTGGTTCTCGTCTCTCGCAACGAAGAGCCCTATACCATTACATCAGACATAGTGCTGAGCAAATGTGGATGGTCGCCACGCGAAGGAGATGCTCTCCATTGGAGCATTCTATCCACATGGGTCAATGGTAATCTCGTGTGGGACGGCACCAAGGTTGATACCGCCATTCATGGCCAGCCTCTCAGCTTCAGTAAGTAATATAGTGTGATTAGCATCACCAATCATTTATTTTTTTTAACCAGTACCTTGAATCAGGGTGGCGGTTGATGAGTAAAAGGGGTGTCGCGTTTTGCGACGCCCTTTTACTTGATACTTGCTCGAAGCGCTAGAATAAATGATTTTGCATTTTATCACATCCTTTTGTCTTGTGCTGGTGGCTAGTGTAGGAGTAGGGGTGTAATTGTTTTTCTCTGGGTGTAAGGAATATTCAAGTTGTGGATTGTGGGTACTTTCAAAGTAGCTCATAAAACTGCGTTTTGAAAGGGAAAAGTGCTAGTTTAGGGGAAAAGGTGCTTGATTTCGTGCTTCAAGGTGCTGATTTTGCCCTCCTTTGATTTTTCCGTATTTCGTGGCTATTCAGATTTTTCAAGTAAGTAAAAGTTTCGGGATTTAAGCCTTCTGATTTTGAGCTTCTGCCTTTATTATCAATAGTTTATATGTAAGTGGTGAACAATTCGGTCACCATCTGTCGCTAGAGAAAACATTACATATTCTGTTTGCCACCTGTTTGTTTACTGCTAATGAGTGGGGCACTGTTTTAGTGCACCCCTCCCCCCTTCTGGTTTGTTGCCTTTTCCGAGAGAATCGATGAGGGTATGTTTCGTACCTCCACCTCATCTACGACTATAGACGAGTCGGTGTTTTACCGAGCCGTCAGACGAGGTCGCGTTTCACGACCTCAGCCTGTTGATCATATAAAGGGAATGAGGGAGTAGAGACTCGACTCGTTGATGAAGATGCCTTGTAGCGTTCACCGGGGGTGACCATTTCGTTCACCCCTTTGTCTTCTAAAGAGACATGAACGCGCAAAGCCTTTTCTGATTTTTATACTCCAGTGCATCGCACACGTCCTTGGCACAAACCAAGGTTCGCCCAGTTCATCACTCTTTTTCACCTATCCGAAGGCAGAATAAGCAAAACAACATTAATAAACCAAACATATTCAAAATAAAGTGCTCTTTGATCAACAGGTTCTTCACGCTATGGTACCATACTTATCATTTTTTAGGAGGGTGGTTAACAGATTAACAGTTAACAGTTCGTTTTTGCGCCATCTATAGCAATGTACAAAATGACTATTAAATATATAGTATTATATATATATTA
>JAFOCV010000129.1 GCA_017381015.1 Bacteroidaceae bacterium
ATAACCTTTGGTGTGGGCTATTGCTTTATCCACTCTAAAGGCAATGCGAGAAGCCAGTCGGAAGGGTAAGGCAAATAAGTTTCCACACCTTTATTGTATACTCTAATGGCTTTCTCTGGGGATTGGGAGGCGGAAAACAAATAGAAAATGAAAAAGCATCTACACAATTCCTTGCGGGCACTGTTCCTGTCCCTGGCGGTGCTCCTGTCCCTGCCCATGCTGGCAGTAGAGGTTGAGATTGATGGGATAAATTATGAACTGGTTGCAAAAGCAAAGCAGGCTACTGTTATTAACAAGAGCAGTGGCAAGTATTCTGGTAAAGTTGTTATCCCTGAGTCTGTAGAGTTTAAGGGGACTGTATGTAGTGTGACGAGCATAGGGGATGATGCTTTCTCTGATTGCTCTGGTTTGACCTCGGTTACTATCCCCAATAGTGTGACGAGCATAGGGGATGGTGCTTTCTATGAATGCTCTGGTTTGACCTCAGTTCATATCTCTGATATTGCAGCTTGGTGCAATATAGATTTTAAAGGCCCTGTTTCTAATCCTTTATGTTATGCTCATCATTTATATTTGAATAGAAAGGAAGTAAAGGATTTGATAATTCCCAATAGCACTCAACGACGGAAGCAGAGCAACCTGCTTCCGTTTTTCTTTTATAATCCCTTGATATTAAATCGATTAGACTGAATACAGCACCCTTCTCAGGAGTTCGATAACGGCATTCTTCGTGATTTCAAAAAAATCCCGTTCGGAAAGACCAGATGCTGTACTTTTATCTTGGTTTCAAGGCTTGAATCACTCCATAAACTCCCTAAGTTACAGCAAGTTGCGACTATCTCATCTACCTCGCTGGATGTTAGCCTTTACGATGTCTCTACCTGTCATTGCCACGATTGCTGTATTTTTCATACTTAATAAATGTATTAAATTATCTGTCTTTGTTTAATACAAATATACAGCTAATAATCCGGTTTTACAAGCTGGAAAATCAGTAAATTATATTCTTGTGAAATAAAATAGGAGCCCAATGTGGCTCCTGTTTTTATACTCATTTGTGCACAATTATTTCATTTCCACATTTTCTACATCGATATACAGCATCGTATTTAACAACAGTCGTCTTTTCCCATTCATAGCCTTCCTCAATAGTACCAACAAACTCGTGGTTTTTGTTGTATATTGCTTTGGATTTACGAACTAAATTGTCTTCTCTGTGAGTTTTTTTATTTCGTTCTTCAACTAATTCATATTCATTCCACGCACCACAGTTAGAGCAAATATCAATCTTGCCAATCAAAAACAAATAACATATTACTAATCCGCACAATGCACCTAAAAGAAGGGTAAAGAATGACGCGTCACCACTAAAGAGGATTATTGTTAGTATTAAAGATATCACGCAGGAAACTAGGAATACTGCTTTGGTGATGCGTTTGACTAAGTAAAGTAGTACAATGAATGAAATACCGAAGAAGAAAATTGAAAATAAGCCTGCAATGATTAAGTTGATTAGAAACTCTAATATTACCATAGTTATATAGATATGTTGCCATTGGACTCCTCAATGGCTATTGCCATAAAACAAAAGTGTGGAGCCTCTCTCGTTTATTGTAATGAAGGTTGTGAAAGGACCTAAGAAAACTTCCACATTCTTATTACAGAACCACGAAAACACTTTCGCTGATATGTCTGCCTAACAAGTAGGCTCTGCAAATATAGTCATTTTTAATGAATATATTGACGGTCACTGCCGGAAAATTGAAAATTCCCGGAAAAATCATCACGCCAGACTGTTATAGGGGTATCTGTTACTACAGGGTACGCACTGCGATTCCATCGGGATAACAGATGTTATCCTTTTAAAAAACGGAGTTGGGAGGGGGAGGGCTTGTGTATATTTGGCAGTAAATAAATAATAAACTATATTTGGAATTGTAGAGAGTGTGAATATTCTCTAACGATTATTAACACTAAAGCAGACTGTTATGGAATACTTGAAGAAGAAAAACAAGAAAAAGAAGAAGGGACAATATCCCCAACGGGGGCATCCTCATTCACATCTACTTCTTCATTCTCATTTTCATTTTCATCTTCTTCAACATCTACATTTACATCTACATCAAGGTGTTGTTTCTGGGGTTGTTTTTTGCGGGCGTTCTGATTTCCCTTTGGCGCACCACCAAGTTTACCATACTCGGCACCCTTCTTACAATTCTCAACGCACGCATCATATCGCCGACTTGCTGCTTCAAGATTTGGTTTCGTCATCTCAAAAATGATATTCACCGAAGGACTACTACTCTTCCCTTCAATTCCATTGAGACCATACTCACCAATCATTGTCATACACTCTCGATACTCTGCATCATTTAGGTACTTCATCGCCTCAAAAAAAGAGGCATACATTACAAAACTTTTCTTTCCATTGTCTTGACTTTTAGACATTACTTACTATTTATTTTTAAATTATTATAGAACCACACCGACACCATCAGTGCAGTTAGGCGAGTGCCTATCATAGTATAAGACGATAGGCACACGAAGTCAAGCCTTTTTTGTTAGGAAAGTTGCTTTTTCGGGATAGGCAACCTTCAACCACTCTATAAACTTGACAATCTTTAAGTAGTCATTAATAAAAGTTCGATGGTTTGGCACGATGTGGCGTGACGAGCATAGGGGATTATGCTTTCTATGAGTGCTCTGGTTTGACCTCGGTTACTATCGGCAATAGTGTGGAGAGCATAGGGGGGTATGCTTTTTCTCACTGCTCTGGTTTGAAATCGGTGACTATCCCCAATAGTGTAACCAGTATAGGGGAAGTGGGCTTTCTATAAGTGCTCTGGTTTGACTTCGGTGACTATCCCTAATAGTGTGACGAGTATAGGGGAGAAGACTTTCTTTAGTTGCAAAGGTTTGACCTCGGTTACTATCGGCAATAGTGTGACGAGCAT
Organism: Bacteroidaceae bacterium; assembly: GCA_017381015.1. GTDB lineage: Bacteria > Bacteroidota > Bacteroidia > Bacteroidales > Bacteroidaceae > Physcousia. The sequence goes on from JAFOCV010000129.1 coordinate 2,955, forward strand.
AGGGCTGAGTGCTTTCTATGGTTGCTCCGAACTATTGGATGTATATTGTCATGCTGAAAAAGTACCAAGCACAGGAATAGATATATTTGTTAATTCTCCCATACAGAAAGTAACCCTTCATGTACCCGCAGCTTCCATTGATAATTATAAGGCTACTGAACCTTGGAGGAGTTTCGGCGAGATTGTTGCTCTTACCGACGAGGAGACTGGCATAGACGAACTGAAAAGTGAAAACGGAAAACGGGGAACTGTCCTCTACGACCTTTCTGGACGTCGTATAAAGAACACACAGAAGGGTATCCTTATCCAGAATGGTAAGAAGGTAGTCTTCTAAATAAATCATTGATAATTCTCTAAATTGGGGGGGGTGTGCCGTTGGTGGCACACCCCCTTTTTGAAAATACATACAAGCAACTTATTAGGAATTATTCAGATGACAGAGTACAGTTGAACGACGAGTATTATTCTATCAACTGATTCCACATGAAATATCTTTGCTACCAGCACATTTCTTCACTTGATGGCCACTCGCAGCTTCGCACGATGGTCGACAGGATGATAACAAGATGATATGAGCGGCATCCTTCCGCAGTCTGTTTGTGTCCCGTTGTAGTGTTACATTCAGACATTCGCAGACTGTTAGAGTCCCATTGTAGCGTTACATTCAGACATTCGCAGTCTGCTAGAGTCCCGTTGTAGCGTTACATTCTGACATTCGCAGACTGCTAGAGTCCCGTTGTAGCATTACATTCTGACATTCGCAGACTGCTAGAGTCCCATTGTAGCGTTACATTTATCCTCAGCAGTATTACCAACCAAACATATATACAACAAAAAAGCGAAGCATTTCTGCTTCGCTCTTCTTAGGTCGGCACAACTGACAAATTATCGAACTTTATAAATGACTTTGAAAAAATAGTATGTAATTTGAAATCTGACTTTATGAGTGGACAGTAAAGTCATTTCTTGTATAATACAAAAAGTTGTATACTTCCATTGAATAATAAACCAAAAACCCTGACTAATAGAGTGGGTGGGTTAGCCCCCTCCCTACGTATCCCCTCTTTCATCCCCCTACCCACGTTATATATGTGACGTATCATCGATGTCCTGTGTCTTTGATGGAAAAAAATGGGATAAGAGGTTGTTTTAAAACTCGCAGTGGGTTAACTAAGCGTATGAAGAAAATACAAGAACTATTGGCTGAACGTCAAGCCTCAACAGAGAATCAAGTAAACCTTTTACAAAATATAAGGAATTTACTTATCTAATGTGTCAAAAACGTAGTTGTATCAATTTAATCTATAATGAGGATTGATACGATTGATTTTTTTTGTCAGTATAACTTAAAAAAATAACTTGAGTCTACACAAAGATTTCATAAAACAAGAAAAAGAAACACCATAAGTTAAATTTGTTCCAAGTACTTGAACGTTTTCCAAAAGTTTTTAATACGTTTGCAAAGTCGTATTGCCTTAATAGGCTTTTGGCAGACATATTAGATAGCGCATTTTTGCTTTTCTGAACGTGTGAACTTGGGCACTTCACTTGTTGGCAATGCCAATGATTTTTTCAGAAAGTGGGAAACGCTCTCTTGGTGTGTATTCGTATCATTTGCGATATACTGCCAAGCGGAGTAAACTTCCCTATTCTGTAAATTCAGGAATTCCAAGCCCCACACGGCAGTTTAGGCAAATGGTGACTCCGCTTCTCTTTTATGCCTTCCAAACGTAATAACAACCAGCATCGCAGAGTCACAGATGCTTTAAAACTTTAATAAAACAATGAAAAAGTATTTAAATTTCATGGCTTTTGTTATGATGACTGTTTTCAGCCTTGCTTTCGTCTCTTGTGGTGTTGATGAACTCAATTTAAAACAAGATTACGATGTATTACAAATTAATGGAAAAAGTTATGCATGTTATGGCTATCGTAGCATTATAACATACATATCATATTGGGATGTTTCAACCCATAGCGGAACTTTAAAACTACCATGTGGCAAATTATCTGATGCACAAAAAGGAGAGTACGATTACGACTATATGTATTCTATAAACATGGAAGGCAGTCAAGATTTGAAGAAAGGAAACAAAATTGAAAATTTTTCGATTGAATTTGAAGCCATGGATGACGATTATGTAGGCGATGGCTTACTTTATGCAGGTGGTTCTGCCACAATAACAGACAAAAAGGAAGATACTTATGTAACTGTAAAATTTAATAATCTCAAATTCTCAAATGGGACAAAATCCTATACATTAAATGGAACGGTTCAATTAGATTTGGACGAAGACTAATACCATGTTTCTAATTTTGGCACAGCAACAAGAAGCACCGGTTAGCGAATAGCCGGTGTTTCTTATTTCTCGTGGTATTTGCCGTTAATGCAATATTCTGTTATTTCTACTGAGCCCAGTAAACCTATAATCCAAAATATCCATAACAAACAAAAAAGCGAAGCATTTCTGCTTCGCTCTTCTTAGGTCGGGATGACAAGACTCGAACTTGCGACCTCGCGCCCCCCAGACGTGTGCGCTACCAACTGCGCTACATCCCGTTCCTTTTTGCCCTCGATTTCTCGTTTGCGATGCAAAGGTATGACAATATTTTGTATTCTCCAAATTATATTCGTAAATTTGTGCGCTAAAAGATGAAAAAACACTGTTTATACGTGAAAAAATGATTGTTTCGGCCTCTAAAACACTAAATACATGCATAGTTTTGCCTGCGAGCAAGAGTATCAGCAATAGGGCTTTGGTGATTAATGCACTGAGCAATGGGAGTATGCCCATAGAGAATATTTCCGATTGTGATGATAGCATGGTGGTGGTGGCTGCTTTGCGTGACATGCCCAGGGTGATAGACATCAAGGCGGCTGGTACGGCAATGAGATTTCTCACCTCGCTATTGGCCACGAGGCCTGGGGAAGAGCATATAATTACGGGTACGGAGCGCATGCGCAACAGACCCATATCCGTGCTGGTGGATGCGCTGAGAGCGTTGGGTGCTGATATCGATTATGAGGAGAGGGCAGGGTATCCCCCCTTGAAGATATGCGGAAGGAGGTTGAAGGGTGGGCACCTGATGCTGCCAGGCAATGTGAGCAGTCAGTATATCAGTTCGCTTCTGATGATAGGTCCTACGCTGGAGCAGGGCTTGACATTGGCACTGGAGGGCGAGATAATAAGCAGACCCTATATAGATATGACTTTGGCTATAATGCGTCAGTACGGCGCCAAGGCCGAGTGGACAGGGGAGAAGGAGATAAGGGTAGAGCCCGTGCCCTATGAGCCAATACCATATTATGTGGAAAGCGACTGGAGTGCGGCATCGTACTGGTATGAGATGGTGGCTCTGTCGGCCGATGAGGAGGCCAGTGTGGTGTTGCCAGGATTGTTTGAAGACAGTTTGCAGGGCGATGCTGCCGTGGCGAAGATGTTTGAACCCCTGGGCGTGGAGACGGTGATGGAGCAGGGCAGAGTGCTGATACGCAAGAGTGGCAGGAGGGTGGAGACGTGTGAATGGAATATGCTGGCACAACCGGATTTGGCACAAACCATAGTGGTGACGTGCTGTATGAAGGGAGTGCACTTTAGGATAAGTGGATTGCAGACACTGAGGATAAAGGAGACGGACAGAATTGCGGCTTTGCAGAAGGAATTGCTGAAGTATGGCTTTGTATTGACGGCAGAAGGCGATGATGTGCTGCAATGGAATGGCGAGATGACCGACCAACCCGTGGTGCCGGAGCATGTGAGCATAGATACCTATGACGACCATCGCATGGCTATGGCCTTTGCTCCGATAGCATTGGTGAAGGGCTGTGTGGTGATAAACAACCCAGAGGTGGTGAGCAAGTCGTACCCTTCGTTTTGGGAGGATATGAGGAGTGCAGGATTTAACATAGAGAAATAGTTGTGATATGAGTGACAAGGAAAGAATAGACGAAGATGAATTGGTAATACCAGATGCCGAGTGCTGTGGTATGCACGAGACATGCGAGAAAGACAGCCTGCTGGCAGCAGTGAGCAAGGACGTGGAGTATTACGATGACGAGGAGCTGGACCGCTTTCGTGGTGTGGCCTCGGATGAATATCTCCCACCAGAGATAGAGGAATTCAGATACATATTATATACTATGCGCGAGGACGAGGTGGCAGGATGGGTGCGCTCTCTGCAATTGCGCCAGGTGGAACTGCCCGACGAGATGAAGGACGAGGTTTTTCTGATTATCGGAGAGCGTCGACAATAAAGAGGGGTGTCAGTTCGTTATACTATATGTACACATAGATGATGAAGCTATTGAGAGCGATAATATGTTATGCGGTGATGCTGCTGACGATGGGCATCATGGTGTCGTGTTCTACAAAGAAGAATACGCGCATGACACGCTTTTATCACTCTCTGACGGCACAATATAATATAATGTACAATGGCGAGGTGGCTTTTGAAAAGGGATATGATGCTCAGGTGGAAGGTCATCGGGACGATTACAACAATCTCCTGCCCATGTACATCAGCACCAACAAGGCAACGGCCTCGCTGGGCAAGGGCAGTTATGCCACCGCCATGGAGAAGGCCGAGAAGGCCATCAAATTGCACAGCATAAAGGCCAAACCACAAATCAAGCCAGGACAGAAGCGTACTCAGGAGATGAAGGATTATCTGGCACGCAAGGAGTTCAATCCCTATCTGTGGAAGGCATGGATGATGAGTGGCGAGAGCCAATTCAACAAGGGAGAGTTTATAGAAGCGGCATCTACCTTTAATTACATGTCACGACTATATGCCACACAACCAGAGGTGAGCAATCTGGCACGTACATGGTTGGCACGATGCTACATAGCCATGGAGTGGCCCTATGATGCGGAGGATGTGCTGCGCCGTCTGAGCATGGACAGCCTGGATATGAACTCGAGAAAAAGCTATGAGAACAGCAAGGCTGCATGGCTTATACAAACGGGTCAGTACGAGGAGGCCATACCTCTGCTGAGGAATACCATCAAGGTGACGAAGGGAGCTTTTCCCAAAGCACGATTGAATTATCTCCTGGGACAATTGTACAGGGAAACGGGCAACAAGGACGAGGCATACAAGGCTCTGAAGAAGGTTGTTAGTGCCAATCCGCCCTATGAGATGGCCCTCAATGCACGAGTGCTGCAATCGGAAATGTCTGGCAAGAATCAGACGCGCAAGATGATACGCAAGTTGCAGCGCATGGCCGAGAACGACAACAACAAGCAGTATGCCGACCAGATATACCTGGCCATAGGTAATATATATATGAATGTGCCCGATACGATGAATTGTATCAGTGCATGGGAGAAGGGATTGATGCTGAGCGGTGGTGGCAGTTCGAAGGCTGCTTTGCTGCTCAGATTGGCAGAGTTGCATTGGGAGAGGGAAGACTATGCCAAGGCCGCTGGTTGTTATCAGGAATGCTTGTCGGCTCTGGAGAAGGAAGCCGATGATTACAAGCATGTGCAGGAGAGAGCACAATCGCTGGAGGGGCTGGCAGAACCGTTGCTCACAATCGAGTTGCAGGACAGTTTGCAGGAGTTGGCAAAGTTGCCCGAAAAAGAGCGCGAAGCCGTGGCAGAGCGACTGGCACAAGAGTATATAGAAAAGGAAAAAGAGCTGGAGAAGCTGAATGCCGATAAGGCTCAGCAATCAGCCAAGCAAGCCAATGCCCAGGCCCAAGCCAAGCAAAATGCGGCTATGGCCAACAGGCAGCAGGCGGGCGGTGATGCCGAGCAGGGATGGTATTTCAGCAATCCCAATACGGTGAAGCAAGGCAAGAATGCCTTCTTCCGCAAGTGGGGCAAGAGAAAGAATACCGACTACTGGCGATGGGCAGACAAGAGCGGATTTGCCGTGGATGGAGAATTGCCAGAAAGCATAGCCAAGTTGGAAGAGGGCGAATATGACGTAGAGATAGACGATAGCGATGGGGCTGAGGAGAACATGGATTCTCTGGAGAACGACCCTCGCAACAAGGCCTTTTATCTGAAACAAATACCCGTGACAGAGGAGCAGCTGCAAGCCTCGCATCAGCTCTTGAGTGATGCTCTCCTGGTGGCTGGTGTGCTGGAGCATGAGAAGTTGGGCAATTATCCCCTTGCTCGCAAGACATTGACCCGTCTGGTGGAAGATTATCCCGAGCACGAGAAGATGAACGATGCATATTATCATCTCTTCCTGGTGTGCGGACGTATGGGAATGGAAGACGAGTCGCTTGGCTACAAAAATCTGGTCATAGAGAAATACCCAGAGAGCAGTTATGCCCAACTGTTGAGCAATCCGAAGTACGAGATGATAGCGCGTGGAGGCAGGCATCTGGAGGACTCTGTCTATGCGGAAACCTATGCCTCGTACCTGAAACAAGACTATGAAGCAGTGAAGGCCAACTATGCCTTCTCCACGGAGAATTATCCCGAAGGCAAGCATAGAGCTCGCTTCATGTTTGTGCATGCCATGAGCCAGTTGTATAGCGGAGACAGAGACGGATTTGTGGCTTCGCTGAAGGCATTGATAGAGAAATATTCTTCGGAGGAAGTGAGCAAACTGGCTTCCGAGATAATGAAGGGTGTGAACGAGGGACGTCTGCTGAGCGAAGGCCAGTGGAACACCAGCGATATATGGTCGCGCCGAACTATGGCCGAGGGCGATGGCCCTGGTGGTGCGGCTGATTCATTGAAGGACGACCGTCTGGGCAACTTTGCCTTCGTGTTGGCCTACGAGAAGGGCTCGCTCAATGAGGACCAGTTGCTATATGAAGTGGCAAAGTACAACTTTACAACCTTCACGGCCAGAAACTTTGAACTGGAAATAAGCGACCTGGGAGACATCAGCATGCTTGTGGTCAAGGGCTTCATCAGCTTTGACGAGGTGCATACCTATGCCCAAAGGCTTTATGCAGACAAGCATATGAACCAGGCGCTTGAGGGCATTCGCTCGCTATTGATACTGGAGGAAAACCTGAATATGCTGGGTAGTAAATTCAGCTTTGAAGAGTATCGCCAGTTCTATGAGGACAACTTCACCCCGTTGCAGATACCAGAGGAACTACAATTGGACGAGACAACCATCATTCGTGGTGAGGACGAGGTGGACGATGAACCAGCCACGGAGGACGAAGAAGAACAGGTGGAGGACGCTAGCCTGGAGGACGATGATTTCCCATTCGGCTTCTAGGCCTGCGCATTGACAAAATAGTATTCACAACAAAACAAGATACATACATCATGGCATACAGATTACTTTGGGTGGACGATGAGATAGATTTGCTCAAGGCTCACATATTGTATTTGGAGAAGAAGAACTATGAGGTGCGCACGGCCACCAATGGCTATGATGCACTGGAGATATGCCAGACGGAGATATTTGACCTCATCCTTCTTGACGAGAACATGCCAGGTATCAATGGTTTGGAGACACTGGCTCGCATCAAGGAGATTAGACCCTCCGTGCCTGTGGTGATGGTGACCAAGAGCGAGGAGGAAAATATTATGAATCAAGCCATCGGTGCCAAGATAGCTGATTATCTTATCAAGCCGGTCAATCCCACGCAGATACTCCTTTCGCTCAAGAAAAATATACATAGCCGAGAGATAGTGACGGAGGTGACACAAACGGCCTACCAGCAAAACTTTGCCCGTCTGAGTATGCAAATCAACGATTCGCTCTCCATACAAGACTGGATGGAGGTGTATCGCACTCTGGTGCATTGGGACTTGGAATTGCAAAACGTGAGCGCCGACATGCAGGAACTATTGGCCATGCAGAAGCGCGAGGCTAATAACGAGTTTTGCAAGTTCATCCGCAAAAACTATATGGATTGGATGACAGGACTGGTTAACCATAATCAAGATACGGAGCGCCCCGTCATGAGCCCTGATATTTTCAAGACGCACGTATTCCCTCACCTCGCCAATGGTGAGAAGGTGGTCCTGGTGGTGGTGGATAATTTCCGTTGGGACCAATGGAAGACTATCATGCCGGAACTGACAGACTACTTTGACATAGAGGAGCATATGTATTGCAGCATCCTGCCCACGGCCACCCAGTATGCTCGTAATGCCATCTTCTCTGGATTGATGCCAATAGAGATAGAGGCTATGTTTCCCGAACTGTGGGTGGATGAGGAATCAGAGCAGGGCAAGAACCTGAACGAATCACCCATGGTGAAGACACAATTGGAGCGCTTCCGCAAGAATAATACCTTCTCTTATAATAAGGTGAATGATTCGGTAGCCGCAGAGAAATTGCTGCAACAATTGCCTTCGCTCCAGAAGAACGACCTGAATATCATCGTGGTCAACTTTATAGATATGCTCAGCCATGCTCGTACCGAGAGCAGGATGGTCAGAGAGTTGGCTAACAGCGAGGCTGCTTATCGTAGTATCACCAAGAGCTGGTTTAAGCATTCGGCCATTTCCGAACTGTTCCGCATGCTATCCGCCCAGGATTGCCGTGTGGTTCTGACCACCGACCATGGCTCTATCCGTGCCAACAATGCCGTAAAGGTGGTGGGAGATAAGAATACCAATACCAATCTGCGCTATAAACTGGGCAAGAATCTCGGATACAATGCCAAGGAAGTGTTTGAGGTACGCGACCCCAAGAAGGCAGGTTTGCCCACTCCCAATATCAGTACAACGTATATCTTTGCTCAGAATCAGGACTTCCTGGCGTATCCCAACAATTACAACTACTATGTGCAATACTATCGCGACACCTTCCAGCACGGTGGTGTGAGTCTGGAGGAAATGCTTGTCCCCCTGATTGTAATGAAGGGTAAAAAGCGCGATTAAAGGATTTTGCAGGCAAAAATTAAAGCATCATAGGCGTGCGTATAAAAATCAACCTCGTTTTTTATACGCACGTCGTTAATTTTATAAATTCCGAGGTGTTATTTTATAGAATCATAATCGTGCCTTTAAAAATTGACCTTAAAATTTATACACACGTTGTCAATTCTATAATTTTTATCTCAAAATAGCTTCCCCAAAGTCTTTTTCTTTAGGGGAGAAAATGTTTGCTGGCCAACTGATACGGAGATAAAAGAAATCGGGAAAGAGCGGTGGATTGGTATTACCACGCACTCTTGCCCGATGGTTATGCTCTAAGTATTTGTTTACTCTCTGCTGCTATACCAGATGAGCGATGATTTGCTATACCAGATGAGCGATGATTTCTTCTCTATCGCCAGCCAGATAGTCGATAACGGGAATCTCTATCATGGTGTATGCTCCTGGTTGTTGGCGCATGGTGGCACGAGCCGCATTGACCAATACCTGAGAGGTGAGGGCGGGATTGTTTATCTTCATGTTGAACTCGAACATCTGATTGTGGGTTTGGCCACTTACGCCCTTGCGCACCAGATTCACACCGTGGCCTACATCGTTCAGAGCATCCACGTTTGTCACCTGAAAGACGTGTGTCTCGTCTGAAGAGAAATATGGGTCGGCCTTGATGGCTTTGGTTACTTCCTCAAGAGAAGCTCCTTCCTCCAGTTCCACATATACCATACGGCGGTGTATGCCTTCGCCCACGGGGATGGTCATGGAGAGGGCATCCTTGACACCCTGCTTGGAGCGCACGCATACGCTATGACCCATGGAACGACCGGGACCAAAGTTGGTATAGGTCAATCCCTTGGGAGCAAGGCTTTCCATGAGGGTGCGCACCACGCTATCTGAACCTGGGTCCCAACCGGCAGCTATTACGCTGACGGCACCGTTTTCCTTGGCTGCCTTGTCCAGGGTGCGGCGAAGGGCCACTATCTGACTATGGATGTCAAAACTATCTACTGTGTTGATGCCCAATTTGAGGCATTCCAGGGCATACTCTTCTACGGAGCGAGTGGGGGTGGCAAGGATAGCTACGTCCACTTTTTCCAATTCCTTGATATCCTTTACAATTGTGTAGTCGGCAATCTCCTTGGGGCAGTTTTCACGACCGGCACGACGCACAATACCTGCTATTTCCATGTCGGGAGCAGTCTCCAATGCTTCGATGGCAGACTTACCAATATTACCATATCCTACTACGGCAACGCGAATTTTGTTCATAAATATATCGTTTTTGTGTCAATTTTTGCTTTTTCGATGCAAATGTACGACAATTTGATAAAATGCGCAATGAATGATGCAGACTTTTTCTTTGTGGTGAGTGTTCAAGTTTTTGCGCGATATGTTGTAATTGTTACAATTTCTTTGTAACTTTGCATGCGAAATAAGTATTAACCACTTAAATAATTCAGAAGATATGCAGTTGCAGAACTTACAGAATGATTTTAAGGGCACAGCTTGGAAGCACGAGATAGACGTTCGTGACTTCATTCAGAACAACTATGAGCCATATAATGGCGATGAGAGTTTTTTGGCTGGTCCTAGTGAGAAAACAAAGAAGCTTTGGGACATTCTAACCCAAATGTTTGAGGTTGAGCGCGAGAAGGGCGTATATGACGCAGAAACAAAGTTGCCCCAGAGCGTAGGCACTTATGGTGCTGGATATATTGACAAGGATAGTGAGGTTATCGTTGGTTTGCAGACCGATGCTCCTCTGAAGCGTGGTATCTTCCCCAAGGGTGGTATCCGTATGGTGGAGGCTTCGTTGAAGGCTTACGGTTACGAGCTAGATCCCGCTACTAAGGCAATCTTTACAAAGTATCGCAAGACTCACAACGAGGGCGTATTTGCAGCTTACAACGATGATATCAAGGCTGCTCGTCATGCTCATATCATCACTGGTTTGCCCGACGCTTATGGTCGTGGCCGTATCATCGGTGACTATCGTCGTGTGGCACTTTATGGTACTACCAACTTGATTGAGGAGAAGAAGCGTTTCCACAAGCGTATTGACATCCAGGAGTTCACCGAGGAAATCGTACGTTGCCGTGAGGAAATCACCGACCAGATTAATGCTTTGAAGGAGTTTGAGAAGATGTGTGCTTCTTACGGTTTTGACGTAACAAAGCCCGCTACCAACGCTCGCGAAGCTATCCAGTGGACATACTTCGGTTACCTGGGTGCTGTTAAGGACCAGGATGGTGCAGCTATGTCAATCGGTCGTATCTCTGCCTTCTTGGATATCTACATCCAGCGCGACCTTAAGAACGGTGTAATCACCGAGGAAGAGGCTCAGGAGATGATTGACCAGATGGTGATGAAGTTGCGTATCGTTCGCTTCTTGCGTACTCCCGAGTACAATGACCTGTTCTCTGGCGACCCCATTTGGGCTACTGCTAGTATCGGTGGTATGGGTATTGATGGCCGTAGCATGGTTACTAAGACCGACTACCGCTTGCTCCACACTCTGTACAACATGGGTCCCTCTCCCGAACCCAACTTGACTATCCTTTGGTCTGAGCGTTTGCCCGAGCCTTGGAAGCTATACTGTGCAAAGGTAAGTATCGATACCAGCGCTCTTCAGTATGAGAATGATGATTTGATGCGTCCTGAGCTAGGTGACGACTATGGTATCGCATGCTGCGTAAGCCCCATGAAGATTGGTAAGCAGATGCAGTTCTTCGGTGCTCGTGCCAACTTGGCTAAGTGTATGTTGTATGCTATCAATGGTGGTCGCGATGAGGTTAGCGGTGAGCAGATTGGTCCTCGTTTCAGCCCCATTACCGGTGACTACTTGACATACGAAGAGTTCTGGCCCCGCTTTGAGCAGATGATGCGCTGGTTGGCTAAGACCTACGTAAATGCATTGAAGATTATTCACTACATGCACGACAAGTATGACTATGAGGCATTCGAGATGGCTCTGCATGATGGTGACGTACAGCGCACACGTGCTACAGGTATCGCTGGTATCTCTATCGTTACCGACTCTATCGCAGCTATGAAGAACTGCAAGATTCGTATCGTACGCGATGAGACAGGTCTAGCAGTAGATTACGTTATCGAGGAGGGTGAGTACATCCCATTCGGCAACAACCACGACGAGACTGACCAGATTGCAGTGATGATTACAGAGAAGTTCATGGAGTACTTGCGTCAGCACCGTACATACCGTGATGCTATCCCCACTCAGAGCTTGTTGACCATTACCTCTAACGTAGTATACGGTCGTAACACAGGTTCTACCCCTGATGGTCGTAAGGCAGGTGTGCCATTCGCTCCCGGTGCTAACCCCATGAATGCTCGTGATATCAAGGGTGCTGTAGCAGCTTTGGCTTCAGTAGCTAAGTTGCCTTTCCATCACTCTAAGGACGGTATCTCTTATACCTTCGCTATCACTCCCGCATCTTTGGGCAAGGACGCTGAGGCACAGAAGCAGAACTTGGTTAACCTGATGGATGGCTACTTCACTCCTGATGGTGGTCAGCACTTGAACGTTAACGTATTTGACCGCCAGCTATTGCTTGACGCTATGGAGCATCCTGAGAAGTATCCTCAGTTGACCATCCGCGTATCTGGTTATGCTGTTAACTTTGTGAAGTTGACACGCGAGCAGCAGCTTGACGTACTTAGCCGTACCATCAACCAGAGCTTGTAATATATAAGAGTATTTGAATATACAGCTTTAATACAATGCCCCTCTCCTCAGACATACAAGGTGAGGGGCATTATTACAATCCTACGTTTATGAAAGAGAGCGCAACACCCATAATTGGAAGAATCCACTCAATCGAGTCGTTTGGCACCGTAGATGGTCCTGGTATCCGCTTTCTGGCTTTCATGCAAGGATGCCCCATGCGATGTCTCTTCTGTCATAATCCAGACACATGGGACATGAAAGCCCCCGTCAAGTATGAATGGACACCAGAGCAATTGCTGGAAGAAACGCTGAAATACCGCAACTTTATCAAGACAGGTGGTGTGACATGCACAGGTGGTGAACCCTTGATGCAAGCAGCTTTTGTGGAAGAATACTTTCGTCTATGCAAGCAGGAAGGCATACACACGGCATTGGACACAAGCGGAGTTATACTGAACGATGCTGTGCGTCGACTGCTTGAGGTAACAGATTTGGTCTTGCTGGATATCAAGACAGTAGATGATGCTCTTCATCAGAAGCTCACGGCACACACTCGTACCCACAATCATCAGATGATGGAGTATTTGCAAAGCATGGGCAAGCCAGTATGGATTCGTCATGTGGTCACTCCTGGCATCAATGACGACGACGAGCATCTTCTTGCCGTTGCACGCTACGTCAGTCAGTATAGTGTAGTGGAGCGTGTGGATATCCTACCATATCATGTAATGGGCGAATACAAATATGAGCCCTTAGGACTGGAATATCCTCTCAAGGGCACGCCAGCACTTTCTGCCGAAAAGAAAAAGCATGCTCTGGAACTATTTCAGAGTATTCTTTCGTGCAAGGTGGTCTAGTCAATAGGAGAGTCAGAGATACTTTATTTTGGTGACTTCAAAAAAAGAAAGTGACTTGCCAGGCTTATATGGTCTTGCAAGTCACTTTGTATAAGTTGTGATTACCTTGTTAGGGAACTATCTCCAGCAGTTCTACGGTGAAGATTAGACAAGAGAATGGGGGTATTTCTCGTTGGTCACGAGCACCATAAGCCAATTCCTGGGGGATGTATATTTCCCACTTTGAGCCAACGGGCATCAGAGTCAATGCCTCTATCCATCCCCTGATTACTTGGTTCACGCCAAAGGTAGTGGGTTGGCCACGCTTGTATGAACTGTCAAAGACCTTGCCATCAAGGAGTCTTCCTTCGTAGTGCACCTTTACCTTCTGAGTGGCTGTGGGCACAGGGCCTTCGCCTTTGGTAATCACTTTGTACTGCAATCCACTGGCGGTTTGAGTGATGTCTTTATTCTTGGCATTGGATTTCAAAAAGTCCTCGCCAGCCTTACGATTGGCACCGTACCTGCGCTCCATCTGTGTGGTTTGGTAGTATTCCATTTGCTTGTCAACCAAAATCTTGGCAGAGTCTGTGCTAATCTCCGACTGTACTCCCTGCATAGCCTCCATGAAGCCACGCACAAATTCCTCGCTACTGAGCTGAGTGGTGCTATCATTGATTTGCTTGGCTAGATTGGGGATGACACGTGTGTCTACGTCCTGTCTTATCTCGGCACCAGTGATGCGTGCCTTGGCTTGTGCATCAGTCTCACTGAGTTGTCCCTGCTTGAATCCTTCCAGGAAATATGACATGTACTGGAGGTCTACGCCTTGTTGCTGAATATACTGAGCCAGTCCTTCGGTGGTGAGACGACCGATGAGATAAGAGAATGTCTTTACGTCGATGGTATCCACTTTGGCAACCTCGGCCTTTTTGTCCTTCTTGCTCTTCTTCTTTGTGCCAGCCTGAGAGGTGATGCATGCGCTGGCAAAGAGAGCCAATATCAAAAAATACTTCTTCATAGTATATAAGGTATGTTCTATAAAAATTAGTTGTGTCTTTTATGGGTAAAAACAAAAGAGGAACAAAGTGCTGATGATGCGTACCCCCAACAATTTGTTCCTCAATGTATTTTTTATCCAGAAAGGCCTATTACTTACCTACAGATACCAAATCGATGATGAATACCAAGGTGCTATAGGGCTTGATTACGGCACCAGCCTCACGCTCGCCGTATGCCATCTCCTGAGGAATATATACCTTCCACTTAGAACCAGCAGGCATGTGAGTCAAGGCCAATGTCCAACCGGGGATAACCTGGTTACAACGGAATGTCATGGGCTTCTCTGCATCCAGGTTGCCGTCAAATACGGTGCCATCGATAAGAGTACCCTCGTACTTAACCTTAACAAAGCTGGTGTCAGCAGGAATCTGACCCTTACCCTCGGTAATAACCTCGTAGTAAACGCCACTCTCCTCGAGCTGCTTTACACCTTCCTTCTTTGCTATCTCTGCCATGAATGCTTCGCCAGCCTTCTTGTTCTCACCATACTGAGCCTCCATCTGACGTGCCTTGATTTGGCGCATGTTCTTCTCGGCATAAAGGTTGGCATCCTCCATAGTCATCACTACGGTATCCTCGATGGTACCAGCTACGAAACCAGCCACGAAGTTATTCTGACCAACGTACAAGCTACTATCAGCACCGAAAAGCTCCTGATTAAGACCGGGAACCATCTGAACAGAAAGCTGCTGGCCAATCTGAACACCGGCAAAGTATGCCTGCATCTTCTTGTTGTCGCCTGCATTTGCTCCCTCGTTCAAACCCTTGATGAACTCGTTGAGGTATGTGGTGTCAACACCCATACGCATTACCAAATAATCCTTCAAACCCTGGCTATTAGCCATACCGATAGCATAGCATAGAGAGTCTACATCGCTCTTCAACTCTGCCTTTGGAGTACCATTTGAGCAGCTACCCATTACTAGAGCCATGAAAGCCGCTGCAATAACTGAAATCTTCTTCATTTTCTTTATCTTTTTTTAGATTGTTTGCCTTAATATTACAAAACCTCAATCAATTCTACATCGAATACCAATGTTGCATAGGGAGGAATAGATGCACCAGCACCGCGCTCGCCATAGCCCAATAGATAGGGGATATGGAAACGATACTTGGCTCCCTCCTTCATTAGCTGAACACCCTCTGTCCATCCGGGAATCACCTGGTTCAAACCAAAGTCGGCAGGTTCGCCACGCTGGTATGAGCTGTCAAACACACTACCATCAGTGAGACGCCCCTCATAGTGGCAACGTACCTTATCTGTGGCCTTGGGGCTCTTGCCTGTGCCCTCGGTCAATACCTCGTACTGAAGACCGCTCTTGGTGGTAATCACACCTTCACGCTTGCCGTTTTCCTCCAAGTATGCCTTACCAGCAGCAATGTTGGCCTGAGCCTCCTCTGCCTGCTTCTTTTCAAAATATTCGCTCAGCATAACCTGTGCCTCACGTGCACTAAAATCTGTCTCGCGACCATTCATTACGTCCTCGATACTTCTGCAAAATTCTTTTGCGTCAAAGTTCTCAATATTCATGCTCTTAAGCTGCTGGCCGATGCCCAAACCTAGAGCGTAACTAATCTTCTTCATTTTTCTAATATAGTATTATGTAATTTTCATTTAGCGAAATCGGGCACAAAGGTATGAAATTTAATGAAGAATAAAGAATGAAAGTGTAAGAATAAAAAGTTTTTTTGTAAATTTGTAGCGTTATTTCAATGAATAAAAATGGCACAGAACCTAAAAATCCGATGCCGCAACAACGGACAAATCATTAGTGTTCCTTTTGGCACAAGCCTGAAGGAGCTGTATAACGAGTGCAAACTGGACATGAAATATGGGCCAATGTGTGCTTTGGTCAACAACAAGGTGCAGGGTATGAATTATAGATTCTACAACTCCAAGGACGTGGAATTTCAGGATATTACCACCTCACATGGTATGCGCACCTATACGCTGAGTCTTTTCTTTGTCTTGGCCAAAGCGGTGGAAGACTTATATCCCAATGGCAAGCTCATCATAGGAGCACCAGTGAGTCATGGATACTTTTGCGAATTGCGCATCGGGCGAGAAGTTACCCAAGAGGATGCCACCGCAATACACCAACGCATGATGGAAATTGTGCAGATGGACGAAAAGATACACCGTATGCAATGCCCCAGAGAGGAGGCAATAGAATTGTTCCGTGCCAAGGGAATGGAGAGCAAGGCCAAACTACTGGAGAGCCAAAAGCACCTGTACACCAATTATTATCAGTTGGGCGATACGGTGGATTACTTCTATTCATGTCTGCTCACACGCACCAGCCAGTTGCATCTGTTTCAAGTGATGAAATTCTATGAGGGATTGCTCCTGCGTATACCTTCGCGCCAAAATCCTGAGCAATTGGAGGATTTCGCTCCCCAGGAGAAGATGCATAATGTGATTCAGGAATATCACCGATGGCAAGATATATTGGGTGTGCGAACAGCCGGCGAATTCAACGAAGCCGTAGAGAAGGGGCATGCGTCTGATTTGATAAACGTGAGTGAGGCTCTTCAAGATAAGAAATTGAACGACATTGTGGATGCCATCGTTGAGAAAAAGGCAAGACTGGTATTATTGGCAGGCCCATCGTCAAGCGGAAAGACAACCACGAGCAAGCGCCTGGCCATTTTGCTTATGGCATCTGGGCTTAAGCCTCACACCATCAGCACAGATGACTACTTCGTGAACAGGACAGACACTCCCAAAGACGAGAAGGGCAACTATGACTTTGAGTGCATAGGTGCTGTGGATACCAAACTGTTCAACCAGCATATGAACATGCTTCTGAAGGGAGAAGAGGTGGAATTGCCTCGTTATGACTTTAAGTTGGGTCAGCGTGTGTACAACAATCATCGCATACGCATTGGTCAAAACGATATTGTTATCCTCGAAGGCAATCATGCTCTGAATCCTATTCTTTCCGAGCAAGTCCCAGAGGAGGAAAAATATCGTATCTTTATCAGCCCTCTGACGGCTATAGCCCTTGATGACCACAACACCGTACCCACGGGAGATATAAGATTGCTGCGAAGATTGATTCGCGACTATCAGTATAGAGGTTATTCCGCACTGGATACCATTCGCCGAATGCCCAGCGTTACCGCAGGCGAGAAGAAATGGATTTTCCCGTTTCAGGAATTGGCAGATGCCATATTCAATAGCGCTCTGCTCTATGAATTAGCCGTAATAAAAGACCAGGTAACACCTATCCTTGAGGAAATAGGAGAATGCGAGGTGGAATATGCTGAGGCTAGTCGCTTGCGCAAGTTCCTGCAATACTTCCGTAGTGTTCCTGCCGACCAGGTGCCACCAACATCACTATTGCGTGAATTTGCCGGTGGTAGCTCGTTTAAATACTGATACCGAGTAATCATGGTAATAGATATTTCCCATACATTGTTGCACACCCTTGTTAAGGAACGTCCTGTTGATGGCCACAAGGGTACCTTTGGTCATGCTCTGCTAATATCAGGCAGTTATGGTATGGCTGGAGCTTGCATCTTGGCAGGCAAAGGGTGTATGCGCTCTGGAGTTGGGAAGTTGACCATACATACACCACGTCTGAATAACGACATTATACAAATATCCCTCCCTGAAGCCATCATGCATCACGACCAGGACGGTAATGCGTGGACATGTGTTCTTCACCCCTGTTCCATGTACAATGCCATCGGCATAGGACCTGGAATAGGCAAACATGCTAAAACAGCAGAGGCTTTGCATGAAACACTAATTGCTTTGCAAGAAGAAAACATTCCCATGGTCATGGATGCTGATGCCCTAAATCTTCTGGCTGAGCACCCGGAATGGTCTTTGCTCCTACCGGAAAATACTATCCTCACACCCCATCCATTGGAGTATCGCCGTCTCATGGATGCCGGTTTTGATATGGAGCGGTTAATCTTAGTATTAAAGGGGCATCCCACATCTATATGTATCCCCAATAGTACAGACACGTACACGTGTCCCTTTGGCAACAATGGTATGGGTACGGCTGGTAGTGGAGACGTGCTTACTGGTATCATCCTGGGACTACTGGCACAAGGATACACACCAAAAGATGCCGCTATCCTGGGAGTATCATTGCACGCTATCAGTGGTGATATTGCAGCAAGCGAATTAGGCGAACATAGTCTCATCGCATCAGATTTAATCACATATTTACCAAAAGCATTTAAACAAATAACCAAATAAAAACAATAAAGCGTATGATTAGCATTATTATGGGCAGCACCAGTGACCTTCCCGTCATGGAAAAGGCTGCAAAGTTCTTGGACGAAATGGAAATCCCCTTTGAGATGAATGCCTTGTCGGCACACCGCACACCAGACGAGGTGGAGCAGTTTGCACGCCAAGCAGAGGGTCGTGGCGTACAGGTAATCATTGCAGGAGCTGGTATGGCGGCTGCTTTACCTGGTGTCATTGCGGCCAGCACCACCCTGCCAGTCATTGGTGTACCCATCAAAGGCATGCTGGATGGTCTTGATGCCATGCTTTCTATTATCCAGATGCCTCCAGGCATTCCCGTAGCCACAGTAGGCGTAAATGGTGCGCTCAATGCCGCTATCCTGGCAGCTGAAATGCTAGCATTGGCTGATAAAGACCTGGCAGTACGTCTGAAGGCCTACAAGCAGAGCCTAAAGGAAAAGATAGTGAAGGCTAATGCCGAATTGTCTGAAGTAAAATACAAGTTCAAAGTAAATTAAGAAATTAAAATGGCATACGTACGTCGTAAATCACACGAAATACATGTAGGCAACATCTCCATCGGTGGAGATAATCCTATTCGTGTACAATCGATGACCAATACCAGCACCATGGACACAGAAGCTAGTGTGGCACAGATACTACGCATAGCAGAGGCTGGTGGTGAATTGGTGCGCCTAACCACACAAGGCACTCGCGAAGCAGAAAACATGTCTGCCATCCACGATGCCGTACGTTTGGCTGGTTGTGAGGTACCATTGGTGGCCGATGTTCATTTCAATCCCAACGTAGCCGATGTTGCTGCTAAATATTGCGAGAAGGTGCGCATTAATCCTGGCAATTATGTAGATGCTGCTCGTCAGTTTAAACAATTGGAATACACCGACGAACAATATGCACAAGAATTGCAAAAGATAGAGAACAGGCTCATCCCCTTCCTCAATATCTGCAAAGAGCATGGCACGGCCGTAAGAATAGGCGTGAACCATGGTAGTTTGTCAGACAGAATCATGTCGCGCTATGGCGATACCCCTGCAGGTATTGTGGAGAGTTGTATGGAGTTCTTGCGTATCTGTGTGCGCCATAACTTCATGGATGTGGTCATCTCTATCAAGGCAAGCAACACTGTGGTGATGGTGCAAAGCATGCGATTGCTTGTGGAACAGATGCAGGCAGAGGGAATGACTTTCCCCTTGCACCTGGGTGTGACCGAAGCTGGCGAAGGCGAAGACGGACGAATAAAGAGTGCCGTTGGTATTGGTGCTCTGCTCACCGAGGGTATTGGTGATACTATTCGCGTAAGCCTCTCCGAGGCCCCTGAAAAGGAAATACCCGTTGCTCGCCAGTTGGTGGATATGATACCAGAGTGCTACATGCTGCGTGAAGAGGCCTTGCAAAGCATCCAGGAAGATACTGTTACTCTCCACCTGAAGGCAGATAACATGGAGCAATTACAACTGAAGGCCGCTATGGCCGTAGGTGCTATCTTCATTGACAGAAAGGCTCACAAACTGGATATCATTGCAGAGGGTTTCTCTGAGGAACAATTGCGAGACCTTTCCGACTCTATTCTGCAGGCAGCACGAATCAAGTTTGTCAAGACAGAATACATCTCATGTCCCGGTTGCGGACGCACTCTTTACGACCTGGAAGGTACCATTCATCGTATCAAAGCAGCAACAGCTCATCTCAAGGGACTGAAGATTGCCATCATGGGATGTATAGTAAATGGTCCTGGAGAAATGGCTGATGCCGACTATGGTTATGTGGGTGCTGCACGTGGAAAGGTATCACTCTACAAGGCAAAGGAATGTGTGGAAAAGAATATTCCTGAAGAGGAAGCCGTGGAGCGCTTGCTTCAATTCATTGAAGAGGACCTTAAGCAGAAAGAATGATTACTATCCGTAAAGCTACTATCAATGATGCGTCGTTCATAGCCTTGGTAATTGCCGAGGCTTTGGGCGACGATATCATGGAAAGGAATAGCACCAGTCCTTGCCCGCATGATGAATACCGCTTACGTCTTTTGGCCGATGTTGCTCGCACTGATGGCACATTGTACTCTTGGCGCAATACCTTTATTGCAGAAAATGAAACGGGGATAAGCGTTGGTGCGCTTGTGGCTTATCCTGGAGATGAATATATTGCCATGCGCAAACTGACCTTTTCCATGTTGAGCGAATTGATAAACTTCAATGTCTCTCAAATGGATGCCGAAACAAGGGCTGGGGAATATTATATTGATAGTATTGCCGTGGTGCCAGAGTTTCGCAATCGGGGAATAGGCAAGGACCTGCTACGCATTGGTATCAGCGAAGCAAAACGCCTGCAACGCCCTGCTATACTGGCTTGTGCTCCCGAAAATATTGGAGCCAAAAGGATATACGAATCCATCGGTTTCACGCATCAAGGCGACATGTTTATTTTTGGGCACAACTATATGAGGATGGTTGTGCGATAAAACATTACTCTCTCCATAATCATTCTCCGCAAAACTTTTTCCTCTGTAAAGCCCCCCCTTCTCCCATAACATACTATTTCTCCAGACATAAGGATGCCCGACAAGATAACACGTCTCTTCAACAAGGCCTGCACTCAGTACTCGCTCCTGGCCGACAAGGATAGAATATTACTAGCTCTCTCCGGAGGTAAGGATTCTATGCTTATGGCTAGATTGATGGCTCAACGTGCTCGCATTTTTCGTCCTTCCATACATGTAGAGGCTGCGCATGTAATTATGGAGAATATACCGTATCAGACGGATATTGAGCACATGCAGCGATTTTGTCAGGAGGAGGGCATAGAGCTACATATCCTGCATGCATCATTTGATGAAAGCACCGACTCCAGAAAGACTCATTGTTTTCTTTGTGCCAGGTATCGTCGAAAAACTCTCTTTCAATTTGCCACCGAGCATCACTTCAATAAGATTGCGCTAGGACATCATCAAGACGATTTCCTCACCACCATGCTCATGAATCTGATGTACGAGGGTTCGTTTCATGCCATGCATCCCAGCATGACGATGGAGCATTACCCGATAACACTCATTCGCCCCCTGTGTCTAGTGCCCGAACAAGAGATTAATGCTTTGGAGATGGAGTGCCAACTATCAAAACAGATAGCGGCATGCCATTACGAAGACAAAACGAAGCGATTATTGATGCAAAAAGAGATTTCCCACCTCTGCCAAATACACCCCGAAGCCCGCAACAGTCTCTGGCACGCCTTGGAAAAGAATTTCACAGCAGAGTAAAGTCCCCAGACTGCGTGAAACAAGAATTCTTTTTAACAACACGAGGGCATGCGAAACACGAGCGTTACAGGGAATGTACCTGTTTTTGGTGCTGTCTGTGTCATAAGTAATTAATTTTTGGAATTTCTAAAGGGTGAATTGGTCTCTAGGGGTAGGGGGTCTGCCCGAGAAAGCACTTTCTCTGCCCCACTACCTACCCCTCAACCCTCAGAAACCACTTTTTCTACCTCTAGGGGTAGGGGGGCTGCCCGAGAAAGCACTTTTTTTGCTCTGGGGGGTAGGGGGTCTGACGGGAAAAAGCACTTTTTCTGTCTCAGGGGGTAGGTGTTTTTGTCCAGCAAGCACTTTCTGGCCTCCGCCGACTACCCCATTGCTCTCAGCAAGTGCTTTCTCGGCCTTGGGGGGTAGGGGTCTAGTCAGAAAAAGCAGTTTCTCCGCCTCAGGGGGTAGGTATCTAGTTAGAAAAAGCAGTTTCTCCGCCTCAGGGGGTAGGTATCTAATCCTTTTTTAAAGCCCTTTTCATCCTTCTATTTCAAAGAACAATCTCGTATGCCGCCTAAAACAACACGAGGACACGGATTAAACACGAGCATTGCTATTGTCCCTTTTCATCAGACTATAATGCCGCAAAAGCCACAACCTATTCCGATGATGGTGCCCAGGAGCACCTCACCAAGTTTGTGGTCAACCAGAATCATGCGACTACTCATTACCGCTCCTGAAATGAGGATGGCTACACACAACCACCATGTGGGATTGAAATGAAACAGATGACTATATGCCAACAGAGTACCTATTGCCAAACCTGTACCTGCCGAGCGCATACTCACCTTGTACCAAAAATTTACTATTACGCACAATATCTGAGCCATCAAACTGACATTTAGCACAGAGATGGTGATAGCTGGCAGATAAAAACTTTGGCACACTATGATACAACTGATATAAGATATGATATTGACCGTATATACGATAAATCTGCGGTGCTGAACATAGATATCCTTGGCTTGCCAATGATTAGCCTTTCTTATCAACCATATTAATACATAAGGTATGGCTATGGTAAAGGCATATACGGAAGAAAGCGCCCACAACTTGAATTCCCATGGAAACTCGTGCATGTATGTCAACGAGAATAGTATCACGAAAACAACCAAAGGATAGAATGATGGGCGGAACACAGCCGAGAGCATTCGTGGTATAAACGTGGCATTCATTTTATTGTTTCTTCCTCTTTCTGCTAGATGGTATACCTAATTGTTCTCTGTATTTCGCCATGGTGCGGCGCGCAATATCAAAGCCTCGCTCCGCAAGAATATCTGCCATATCTCCATCGGAGAGAGGATTTGACTTATCTTCATTGTTTACCAACTCTATGATATGTCCCTGAAGATTGCGCATCGTGGCCTCGCCATCGTCGGCAATGGTTTTTATCTCGGCAGGGAAAAACCACCTCATGGGATGAGTGCCATAGGGTGTTTCTATGAATTTTCCGTTACATATTCTAGAGATGGTACTTACGGTAAGGTGTGTGGCTTTAGCCAAGTCTTCCATCTTCATAGGACGAAGATTTAGTTCGTCACCAGTGAGCAGGTATTTGCGCTGATGCTTGATAAGCGCCTCTATGGCCAGCATGATATTTTTTCGGCGCATAAGGATGGCAGAAATAAACAAACGGCCACGCTTGACATAATCCTGCACGAAGGCTATGTCCATCATACCCTCGGCATCGGTGCTAACGGTCAGTTTGGGTATATCATCCTCGCTCAGGATATAGTCGATATTGCCATCCGCATCCACCGTAATGGATACATCGGGATGGATATACATGTCGGGAGCCTGAATGGTTTCACTAATCACACTACCAGGACGAGGATTCAGCTTCTTTATCTGCTGACGAAGGGTATTCACTCTCTTGTCAGAGATTTCGTATTTTTCCTTGATTACATCCCAACGGTTTTGCAGAACATCCTCCCAATCTCTGGTCAAAATCTTGTGCAATAGCGGTTCTTCTGCACCAGGGTCAAGGGGTTCCAAGCGATGGTACTGCAACAATAGACACTCTTGCAAGGAGCGAGCTCCCACACCAGGAGGGTCAAAGTCTTGAAGTATTCCTAACATGTACTCCACCTCTTGTACGTTGGTCATACAGTTCTGAAAAACATCTAATTCGTCCACTATCTGCAATACCGACTTGGTAAGCAAACCATTGGCGTCAAGGCTGGTAATCAGATATTCAAGGATACGTCTCTGATGCTCGGAGATATTGCAGAGCCTTGCTTGTTCTATCAATTGGTCGAACATGGAAAGGTTCTCGCCATTAGAAATTGTTTCGCTGGCGATATCCAAAGCCGAAAGTTTATAGGTATGTCCCTTCGATACATAATCGGGGATGTCGTCCTCTGAGGAATAATCTTGAGCAACATCATAGTCATTCCCGCCTTCTTCCGAATAGATGGGCGATTCCTCAACGTGTTGTTCAGGAGCATCACTTGGTGCTGTTTCCAGGTAAGGATTCTCGGCCATAGCATTTTCAACACACTCCCTAAGCCCCTCATAGGGGAGCTCAGTTAGTTTGGCAACAAGGATTTGCTGAGCGGATAGCGTCTGCAATTGCTCTTGCGTCAATTTTTGTTGTTGAACCAATTTCTGACCCATACCTTTTCCAAGTATTTCCTTAATATCCTAGGAATTTCCTTAATATTCCAAGTATTTCCTTCTGAAAGAATGTTACTTCTTTTCTGGTCTTACCAATTTATAATCCAATTGCTTGCGATACAAGTCTGCTCGTGCCACCTGGATGTGAACCTGGTCTCCAAGATTGTATGAACGGTTTCGTCTGCGACCACGCAAACAGAAATTCTTCTCATCAAACTCGTAGTAATCGTCGTCCAAATCGCGCAAGGGAACAAAGCCTTCACATTTGTTTTCGTTCACCTCCACAAATAAGCCAAACTCTGTCACACCGCTGATGGTGCCCTCAAAGGTTTCGCCCAGGCGGTCCTTCATAAACTCTACCTGCTTGTACTTGATGCTGGCTCTCTCGGCCAATGCAGCGGTTTGCTCGGCCTCAGAGCATTGCTCGCACAATTCCTCGTATTTCAGTGGGTTGACACTTCGTCCACCTGTGGCATATTTCGTAAGCAAACGGTGTACCAACAAGTCGGGATATCTACGAATAGGAGAGGTAAAATGTGTGTAGTACTGGAATGCCAAACCATAGTGGCCGATGTTATGAATACTGTACTTGGCCTTCATCATAGCACGCAGAGTTACCATCTCTATCACATTTTGCTCAGCCTTGCCATGAACGTCAGAGAGCATCTTGTTCAGATTCTTTGAAATCTCGCCCTTGGTGCCTTGTGTCTTTATCTTGTATCCAAACTTGCTCACGAACTCTCCCAGTTTCATCAACTTGCTAGGGTCGGGAGTGTCGTGAATACGATATGGTATCACCTTAGCCTTCTGATTCTTGGGCACCTTGCCCACGCTTTCTGCCACCGTGCGATTGGCCAGGAGCATGAATTCCTCAATCATCTTGTTGGCATCTTTCGCCACCTTGAAGTATACGCTGGTGGGCTTGCCCGTTTCGTCGATGTTAAATCTTACCTCACAACGGTCGAAATCTACAGCTCCGCTTTGGAAACGACGACGACGCAATTCCTTGGCCATACGATTGAGCACAAGCAACAGGTGTCTCTCCTCGGTGCCAGGGTCAAATGTGGTAGAGGGTACGTGGTCTTCTATTGGTACCAGTACATCGCCAGGTTGGTGGTAATCCTGC
The DNA here is from genome assembly GCA_017381015.1 of Bacteroidaceae bacterium. Taxonomy (GTDB): domain Bacteria; phylum Bacteroidota; class Bacteroidia; order Bacteroidales; family Bacteroidaceae; genus Physcousia. Next base: position 28,616 of record JAFOCV010000129.1, read on the forward strand.
TCGCTTGCCTCGTGCTCTTCCTCCAGAATGCTTTGTACCTGTCCATAGCTGAATCTGCGATTGCTACGTGTCACCGTATGCAATATTTCCCAATCCTTGATTTCCGCCTTCTCTGTCATCTTGAAGATTACGCTGAAGGTCAACTTATCCTCATCTGGACGGAGCGAGCAGAGGTTGTTGCAAAGACTTTCCGGTAGCATGGGGATAGTTCTGTCCACCAAATAGACACTGGTACCACGCTTGAGGGCTTCCTTGTCAATGGCAGAGCCTTCTGTCACATAATAGCTAACATCTGCAATGTGCACACCTACTTCATACAACACCTTGTCTGCATCTGTTGACTCCTTTATCACACGAATACTGATGGCATCGTCAAAGTCCTTTGCATCATGTGGGTCAATGGTAAATGTGAGAATATCTCGCATGTCCCTGCGTCGCTCTATCTCGTGCTCAGGTATTTCCTTGGGGATGCGGTCGGCTATCTCTTCCACGTTTTTGGGGTAAGTGTATGGCAAACCATATTCTGCTAGGATGGCATGCATCTCTGTGTTGTTTTCGCCCGTTCTGCCCAGTATGTCCACCACTTTACCAATAGGATTCTTGGTTCCCTCGGGCCATTCCACTACTCGCACCACAGCCTTGTCACCGCTCTTTCCCTTCTTGAGATAATTCTTGGGGATAAAGATATCTGTGGCCAGGGTACGGTCCTCTGTCAGAAGATAAGCATAATCCTTACTCACCTTGAGCGTACCCACAAATTGCTTGTCGGAGCGCTTGATGATTTCTATTACCTGGGCTTCGCGAACGTGATTCTTTCTGCGCGCCACCATGGATGCCTTCACAATATCCCCATCCATGGCATTCATCGAATTGCGCTCTGCCACAAGGATGGGCTCGCCGCCCTCGTTGGGAACGAAAGTGTTTTTGCCGTTTGATTTGCGGTGGAATACGCCCTCCATCACCTGAGAGATGGCATTGAGTGTAAAACTGTATTTCTCCGTCTCCTTGATGTAATCCTCAACCAATAAATCGTCTAGACAATCCACACAAAGCATTTTCAGAGGATGAGTATTCAGTTTCAACTCTCGGAAAAGTCTCTTCAGGTCATAAACCTCTCCTGCATGCTGTTGAAACAACTCTATCAACGTCTGCATCAATTCTCTTTTCTTGAGGTATTTGCCTCCGCTTTTTTTCTTTCCCATGGTAATATGTTTTAGACATACATTGTTTCTTTACGCAAAGATACGCTTTTTTATCCCTTACATTAACAATATTATCCCAAAAATTGTAACTTTGTAACAAAATTGTAATTGCAACGATGGAAAAAGTACTCGTTACAGGAGCCAGTGGCTTCATTGGTAGCTTCATAGTGAGCGAAGGATTAGAAAAAGGCTTCGAAATGTGGGCAGGTATGAGAGGTAGTAGTTCTAAGGGCTATCTTACCGACGAACGCATAAAATTTGCCCAGTTAAATCTTGGCAACAAGCAAGAACTCAAAACGCAATTGGCTAGCCTCAAACAAGAACTGGGTCCCCATGGATGGGACTATGTGGTGCATGCGGCTGGAGCAACCAAGTGCCTAAAAACAGAAGACTTCTATCGAACCAATACGCATGGCACAGCCAACCTGATAGAGGCTCTGATAGAGGAAGATATGGTGCCCAAACGCTTTGTCTTCATCAGTTCTCTCAGTATCTTCGGCGCCATTCGCGAAACACCAATCAAGAAGACTCCCGCCAACTATGGCAAGGCCGGTGAAATATCCGAGGAAGAATCCATCTATGCTCCCATACTGCTCAGCGACACCCCCATGCCCAACACGGCATACGGTATGAGCAAACTGAGTGCCGAACACTATCTGCACAAGCTCGACCCCGAGGTCTTCCCATATGTCATTCTGCGTCCCACTGGTGTCTATGGCCCTCGAGAGAAGGACTATTTTGTGATGGCAAAGAGTATTGCCGGACACACCGACTTTGCCGTGGGATACCAGCCTCAGGAGATTACCTTCATCTATGTCCTGGACGTAGTGCAGGCCGTTTTCAAATCAATGACAGCCCCCAAAGCTCTGGGAAAGGCTTACTTCCTGAGTGATGGTAAAATCTACAACTCTCGCCGATTCTCCGATTTGCTTCAGCAAGAATTGGGCAACCCATGGGTACTTCGCATCAAAGCCCCCAGATTCCTTCTGAAGGGAATATGTAAGATAGGTGGTAAGATAAGCCGTATGACCGGCAAACTAATCCTGCTCAACGAGGACAAGTACTACATCCTGTCGCAACGCAACTGGCGATGCGAAATCCAACCAGCCATTGACGATCTCAACTTCCATCCAGAATGGTCTCTTGAACAAGGTGTCAAAGCCTCCATCGATTGGTACAAGCAAGCCGGTTGGTTGTAGCTTTTGTCAGGCAATAATAATAACGTAAACATTTATAGCATATAATACAATACAAGTCTACTTATGCCGTATGGAAAGTAAGATGCGTCATCTGTTATAGTATGAATGTTAATTGAAGTAAAGGAAAATCGCATGGAAACAGAAAAGCGTAAACTGTTTCTGCTAATGAATAAAAAAGCGTCTACCGAAATCAAGAAAAACATTTGTGTCCGTTGTAGCGTTACATTCTAGCATTTGCTGGCGGCTAATCACTTTTACCACAGAATTGACCCCAAATATCGCGATATTCGCCCCAACTACCACGGTGGCGACCCCAAATATCGCGATATTCACCCCGGCTACCATGGTGGCGACCTCAAATATCGCGATATTCATCCCAACTACCACGGTGGCGACCTCAAATATCGCGATATTCACCCCGGCTACCACGGTGGCGACCTAAAATATCGCGATATTCATCCCGGCTACCACGGTGGCGCCCCCAAATATTGCGATATTCACGTTTTCACGCCTTCACCTTTTCTTGAATCAGGAGTGGTAATATCATACTTAAATTCTTACAGTATAGTTTCTACTAGTTGTGTTAAGGGAGAGAATAGCTTTTTTATAATATAGAGCTACCTTGTGGTATTAAGATAGTTATTAAATGTTCTTGTTATTCGGTAAGGAAGCCGTCAATTCATCAAGCACCTGCTGCTGTTTATAAATGTCCAGACGAAGCTGCACGATCTCAATCACAGACCAGACGGCAACAACGACAAACAGGCATACGAATACCCGGAACC
>JAFOCV010000130.1 GCA_017381015.1 Bacteroidaceae bacterium
AACCGAAATTAGACTTCGCAAATTTGCGGAATGGTTTCGCATTTTGCGCCGACTATCCCACCGTGGGACAGCTGTCGCATTTTGCGCCGCATGGTTTTTCGTGGGACACCAGTCGCATTTTGCGCTTCATATCCCACGGTGAAACACCTGTCGCAAATTGCGCCGACTGTTTTTTCATGCAACACCAGTCGCATTTTGCGACAAGTGTTTATTTCGTGCAATATAGTGCGCATTCTGAGATTCATAGTAAAAAAACAGTGATGTTCTACTTGATTCTACAGACACATCCAGCGGCGGAAGTTGGATGTTTGGAAGGATTGATGAATGTATATTAGTTGGGAGGAGGGGATTTTGGTCAGGAGAAAGTCACTGAAATATGTTTGGGCAATGTTGCATTGAATCACAAAGAGTGATTGCATCACGAGTTTATCATTTAGAGTGAGTAGATGCTTCTTCGTAGACAATGCGTCTTGAAGGAACATCTGATAGAGCGAGATTGTGGCTTTATTGCCCAAAGAAAAATAATCTGATAACACACGTTTACTTACCCACAAAGAATCCAGTGCTTTGGGACGTCCTGCATAGCTGTGCATGATGGAGTTGGAGTTGTGGCGATAATAATAGTGCACTCCATCGCAATACTCTATTCGTTGGCAGAGGGGATATAGGAAGAAGGCAACAATTGTGTCTTCAAACCAATACCCAGAGGGGAAACAGAGATGAGAGAAGAGTTCTGCTCGGATAACCTTGCCACACACGAAACCGAAGGTGGAACCTACGTTGAAGTTTCCCTCCACAATATCTGCACCTGTTGCATAAGCTTTTCTCATTAAGGATTCTATCGCATCGGGAAGGAGCATGTCATCGCTATCCACAAACATCAGATAACGGCCACGAATATTTGCAAGCGGTAGATTGCGCACAGCTGCCAGTCCTTGATTGCTTTGATGTGTGACTTCAATCTTTTTATTGGAGAAATGAGAAGAATAGTTGGCAATGAATTCCTCTATTAACCTAGGGCTTTCATCAGTACTACCATCGTTGACGATAGATATTAGTACTGAATATTTGGTTTCCTGTTCGCATATCGATTTAAGGCACGCCTCGATGTAAGGGGCAACATTGTAGACGGGCACGATGATGTGGAGGTCGTAACAATGCTGAATAGAATTAGTGCGAAGGCATGTGCCACCATTGTCTGGATGTATGGAAGAAAGATAATTTATTGATTGCTCAAAGGAAAGGGTCAGATACTTTGGATAGCGGCATCCGATGGTATGGTAAACCAAGGGATGGGCAAGGACTTGAGCATACTGTAGGCTTTGACGAATTCTATTCTTCAATATCTTCAACATCATATAGACATATCTTATTGTAAGGTAGACGGGTAACCCTTGATGAGGTACTTTATTGCAAGCAGAATTTCCAATTGCAATGTAAATAGTTTCCACGAGGGCATGTACCATCGTCCAGGCTTATACTTGCACGAAGGATAGACTAGATGCATCAGACACTGGTTGCGCATGGTCTTAATCAGCATGAGAGCTTCCTTCCTTGCCTCTTTGGAGAATTGTTTTCGATGGAGGTAATAATAATGATAGGAACCAACTATGCTTTTCCAAAAGGCAGATTCGTTGATGCGCAAAATCTCTTCTGGATAAGAAGACGCAATCAGTTGCTGGCGCATACTCACGAAACGTGTATTGCCTCGTATATTATTTAGACTTACCTGATGAGAAAGTGACGTGTGGAGTAATCTATGGTAGTATATTCCTTCGCAACTAGCCACCATTGGAGATGCAAGAAACTGCAATTGGGCAGTATTATCCTCGCCATAAACACGCTCGCAGTTGTCAAAGGGAATACGCATCTGCAACTCTCTAGTCACTACCATTCTGCCGGTAATGGCATGCCAGTCCACGCTACGTCTATATGCCTCTTCGCCAGTGATGAGGCCAAAGGAATTGGTTTGCTTATGCTCTATAATTTCTCCGCTTGGAAGGAGTCTTTGTTCGCGAAAGCAGACGCAATGCACATCAGAATGGAGCCCAAATGCATTGATGGCATATTCTATTGCTTGAGGATGAAGAAAGTCATCGTGGTCAAGAGTGGTAATGTATCTGCCACGAGACACCGCTATTCCAGCATTGCGCGCTACCTGCGCACCAGCATTTTCTTTTTGCCACACTACTTTCACGCGTGAGTCGCGCTGTATGTACTCCTTTAATATGCTATCTGTGCCATCCGTGCTGACATCGTCAACCAGTATCAGCTCTATATCCTGCACACTTTGCCCTAGTACAGAATCAATGCATTGCCTTATGTGTTCTTTCATATTGAACACAGCAACCACGATGCTAACAATAGGGCTATTGTTCATTTGAAATTCCGCGTTTTAGAGTAATATAGCTATATATAGCCGTAATCAATGTCAAAGGTATACCAACGCCCAGACGTATTGCTAGATTGTCATTCTGACAGAGCATCATCACGATGGCAACCAACAAAGTGCCTGCTACTATCAGCATCCAGTTGTTGCGAGTAATACTAACCTTGTAGAATACCAGATTGATAATACTTAGTATAATGGTATTGGTCAAACCCACAAAAGAAAGTGAAATGCCCAGTCCAACCAAACCAAATATGGGGTATAAAACATAGGTGGATGCAATGATAAGGATATTGTAGATGCTCTCTAGAATCATAAACATCCATGAATGTCCATGGGCCAGGGAAACATATTCTAGGGGCAGGCTTACAGACCTGTGCAACTGGAAAAGTCCTGCCATCACACACATTCCCACAATAGGCAGGAACTCGTTGGTGTATAGCGCCAAAACTATCAAGGGCATTGCCAGGAGAAAGGTCATCACCAGGGGAGTGGTGAGCGTAAAGCTTACATTAATCTGCTTGTTGACGGTGTCGTTCTTCTTAACCTCATCGTGGCACACGCTGGTAAGGCGGGGAAAATAATCAATGGCATTGGAACTAAATACGATACCTACGTAATATAGAATCAGGTCATAACCATTTCTGTAGAAGCCAATATCCTCGGTAGAAGATATTATCTTGTATACGATAGTGGTAGTGATGGCACCGAAGAAGGCTGTTGCAAAGTACGGAATACCAAATTTTAGCAAAGGTAATCCACGCTTCCAAATCTCTTTGGAAAATAAATTGATGGAATATGAGATAATTCTGGAGCAGAAGAATAAATGAATGATAGCTCCACTGAGCACACATGCATTCATGGCAAGAATAATACCGCTTGCTCCTAGATTCCAGTATATGATGAGAACGCTAACTACTGTGGCAATAGCACTAAGTAATTCCACGGTAGCTACATTCTTCAGTTTATGTATTCCCTTCAGTATAGCACACTCGCCCATCATTATAGGGGCAAAAAAGGCTGCGGGAGAAAGTTGCAGAATCTGCATGCGGTGAGAATCTCCTGGTTCAAAAAAAAGATTCTCAAAGAAAAATGCAAACACCACGCATATCACTACGTCTAACAATGCTATGGCGAAGGCCCAGGTGCGTATAGTTTTGGCCAGGGTCAGAATCTGATTGTGTTGCTTGGTATCATCCAATTCGCTGAGTTGTTGGATGCCAGCGGTTTCCAAACCGATATTGGTACAGGAACGAATCACCTCTAGCAAATTCATGTAAATCGCAATAACGCCCACGCCCAAGGGACCCAGAAAATGAGCGGCAATCTTGCGCTTTGACAGATTTGCCAGGATTTTCAGCATCTCCACGCTACCGAAGAGACCGATGTATTTTAGAACGTGATGTATGGTTGTGTTTTTTTCTTTTTTCATTGATATTAGTTCAGTGACGGCTTTATTTATTTTAGAATTTAATGTTTACTCTTTGATAAGCTACCAGTCTATCGTATCTTCCACCTATTTCTTTATAATAGACGAAAACCTGGTATTCATTTTCTGTTTGCCAGAAATTAGCCAGGTTATCTACGGTGTCTTCATCTGCGATGAGATATTGGAAGTCATAATAGCCCTGCTTCAGTAGTATAGCTGCCTCGTAGCATCTCAACTCCTCGTTGTAAAACATCTTGCACGAAGGGTCCAGTTCTCCATTAGACCACTGACCGCTAACATATACATCTTTGGATAGGCGAGGCGTTTCTAGAGCAAAATGCACAAAGTGATATTCAGCTTGTGTGTCATTGTTTTCCTGGTCATCAGTTCTTGGAATGAATGCTCCGTTCCTGTCTTCGTCTGTAATATATGCAGATGGAATGGTGTTGGCCCAAAGAACTGCATGATAATATGGGTCCAACCATTTAATGTTATCCACATTCATGCCCGGTTCATTCATATCCAGGACTTCAAACTTGTTGTACTCGGTGCCAGATGGAAAAATCAGTTCCGAGCAGTGTGTCCACTCAAGCCCACCAGCCTTGTTAATATCGGGTTTTATGCCAGCAACTGTGCGAGAGGGTCTGCGATTCTGTACCACCACGGGATACACCTGAGTATAAGGGTTAATAACACTCAGTGCTCCATATTTCAGATTAAGCGAAACCTGCTGGTGCTCATTGTTTATATCTATATCCGTATTTGATGATACTTGCATGGAGACGCTCATTTCATCCTCTACAACCATAAATCGAACTTCTAGAGCAGGACTTTCCTCATCGTCTTCATCATACACCAATAGTTTGTAGTTGCCACTAATGGAAATGTTGACATCCGGGTTGGGAAATCTCAGTGAGTAGTGAGTGTACAGTTGAGTGGTATTGAAACTAGTCTCATAATCCTCTACCACCAGATTATTGTTGCCACGTATGTAGTCACTTTCAAAAATCTCTTCGCTAGGTTGCCAATCGCGTGTACAATGCTGTATGCGATATGTGTAGCGATGATAATCGTGTGACATCTCGTCCCATGCAATGGTCAAATAAGAAGAATGATTCAGTTTAAGTACAGGAGGCAATAGAGGGTCGTTGTTCAGCACAACCTGTAGCGTTTGTATATTCTCGTCATAGACGCAGTGCTGACTAAACGCATTGATAGCCAGCACAAACATCAAAAGCAAGTATGACAAACGCTGTTTCATACGTCCTCTGTAATTATTCTCCTCTAACAATAGGTAGATGCCATTGGTATTTCACAGCAAGACATCTTACCGCCACTACCACGATACTTGAGCACATGGCATTGATAGATGATTCAAACCCTAGGGTGTGCATAATAGAATATACAATACCGCCAGCCACACATGCTAGGGCATAAATCTCCTTGCGGAAGATAAGAGGAACTTCATTGATGAGAACGTCACGAATCACACCACCAGCAGCACCTGTTACGCTACCCATTGTGATTGCTGTCCATAGGGGGAAGCCCATCTGCAATGTCTTTTCAATACCAACAACATTGAACAATGCCAAACCAATGGTGTCGAAAATGAACCAGGTATTCTTCTGCTTAACCAGATATTTGGCAAAGATATGCACAAAGAGCACAGCCAAAGCACACCAGATAAAATAAATCTCATTGACCATCCAGAAAGGATTTAGACCTAACATGATGTCGCGAAATGTACCACCACCAATAGCTGTGGCCATACCCACTATCCATGCTCCGAATACATCAAACTGCTTGGCACTGGCCAATCGGATACCTGACAATGCAAAAGCAAAAGTACCCACAAACTCTATTATCAGGAAGAAAGAGGGAATACGCAAGGAATTGGCCAATAGGTTAATCCACTCTTGAATCTCAAACCAAATTTGCTCCATATTGATTTTTATAAATTATTTTATTTAGTGATTTGTGATCACGAAAGAAATGTGCGCTCAGCATTAATAAGAGCTGTCCTGAGCTCTATCTTATTGTTGATAGGGATATCTAAACCGATTTTCAGCTGTAAACTTTTTGACGCAATATTTTTATATTACTATGACTGACTTGGAATAAATCACCATAAGACATGATTTGCTTTAGTGTCAGAAACAAAGGGAGAAAAGTTTGGGAGAAGTGTCTCGTCAAACCTTTTGTCCTTGAAATCTATTGCGACAAAGTGTTCTGCGATATTATAGAGTTTCATGCTCGCTCCATTCTTGTGGAATAAATTGGAAATCCTCTACAGACAAAGACCTAAGTATTGTACCCTGGTCCTTGAGATATCTGTTACGAACCTTGGCATACTTCTTGTCTATCTTGCTCTTCTTCTCGCTGAAAAAGATAGTGCATGTAGATGCTGGTTGATTTTTATTGTACTCCACCCACAATTGCAATTGCTGAGAGTAGATACTACGGTCGTACATAAAACCGGTCTTTGTTTCCACAAAAGCAGGGTCGATAAGTTGTACTTCTGTAATGTATGTCACCGAGTCAGTCAGATTCATACTCACTCCAAAGACATAAAGTTTTGTTTGCTTAGGCTTAGCCTCAACGCTTTGCAAACAGAAACATGATAGAATAAAAACAATCAAACAGAGTATTTTGCTCCAGTTCTTCATACTATTAAATATTAATATTCGCGTGCAAAGATACAAATAAACAAGTAAAATATATCATACTCCATGAAATATTTCATTAAACATACGAAATGAAACAATATAGAAATAGTTTTTGACAACTCCAATCCAAATGAAATGGGGGTGTAGACTGTGCCGAACGACTAATTGGTATGGCAAATCAGGTAGTCTTGTTTCAATAACAGATTTTAGACTCGATGAAACTCGATTTCCCCTTTCCTTTATTGAGGCTCTGAGGTAGTTTTGCGCATCATTGGACGCGAACCTAGACACGTTAAGTTACTACTAACCTTCCATCCACATCATGTTTTCATCTGTAGGCCATCGTGCGAAGCTGCGAGTGGCCATCGAGTAAAAGAAAACTAATAGCTTTGAAAATCCGTTTAATCTCGTGTTATCATGTTGATAATTAAAGAAATCTTTCGCTAATCTCTAATCTCTCGTCGCTAATTAAATCCATATCCCTCGTGATGTTAGTAGATTATATTTCTGTGTGAGAAAAACGTCTTTCATTTGGTGTTGTGAAGAAGAGTTCTTGTTTAATTTTATGTCTTGTCTGGTTATCAACAAAAAGAACACCTTGAGGAACTAGTGTGCTCGCTCAAGGTGTTCAATATGAGTTGGATGTGTGAGTTACTTTTCGTTGAGGTCGATAACGAAACTTTGTTTGCGTCCGCTAGGAGCAATGGCCTTAATCCAGAGGGTGCGGTCAGTGCTCTTGTCTACGGCCTTCAATGCTTTCTCCCAATCATCTGTGGTTTGCATTTTAGTGTCGTTTACAGCTAGAATGATAGTGCCCTTCATTACTCCGGCATTCTTCATGTTGCCGTCCTGCAAGGACTTTACTACCAAACCGTAGGGGATACCCAGACGTGATTTCTCTTCCTTAGATAGTTCTTCCAGCGACACACCCATTGCATCGATACCAGTTTCCTCTACCAGCTTGGTGGAGCCTTGAGTATTCTTCATCGTTACTGTTTCGGTGTGCTCTTTCTTGTTGCGCACCCAAGTTACGGTTACTTTATCACCAGGACGATGCTGGGCAATTATTTCCTGCATCTCAGACATTTTGTGAATCTGTTTGCCATCCAGGTGAGTGATAGCATCGCCTGGTTGTATGCCAGCCTCGGCGGCAGCCGAACCCTCTACAACCTGATTTACCCATACACCACTGAGAGTGCCTATGTCGGGAGTATTTCCCTTGGCTTTTTCATTGTCGAGGTAGTTGCTCACATCACCACCAACCACGCCCAATACGGCTCGCTGTACGGTGCCATATGCTTTTAGGTCTGCCACCACCTTGTTCATAATGGAGGTAGGAATGGCAAAGCCATATCCGCTATAGCTGCCAGTTTGAGAATACAGCATAGCATTGATGCCAACAAGCTCGCCCTTGGCATTGACTAGAGCACCGCCCGAATTACCCTGGTTGATAGCAGCATCCGTCTGGATAAAGCTTTCAATGCCGTTTGCGCCCAGGCTTCTGGCTTTTGCAGAAACGATACCAGCAGTGACGGTGCTGGTGAGGTTGAAAGGATTGCCTACTGCCAATACCCATTCGCCAAGTCTCAAGTCATCGCTATTACCAATGGGAACTGTGGGCAGGTTGTCGCCCTCAATCTTTATCAATGCCAGGTCGGTGTTGGGGTCAAGACCGATGATGCGACCAGAGAATTCTCTATTGTCGTTGAGTTTTACCAAAATCTCATCGGCACCGCCAACAACGTGATTGTTTGTGACGATATAACCATCGGAGGAGATTATCACTCCCGAACCAGCACCTCTTCGGTCGGGCTCTTTGTATTCGCGCTGCTGAGGTGTGTATCCTCTGTGGCCAAACATTTCGCCAAAGAATTCGGCAAAGGGGTCACGATAGGTTACCGTGTGGGTTTTGCCCATCTGTGTCACCTTGATATATACTACTGCGTTTACCGTTTGCTCGGCAGCATAGGTCAGGTCAACATATCCTCCCTGTGGCGCCATTACGGCTTTGTTATTTGTCTCTTCCTGGAGGAAGGTTTCTGCCGAAGCATTATTTTCTGCATTACTACTACATGAAATCAATGTAGAGCCAAGGATAAGAAATAATAGTTTTTTCATAGTTGTGTGATTTATTAATCTTTATTTTTGTTTTCCGAATGCAAATGTAAGTATAATTCTCTCTCATGCTTATTTTTGTTAACATTTTTTAACGTTTGAGGGCCTCTAACTTGGCAAATTTAAGATTTATTAATAAATTTGCACACAAAGTAACAGTGGTTCGGCTTGTCGCTGGTTGTTTTCTCGCTTTAGAGAAACGACGAGAGGAAAGTCCGGGCAACACAGGACAATCCGCTACCTAACGGGTAGGAGTCAGTGATGGCTGGTCAGTGTAGAAGAAAATAACCGCCTCTTTTCCCTTGTGGTGGAGGTAAGGGTGAGAAGGTAGAGTAAGAGCCTACCAGGCGTATGGCAACATGCGTGCTGTGCACTCCGGATGTTGAAAGTTCGCGTATACCAGCGCTGTTTCTACAACCTTGTGGGCGTAGATTCGAGAAGGCTGTCCGTCTGAGCTGGAGGGTAGAACGATAGAGATTGGTGGTGACGCCAATAGTGGATAAATGACAAGCGGCAATAACTTGCATGCAAATACTTTTATGCATTTTATTGTGCACAGAACCCGGCTTATAGAACCACTGTTTCTTTTTTTTCTGTTTTCCAAAGGTAGGTCCTGTAAATCAGGCTACCTAAAACACACATTACATATATGACACTAGAAGAAAGAATGGAAATATGGTGGAACACGGATGAGAATCAGTGTTGCAGATACAAGCGCTGGGCGCTGATTATCTTCAAGCGCATATATATCACCATCAGTCATTTTCTTAATAATAATCTGCCATCTTATGCTTCGGCTCTCACCTACAATACCATGTTGGCGGTAGTGCCAGTGCTGGCCATTATCTTTGCCATTGCACGAGGCTTTGGCTTTGATAATCTGATAGAGACCCGTTTGAGGAAAATCCTTGATTCGTTCAGCCCCGAGGTAACAAACACCGTTCTCAACTTTGTGGAAAGTTATCTCCAGCACACCAAGAGCGGAGTATTCCTGGGTGTGGGTCTGTTGTTGCTGTTCTACACCTTGGTCAATCTGACATCAAACATAGAGACGGCCTTCAATGCTGTGTGGCAAGTGAATAATAGTCGTAATATCTATCGCAGAATCACCGACTATATATCGGTATTTCTATTGTTGCCCATCCTGTTGGTTCTTTCCAATGGTTTGAACGTGGTGATGCATGCACTGGAGTTGTGGTTTGAGGTGACACTTTCCCTTGGAAGCACATTCCATGTGGTGGTGGTAATGCTGCCCTTCTTCATCAGTAGTATCGTATTTGTCTTGCTATACAAACTGATGCCCAATACACATGTGCGCTGGAGCGCTTGCATAGGACCCGGTATCATTGCCGGCCTTTTGTTCCAGGGCCTGGAATTCTTCTATATTCATTATCAGATTAAACTGTCGTCTTACAATGCCATCTATGGTTCATTTGCAGCCATCCCCTTATTGCTTATCTTTCTGCAATTTACGTGGTACATTTGTTTGATTGGTTGCCAATTGACCTATGCCAATCAGATGGTAAAGGAATACACCTTCGAGCGCTCCACCAGAGGTATGAGCCGCCGTTTCCGCGATACGCTATCTCTGTTGCTCGTCAGTCACATTGCCAAAAACTTTGCAGAAGGCAAGCGCCCTTTTACTCAGCACTATCTCTCACGCTCTACAAGGTTGCCCAACACTTTGGTCAAGGTATTGCTGGAGGAATTGGTCAGTGTGGGTGTCCTGGCCGTAACACAAAACAATTCGGGTACGGACATGCTTTATATTCCAGCTATAGATATACATCGTATGACGGTGCGCATGGTGGTGGACCGTTTGGATAGCAGAGGAAATGAGACATTCTCCCCTGCGTGGATGCTGCACAATCCAGATTGGAAGCGCATTCGTCAGTATCGTTATTATACTTGCGACGACACATTGATTGTGGACATCTAGTAAAAGTGCAGGGAGTGATTTTTGGTACTATACTCAATATTATTCTCTGCAATCACTCGTTATTTTCTCTGATTTGTGTAACTTTGCGCACGGAGATAATAGAATCTTACACTAAAAGTATATAGAATATGAAGATTATTAGCAGTTATATTTTTCGTTCCCTGTGTTCGTTGCTCATAGGATTGCTCTTGCTTTTTAATGCAGAGCAGATGCCAAGCATCATAGTGAGAGTGATAGGATTATTGTTCCTCCTGCCTGGTGTGTTTGGAGTATTGGCATATCTGTTTACCAATTTCAGTAAGACGGTAATTATACGCTCCTCTTTCCCTCTGATGTCAATAGGAAGCATTCTCTTTGGCACGCTGTTGGAGATGTATCCCGACAAGTTTGTTACTTCCTTGGTATTCTTCCTGGGCGTGATGCTCTTGTTTGCCGGTTTCAATCAGTTCTCGTCAATGTTTGTCAACAGGAAGGTTTCCCCCTTCTCCTGGTTGCTGATGCTGGTGCCACTGGTACTGATAGGAATCGGAGTATATTGTGTCACTCACAGCACAGAGGCAGCCTCTACCTTGTTTAAAATCTTGGGCGCAACATTGGTGTATTACGGATTGAGCGACATGTTCCTAGCTCTCCGCACCAAGCACTATGGCAGGATATATGAGCGTGAGCAGAAAAAGGCTGCTGAGGCTGAGCGCAGAAGACGCGAGGCAGAATACGTGGACTTTGAGGTGATTAACGCCAATGAGAATAAGGAGGAAGAGTAATCTCTCCTCTCTTTCTCTCTTTGAAAATATCAACGCAGATACACAGACACTAGCATGCGCTATTTCATTACACTTTCTTACGACGGCACAGCATATCACGGATGGCAGGTTCAGCCACATAGCAATAGTGTTCAGGAGGAATTGCAGAAGGCATTGTCCACGCTGCTCCGAGAGAACATTGAGATAGTGGGTGCTGGAAGAACGGATACCGGTGTGCATGCCAGGAAGATGATAGCTCACTTTGATTTTGGACCTCTGGATGGCAAGCAATTGGTTTACAAGCTAAACAAGATTCTCCCCCGAGATATAGCCGTGCAGAGCGTGGACGAGGTGGCGGAAGATATGCATGCGCGCTTCTCTGCCAAATCCAGAACTTATCATTATTTCCTTCATCTTTCCAAGAACCCATTCCTGAGAGCCTACAGTTGGCAAATGTATGGAGACCTCGATTTTGAAAAAATGAACGAGGCAGCCAAGGTGTTGATGGAGTATCGCGACTTTACCTCGTTCTCAAAAACCAATACGGATACCAAGACCAATGATTGCACCATCACCGAAGCCCATTGGGAGAATGTGGGTGGTAATCAGTGGCGTTTCACTATCAGTGCCAACCGCTTCCTACGCAATATGGTGCGCGCCATAGTTGGCACATTGGTAGAGGTGGGCAGAGGAAAACTTACCATCGAACAATTGCGCCGGGTGGTGGAAGCCAAAGACCGTTGCCAGGCCGGTGATAGTGTGCCAGGCAATGCGTTATTCCTGGTGGATGTGGTTTATTAAGAATTCAAACATATATTATATATAGGAGGCATAGACATGTGGATATTATTTGCATTCGTTAGCGCAACCCTTTTGGGCTTTTATGATGTATTCAAGAAGCAGTCTCTCAGAGACAATTCCGTACTGACGGTATTATTGCTCAATTGTCTATTCTCTTCTATTATTTTTCTGCCTATGGTGTGGCATGCACCATTTGGCGGTTGGGAGGTGCAGAAGTATATCGTCCTGAAGGCATTCATAGTACTCAGTTCGTGGATATGTGGCTATTATGCGATGAAGCATCTGCCCATTACCATAGTGGGCCCGGTCAATGCCAGTCGCCCCATGCTGGTGCTGGTGGGAGCTATGTTTCTCTTTGGCGAGAGATTAAATCTCTTCCAATGGGCTGGCGTACTCCTGGCTGTATCGTCTTTCCTCTTGCTCAAACGTGGCGGCAAGAAAGAGGGTATTGATTTCATGCGTAACAAATGGGCGCTCTGCCTGATAGCAGCAGCACTTTTGGGCGCATTCAGTGGTCTTTATGACAAATATCTCCTTTCTCCAATAGAAGAGGGCGGATTGGGCCTGAACAGGCTTACGGTGCAGAGTTATTTCAACTTTTACCAACTCATTATCATGTCAGGTGTAGTATGGTTGGAAAGAAAAGGCGGAGAAAATGCCCACAAATTCCAGTGGAGATGGACTATACCCTTGATTAGTATATTCATCTGTGCAGCCGACTTGGCATACTTCTATAGCCTTTCTTTGGACGATGCCATGATTAGTGTGATTAGCATGGTAAGGCGCGGCAGCGTGATAGTCAGCTTCCTGATGGGAGCATTCTTCTTCCACGAACAAAACCTCAAGAGCAAGGCTGTGGACCTGGTGCTCGTACTATTGGGTATGCTTTGCCTGTATCTAGGAACCATGTGCTATTAATTAATACCATCTCTCCGCAAACAGACACACAAGATGAAAAGAAACATTTGCATCCTCATTGCCCTATGGGCTTGTTCTGCATATAGCTACTCTCAACAGATTCGTATGAGGGATGTCTTTGCTCAGATGCCTGATAGCATCTTCCCTTTGCTCACTCTCAATAACAGATTGGATTGTATCGATTTTATTGAAAACAACATGGAGGCTCGTGTCAAGAACAGGTTGGAAGAGCAGGTTACACTGGAGTCACTCACAGATGACTACATGCGCCTTCGAACAAGTGATAATTCTTACACAGAGATGAAGCTGGTGCCACAGGCAGAGGATACTGTGATATGCCTCAGCCGTACTTGTCAAGGGCCAATAGAGGATAGCAATGTCACATTATATAATATGCAATGGAAGAAGGTGGGCAACGTAGAACGCCCCTCGGTGGCAGATTTCCTTATTGACAACAATTCTGGCGCACTAAGTTCTGATACCCTTCAGCAGGTCAAGCAAGAGGCTCTGTTCCTTCCCCTTATCAAGGCTTCACTTTCTCCGGATACGGACGAGATTTCATGGACATTGCAAACGGGAGAGTTTAGCAAGGACCTCAAGAAAGTTGCTGCTAAGTATATCCGTCCCGTAATAGTCAAGATAGCAAAGTATCTTTAATCCCTCTCCACCCACACACTCCAGAGCAAACGTACCTGGAGAATACATTAAAAAGAGAAGATGCACCAAATTGATTCGATGCCTCTTCTCTTTTTGTTATAAAGCTTTCTATACGCTTTCGCCTTATTACTTGCGAGTCTTTGCGTAACGGCTCATGAACTTGTCCACGCGACCAGCGGTATCCACCAACTTATTCTTACCAGTGTAGAAGGGGTGAGAAGTGTTAGAGATTTCCAACTTAACAACGGGATACTCCTGACCTTCGAAAACAACAGTATCGTTGGTCTTGCAAGTAGAACGGCTTAGAAACATGTCGCCATTACTCATGTCTTTGAACACAACGGGGCGATAGTTCTCGGGATGAAGTCCTTTTTTCATATCTTTATTATTTTTTTATTTTATCAGTTAGTTTATATAGCTGGTAACTATATATTGGTGTAATGGAGTATTTTTTCGGAGTGCAAAGATAAGGCAATTTATCTTCACAGCCAAACATTTGACGGATAAATTTGCCAAAAACAACCTTCGCCGAACAAGAATGGTGTTTTTCCAACACACAAATGCATTCCAAACCAATGAATATGACTATGCAAATACACTAATTGCTCATCAATGTCCTGCTATCTTTATCCAGGATTTCTATGCCCGCTTACTGTTCTTCTGAGGATGCTTCCTATATGGAAAACACGGCAAATGTGTATACCTTTTTCATTTTTGGATTAATACATACCCGAAAATACAAAAAAAATCACTATCTTTGCGCTGTCACAATAACGTGGTATACTGTGCACAAATGCGTATGCACGCTATTGGTCAGAAAAACAGCAAACAACAAACAGTTTTATAAACATTTAATTTTTTAACGAAAATGACAAGTTACAAGGAATTGGGTTTGGTAAACACCCGTGAAATGTTTGCCAAGGCAGTAGCTGGTGGTTATGCAATCCCCGCTTTCAATTTCAACACAATGGAGCAGATGCAGGCTATCGTACAGGCTGCAGTAGAGTGCAAGTCACCCGTTATCATGCAGGTATCTAAGGGTGCTCGTGCTTATGCTAACGGTACTATCCTTCGCTACATGGCTCAGGGTGCTGTAGAGTACGCTAAGGAGCTCGGTTGGGAGAACCCTCAGATCGTTCTTCACCTTGACCATGGTGACTCTTTCGAGACTTGCAAGAGCTGTATCGACGCTGGTTTCTCATCAGTTATGATCGACGGTTCACAC
>JAFOCV010000131.1 GCA_017381015.1 Bacteroidaceae bacterium
ATACAAACAGTAGCACAAAAGAATATCTCTTTATACCTTATTTATATAATAAAAGGAAAAGATGAATGAAATTCACTATTATTTAATATAAATTCACTACCTTTACAACGCCATTGCTATGGCTGAAAGCCCCTAAGGGCAGAGGTGGGCATGGCAAACATATATGTAAAAGGCGTAACTGTACGCTTTGGTTTTGACGGTAGAAGAATCTCGCAAATTCAAACTGTTAGTCAAAAACAAAGCAACGGGAACGCCCCGAGTGGTGTATTATATATGCATCCTTGTCAACATGAGGATTGGGGGATTTTCCTCAATCCCATGTTATGGCAAAGATATATATATCATCGGCGTGGGGCTTTCAGCGTTGCTCGTTTCGACTAACAGGGCAATGCGAGAGCCTTTCTATCGTGGAACGAGCAACAGAACTGGCTCCCACGCTTTTTTATATATGCACTGCACCCTGAATAATCATAGTTAGCCCGGGAGCCGACTAACCACTCTAATGGTCAACGGAAACCAACAAATTATGATTATGCATAAAAACAAGCTAGTTTTATTCTTGGCCATGCTGCTGGTATGTTCCAGGGTATGGGCCGACGTGGAGACTACCGACAAGGTGGTTATCAGCGAATTATCGGTGGAACCAGGAGGAAAGTCTGCCTACTTTGATGTAAGTCTTCAGGGCAGCGAGGTTTATTACACAGCCTACGAGATAGACCTCTATTTGCCGGAAGGGTTGAATGTGGAGTATCGCAATGGTAATCCTCGTGTGAGCATGAGGAAACCCAGCCTCTATCCTTATATTACTACAGAGGAAGAGAACGAGGAAGGAGAGTTCGTGGAAGTAAAGCAGTACACACACATGTTTGATTTTGCCGTGAACGAGAACAATCGCCTTAAGGCTATAGCACTAAGCACAAAGAACGAGAACTTTACCAGTGTGTCTGGTGCACTGTTCCGTGTTTATGTTCAAGCCTCCCCATACCTCAAACCAGGCAATGCCGACATCAAGGTGTCTGCCAAACTTGTCACCGCAGACGAGGTCAAACACATTCCTGCTGAGTACATCAGCACTTCAGTCAAGGTGGGTAGCACCAGCACCCTCGGTCTGAAAGTTTCCTCCACAAATCAGTTCGGCACCTGCATCCTGCCTTTCAACTACGTGCTTCCTGCCGATGGTTCGCTGAAGGCCTATACTTGCAGCAACTACACCGAGGATGCGCTTCTGCTCACCTCTGTTGCAGAGAAAATGGAGGCATATACTCCATATATCCTGCATAGTCCCAATGGTTTCTCTGCCACCATCAGTGGAGAGGTAGATGCCAACAAGTATCCCGAGGGCGGTGTCGTAAAGCAGGGTTTTCTGGTGGGCACGCTGGTGCAAAAGGAATTGACAGCCTCCACTTCCTATGTGATGCAAAATCAAGGCAATGGACCCTTGTTCTATCGTGTGGGTGCCACACCCTTTGTACTTTCTGCCGGCAAATGCTATGCCGAACTTCCCGAAGGCAGCGAGGCTCGTGCCATGCGCTTTGACGACGATGCCACGGGAATCTTTGGAACGGAAAACGAAAATCTAAAATCAGGGAACCAAGAAATCTACGACCCTTCCGGTCGCCGTGTAGAAAAACTCCAGAAGGGAGTTTATATAGTAAATGGCCGAAAGGTTGTATACTGATAACAATATAAAATATACAAGATATGAAGAAGTTTTCTTTGTATGTAGTCATTGGACTACTTTGTTCATGCCTTGGAGTTAGGGCAGAAAAAAAGACTGGTTCATGTGGAACTAACCTAACATGGACATTGGACACTGAAACCATGGCACTTACCATTAGTGGTACGGGAACAATGAAGGAATTTGAAAACCTGAGTCCATGGGATGAGTACTGTGAGAGCAACTCGACTTTCCCTAAATCCCTAACAATTGAAGATGGTGTGACCGGTATTAGCCGTTATGCCTTTCAGTACTGCCAAGAGGTTTCCAACCTCTATATTCCTAAAAGCTTGACAAATATTTCGCAAGGAGCATTTGCACGTTCTGACTTCCAAAGCATAATTGTTGCAGAAGACAATCCAGTATACGACTCGCGCGAAAACTGCAATGCAATCATCCATACTGCCACTAATACGTTGCACATTGGTAGCACATCAACAGTCATACCAAGTAGCGTAACTGCCATTGGAAGCCAGTCTTTCATGGCATGTGGTAACCTTGTATCATTAGACATTCCCCAGACTGTAACAAGCATGGGTGATAATGTTTTCCCTGATTGTTGGAATCTGTCATCCATCGTGATACCGGAGGGTGTAACAAAGATTGGAAGTATGATGTTCTATAATTGTACAGCCTTAAAGTCAGCAACTATTCCTGAAGGAGTTACCAGTATAGCCGAAAGCGCCTTCGCAAACTGTAGCAGCTTGGCATCAATAACAATACCAAAAAGTGTGACTAATTTGGGTAACTCTATTTTTGAAGGCTGTATAAAATTGAGTGAAATATGGATGTTGCCAACAACTCCTCCCTCATTCAGCAAGAGCACCGTATTTGTACCCTCTAATACTAAAATTATTGTTCCTGCAGCTTCATACGATGCTTACTGCAATGCACCGTATTGGAGTGGAATGAAGAGCCAGATTGTGGCAAATCCCTCTGAAAGGGTAATAACCATTGAGGCTCAAGATGCACAATCTGCTTTGCAAGAAGCTCTTGGAGAAAGCGACTTGCTGTCAATCACCGGTTTGACCATTAGTGGCACAATCAACAGCTACGACTTTGAGTTCTTGCGTACCAAGATGACAAAGCTTGCACATTTGGATCTTAGCCAGGCAAGTGTTGTATACAATGAGCATTGTCATTACGAAACATTCAACACCTACGACAACCAATTCCCTGCCTATGCTTTCTATAACTGCAGCAATCTTGTGTCCATTAGCTTGCCGGAAGGTGTTGACAGAATCAGCCATTCTGCCTTTATGGGTTGTAGCAACCTGACCTCTATAATTATTCCAGACAATCTACAGTACATAGAACCCTTTGCGTTTAATGGATGCAGTAACCTAAGCTCCATTGATATACC
>JAFOCV010000132.1 GCA_017381015.1 Bacteroidaceae bacterium
TAACGATGATATGTATGGTACCATAGCGTGAAGAACCTGTTAATCAAGAGCACTTTTATTTTGAAATGTTTGTTTATTAATGTTGTTTTGTTAACTATGTCTTCGGATAGGTGATGAAAAGAGTGATAAACAGGGCGAACCTCTTCTGTGGAAAAGATGTGGCTACTGCACTGGGGTACAGCAATCCACAAAAAGCTATTCGCGACCATGTGGAGACATAGGACAAACGGTGAACAAATCGTTCACCGTCAATGGGCCCCAAGCGATACTCGTCAACGAGTTGGGTCTCTACTCCCTCTTTATATGACCAACAGGTTGAGGTTCTGAACGTGACCTCGTTTTGAAATCCCCCAATTTTACTTACTTGAAAAATCTGAATAGCTTCGAAATACCGAAAATCAATGGAAGGGCAAAATCAGCACCTCGGAGCACCAAAACAAGCACTTTTACACCACGAATCAGCACTTTTTTCCTTCAAAAACGCAGTTTTATGAGGTGCTTTGAAAACACCTCATAATCCACTGATTGAATATTCCTTACACCCAGAGAAAAACAATGACACCAATACTCTTTGCTTTCGCCATTGCTGGAGGGGTATAAAATATTAGCCGATGATGTATTTGCCAATCTTAGGGATGCGTTGCAATACCATGCAAATGATGCTGACGATGATGAAACCGATGATGCTGGAGAGCAGTATCTGGATGGGGGTGGTCCAGAAACCTAATACCCCATCTTCGCCAATACCAAGCCAATCGCGGAAGAAACCACATATGGGCACAAGCACAAACAGGTGGCTGAGGTATATACCATAACTGGCCTTGGATATGGGCAACAACACTTTCTGATAGAATGCTCCGGATGCCTGAATCTTGCGGAAGAGAAGAATCCACGCAATGGCCATGAGGGCTACGCCGATGGTGTCATTCGTCCAGGTAGTTTCCCACCATACGGCCTTGTCCAGTGTTCCTTCCACGGGGAAGCTGCCTTCTGCACTCTTGAACACTCTCCAGAGGAATCCGCCAAAGCAAGTGGCAAAGCCCACGAGATAGCATGGTATGGCTATGCACAATGTCTTGCGCCAGGAGAGTTCGTGCACGAAGCGACGCAGATACAAGCCCAGCAACAGATAGCCAATAAAACCGCTAAAATAATAGAATGTGCCGTAGCTGTTCCAACTGCATTCGCCCCATAGTGGGAAGAAGGCTTGGCGAGGAATCCCCGAGGTACCATGAATCAGAGTTACCTGTCCATCAGCAAGCCAGTCGCGAAGGGAAGGAAACAGAGTGGTAAACAGGCAAAGAGCGAGGTATATCTGTAATTCGCGCTTGCTCACCTTCTCTGCCCAGGGCGAGAGCATAGGAATGAGCAAATACACTCCCACCAGCATGTACACAAACCACAGATGCCCGCTAGCATAGTAAAAGTTGAAAATCAAATTCTGAAGGTTCTGTATCGGTTCGCCCCAAAGCAAGGCATATGCCAGTGTCCAGAACAGGAAGGGGACAAGCACCCTCACGGCACGGCGCTTGAGAAACTGGGCAGAGCTTTGCCCTTGCAATGGAAAGAGCAGATAGCTGGAAGCAACAATGAAGAGCGGTACGCATGAGCGCACAAAGGAATCGAAAAACGAAGCCCAGAAGGCATCACTCTGAGTGAGTATGAGCGAGCCCTTGCCTCCGTAGTAAAATGGCTCTGTACTGTGCACCATTATCACCATGAAACAGGCCGCTACGCGCATCCAATCCAGCCACAGGATGCGTGGAGAGTGGTTTGTATCTTTCATGTGTCCCTTATCTTTGGAGGTAGGTTCTATAAATTAGTTTATCATTTCATCAGACAGAACTCCTATTATAGAACCAACCTTAATGTATTGCTTAGTTTTACTTAACTCAAAAAAGGAGGGGGTGTGCCTACTTCTTCATCAACCAGCGACGTACTGGTTCATCATACAACTTGAGGCACAGGAGAGCAAGCGCTATGCTGGATACTACCACCAATAGTGCCACTGACCAGCAACTCTGCAAGGTATAGAGCTCATTCTCAATAAGCCATGCATAGAAGATGTACATGATGGGGTAGTGCACGATGTAGAGAGGATAAGAGATGTCGCCTAGGAGCTGGTTGATCTTGCCCGTTGCGCCCTTGGTACTGCCACATGCTCCCAACCAAACTAATACGGGGAAAATGAAGGCAATGCATACGTACTCGAACAAGCAATTCATGTTAATCACGCCATCAGATGGGATATATGGCACGGCAAACAATGCGATGAGTGACAGGCTACAGATCCAGAAGGCTCCCTTGACCTGACGAGGCTTGAAGGTGCGGGAGAGCAGCATGCCCAAGGTGAAGGGGAATAGCATACGTATCAGGCCACCCCAGAAGTTGACCTCGTCAATGGTCCATCCCACACCTATCATACCATAACCGGATACGTCAAACAGGAAGAACCATGCATGAACGGCACCCAGCAATACGGTGAGCAATGCCATCATCTTGGTGGACAAGCGACGAATGAATAGGGCATACAGGATATTGCCTACGTATTCAAAGAAGAGTGACCATCCCGGACCATTGAGGGGGAACATCTCGCCATTGCCGCGCACCTCGTATGGCACTCCTGGCACGGCTGGTATCATGAGCATGGTTAGCAACAGGGCTATCATCACCCAGCCAGTGGGTGTGGTGCTACCATCCCAGCGCTGAAAGCCCACAGAGGCAAATGCTACCGCACCTATCAAGGCTCCCATTACGAGCATTGGGTGAAGGCGAATGAGACGGCGCTTGAAGAATTGCCAGGTACCCATCTCTTGCCAACGATTGTCGTAGGCATAGCTGATGACGAATCCCGAGAGGATGAAGAAAAAGTCCACGGCTATGTGACCATGGTTCAGAGTGGTGATGATTCCGCTTCCAGCACCATTGGTAACTTCGGCAAAGGAGAAACCCTCAAAGATGTGGTAGAAGACCACTAGGATAGCAGCTACTCCGCGAAGACCATCCAGGAGCTCGTAATGCGCCTTGGTGTTGGCAAAAGATGCCGAGGAAATGTTTTTGTGTTGCATATAATTATCTGTTTTTATGATTAGGCACTAGCTTTTTCATAATTTTTGCGACAAAGATATGCTATTCATTTCTTGCTCCCTTTGCTCTAAAGCAAAAAATGCATCAGTTATGGCCCATTTTGCCAGGAAAGCAAAAAAAGGATATCAAATTTCTCCCCTGACTCTGCTCAATGTATAGATACTGATACCCAGAAACTCTGCAATGTATTTCAGTTTCACTCTGTTGACAAGCCCGGGATAGTGTTTGAGAAACATCTGATAGCGTTCTTTCGGTGTGAGCTGAAGTCGCTCCACGAAGAAGAGGCTCAGCATGGCATTGCACTCCTGATGAATGACACGCCCCCAGTTGGCTATGTCGATATACCTCTCGTAGAGGGCATTCAGGCTATCGATGGGCATGGAATAGATAAGGCAATTGGTCAGCGTCTCCACACTCTCGATGGAGGGATTGCCATGATAGAGCGAGTACATACCAAAGGTAATATCACCCTCGCAACTGAACCAGGTGGTGGTGTCCTTATCGCCATTGTGGAATATGGAGCGAGTAACACCTTCCTCGATGAAGTACACCTTCCCGTCCTTCCTGCCCGAGTGCACCAGCACCGTATCCTTGGGATAGTGCACGGGGGGCATACAATCCAGCATGGCTTGTAGTGCTTCATCACTCATAGGGTAATATTCCCGTATCTTGGTGACTATGTTTTTCATGCGCGAAATCAGTTACGTTTTGTTGGAGCACTATGCTGGATGTATGCTTTTATGAGGAATATAAATCTTCTGGGCTGTCCCCCCCTGGTCGTTATCTCTTATCCACGGTGGGGTCGTTTTCCACGATTACGTACAACTTGTCGCTACGGCGCACCTTGCGAGGAACGGCAATACTGACGTGCTGACCCTTCTTGGCCACGTCAACGGGCTCCAGGTCGTAACGTATTTCATCAGCCGTACAATAGAGAGCACCCGTGGTGGGACCCGTGATGAGGATCTTGTCGCCCTTTTTCAGCTCGCATGCCTCTATCTTGAATTCAGCCACACCCAACTTGGTAAAGTAGCGTATGGTCTTGGCACAATACACCTTCTTTTCTGTGGCGGCACTGCCGGCGATGTTGTTCCATTCGCCCAGAGTTTGTCCCTGATAGTAGCCATCCCAGAAGCCGCGATTGAACACGGTGGCCAATTGAGTGTCCAGCTGGTCCTTCAATTCCTCGGTGAAGGTGTCATTGAGCACGGCATTGATGGCTTCGTTGTAGGCAGACACTACGGTGCTGACGTATTCAGGACCACGAGCTCGACCCTCTATCTTGAATACACGCACACCAGCCTCCATCATTCTGTCCATGAAGCGGAGGGTCTTCAGGTCCTTGGGAGACATGATGTACTTGTTGTCAATGTCCAGCTCGGTACCCGTTTCGCGGTCGCGTACGGTGTATCCTCGGCGGCACAATTGCATGCACTCGCCTCTGTTGGCCGACCTGCCAACATTGTTCAGCGACAAATAGCACTTGCCACTCACCGCCATGCACAGAGCACCATGGCAGAACATCTCGATGCGTATCAGTTCGCCACGAGGACCGCAGATATTCTCCTCCACTATCTGGCGATAGATGTCGGCCACCTGCTCCATATTCAATTCGCGTGCCAGTACCACCACATCGGCAAACTGGGCATAGAAGCGAAGAGCCTCGATATTGGATATATTCAATTGGGTGGAGAGGTGTACCTCCTGACCTATCTTGTTGCAATACGACATCACGGCCACGTCGCTGGCTATCACGGCACTGATATTTGCTTCGCGGGCAGCATCCAGTATCTTGCGCATGAGAGGGAGGTCTTCACCATAGATGATAGTATTTACCGTCAGATAACTCTTCACACCACATATACGGCACTGATGAGCTATTTCCTTGAGGTCGTTGATGGTAAAGGCAGATGCCGAGTGTGACCTCATGTTCAGGTTTTCAATACCAAAATATATACTATCAGCTCCTGCGCGCAATGCGGCCGCAAAAGACTCTCTGGAGCCTACGGGAGCCATTATTTCAAAATCCTTACGCTTCATCATTGTTCTTGAGCATTGCTCTAATTTCTTCTATAATTGCAAATAGTTCTTCCACCGTTTCTGCACGCAGCATACGTATGCGGGTCTCACGGAAATTACGTATTCCCTTGAATATGGGCGAAGCAGCCAAGTGTCTTCTCACGTGCAGGATGCCACGGTATTCGTCTATGCGCTCCACGGAGGTAACCACCTGTTGCTTCAATATATCTATCTTTTCGTCCAAAGAGAGTTCTCCTCCCTGAAGTTCGCGGAATATCCAGGGCCTGCCAAATGTGGCGCGACCCACCATCACGGCATCCACGCCATAGCGGTCAAAGCATTCTCTGACTCGCTCCTTCGTGGCAATATCGCCATTACCTATGATGGGGATGTGCATGCGAGGATTGTTTTTCACCTCACCTATCAGTGTCCAATCGGCTTCACC
Organism: Bacteroidaceae bacterium; assembly: GCA_017381015.1. GTDB lineage: Bacteria > Bacteroidota > Bacteroidia > Bacteroidales > Bacteroidaceae > Physcousia. The sequence continues at coordinate 5,552 of JAFOCV010000132.1, forward strand.
TTGATACATCTGTGCACGGGTACGGCCATGTATGGTGAGGGCTTGAATACCCGTATCCTGAAGGCGCTCTGCCAGGTCCACAATGAAGGGAGTGCCATCGGGCAGGTAAAGGCTTGGCGTGTCCCATCCCAGACGTGTCTTGACCGTGACGGGGGTATTGGGCACGGCATCCACCACGGCCTTGGTGATGTCCAGCAATAGGGGTACGTTTTGGAGCATGCCACTACCAGCTCCCTTGCCTGCCACCTTGCGTACGGGGCAACCAAAGTTGAGGTCCAGAACATCGGGATGAGCTTGGTCAACAACTATCTTTGCCGCTTCGCGCATGGCATCCACATCCTTGCCATATATCTGAATGGCCACGGGGCGCTCGTCCTGGCATACCTGCAACTTGGCAAGACTCTTATTGACCATACGAATCAAGGCATCCGAACTGACAAACTCGGAATACACCATAGCGGCACCCATCTGCTTGCATAGCAGACGAAAACCGATATCCGTAACATCCTCCATGGGGGCAAGGAATATTGGTTCGTGACCAAGTTCTATGTTTCCTATCTTCATTCTTATTGAGAGAAATATTCTGTGTGTGTTAGTGGGGGTGGGGGAGTGTTCTTGGGATTATTCAGAGCAGGGGACACTTGTTGTGGACTCTATCTCTTCGGCTTCGTCCTTGGGGATGGGAAAGCCTCTGTCTCCATGTCCCACAACTTCTGTCCATGGGCATATGGTACGTTCGTCCTTGTCCTCCTGATCGCCCTTTCTTGTCCAGTATTGTCCCATAGGATTATTTTAGTTTGCTTTCTGATTAAATACCAAGGCGTACATCTTGATTTGCTTCAGCATGGCCAGCAGACCATTGGAGCGAGTGGGCGAGAGGTGCTCTCTGAGTCCTATCTGCTCGATAAAGTAGAGGTCGGCATCAAGAATGTCTTTGGGTGCCTGATTGTTGAACACACGCAATAGCAGAGCCACAATGCCCTTCACTATCAGGGCATCGCTTTCGGCTTGCAATTGCATCTTGCCATCCACCAAATCTGCCTGAAGCCACACACGACTTTGGCATCCGTCAATCAGATTTTGTTCTGTCTTGTACTGAGCTGGCAATTCGGGTTGGTCACTACCCATGTCTATCAGCAATTGATAGCGATCCATCCAATCGTCAAAGTCCTGAAACTCTTCGATTATCTCGTCTTGTATTTCGTTTATAGTCATCATTTTCTAAAAAAGGTTTTATGAAAAAAAACATTATGTCCCCCCAAAAAATCACTTCTGCTCATTGTAGAGCAATTGGAGAACGGTTTGTCCTACGGCCTCGAGCACGTTCTTGTCTATATTCTCGGGTGTATCGTTGATGGTGTGCCATGTAGGACCAAAACTGCTTGGTCCATCGGCAAAGTAAGGCACTATGTCTATGCAAGGAATCTGTGCAATGGTATTCACATTGATATGGTCATCCACCAATGTGCCGCCCTCTTGATAGGGGAAGAATTGTCCATAACCCAAATCGGATGCCAGGTTCCATACCTTCTTGACAATGTTGCTGGCAAAGTACATGCTCACCTGCTCGTGGGAGAAGGTAGCACCACGTCCACCCACCATATCCAGCAGGATGCCATACTTGGGGCGATAGCCGCTGGTGGCTGCTCGCTCTGCCCATACCTTGCTACCCAGACACCATGTATCCTGGTCGTCGGTCAATGGTTCTGCCCACTCGGGAGTGCCCATGTCTTCGGCATCGAAGCAAATGAAATCCACACCCACGCCTTGGAGGGGTTGGCTCTGCAGGAGGCGAGCTATCTCTATCATTACGGCCACACCGCTGGCACCATCATTGGCGCCAAGCACGGGGGTCTTGTGATTGTTGGGATTTGGGTCGTTGTCTGCCCATGGGCGAGTATCCCAATGAGCACAAAGCATGATGCGGCTGGTGGCAGAGGTGTTGTAGCTGGCAATGATATTGCGGCATGGCATCTTGGTGCCATCCCATGTGCTAACCTCGACCTTCTGTTCGGCCACGGCGCATCCCATTCTTTCAAACTGACTTTTTATCCACTCGGCGCACTTGTCGGCTTCGGGAGTGCCCAGGAGACGAGGACCAAAGTTGCATTGCTCTTCAATGTACCTGAAAGCACTATCTGATTGGAACGAAGGGCATGCCTTGTGAGCTGGAGTTTGCGCCTGCTTATTTTTACCTGAAGAACCTCCACATGCCACGAGAGCAAGGGAGATTATTCCAAATGATATAATATAAAATAGGTGTTTCATCAGTTTGGTGAAATAGTTTTGTATTTGTATTGTTGTTAAGTAGAAAATTCTGCATTATCCATGGCATACGTCTGTGCTTGATGCATGACGCGGAGGAAGTTGGCTCCCCAAAGCTTTCGCAAGTCGTCCTCGGAGTATCCTTCACGAAGGAGCATTCTGGTGAGGTTTATCAGTTCTCCAGCATGAGCCAAACCCATCACACCTCCGTCTCCATCAAAGTCGGTTCCGATGCCCACGTGGTCGATGCCCATAACATTCACGGCATGACGTATGTGCGAGAGTGCATCTTGAATATTTGCAATACCTTGCTTGCGAAGGAAACCCTCGTAGAAGGTTATCTGCATCACGCCACCACTCTTGGCCAAGGCACGCATCTGCTCATCGTTGAGATTGCGTGGGTGGTCACACAGATGCTTGCAACTGGAATGGCTGCACACAATGGGCACTTTAGAGAGGTTGATGGCATCGTAGAAACTCTTTTCCGACGCATGGCTCAGGTCAACCATCATGCCTAAGCGATTCATTTCGCGTATTACCTGAGCACCAAATTCGCTTACTCCATTATGATTATGCTCGTTTTCGGTATTTCTGCACGAGTCGCAAATATCGTTGTTGCCATTGTGGCAAAGTGTCATATACACCACGCCAGCTTCTCTGAGGCGTTGTAACTGAGCGATATCCCTGCCTATAGCATAACCGTTCTCCACACCCAGCATGATGGCGCGCTTGCCTTTTGCCTTCAGGTGATAGAGATGGTCGGGGGTAAGGGCCAGCTCGGCTTCGTCGTGGTTTTCGGAGAGCATCTCCTTTATCTGAGATAGGATGTCTTCCGCCTTCTTGATAGCGACCTTGTGAGCATCGTCATTGCGCTCCTGCTGAGGCAGGTAAGCCACCATGATGGTAGCATCCAAGCCTCCGTCCTTCATGCGTGGGATGGTGACAAGGCGCTCTTGCGAGGTACCAAACTTCATTGGCGTATCGCAATGGGAATCCAGGGTGAGTATGCGACTATGTATCAGCCTTGCCTGAGCATAGTTTTTGGCTTCTTCCACCAACCATTCAAAGATGGGTATCATGCTCTTGTCGCCAGAGAGAATGGGGCATTCGGGATGCCATTGCACACCTAGTATACTCTTGTATTCGGCACTCTCGATGGCTTCTATTACTCCATCTAAGGAGCGTGCAGAGACCCTGAAACGGCATCCTGCGCTCTTGACCGCCTGATGATGGAAGGAATTGACCGCCAGAGCCATTTTTCCCTCTCCTTTCTTAGTGACATCTGACTTTTCAAAGATTTTCTCCAAGAGAGAATCATGCTCGATGAAGACGGTGTGAGAAGCCTGCTCGCGAGGCAGGTCCTGACTATGCTTTATCAGCGGAGCATCGGTGTATTGTACCCCCAGGTCCTGATAGATGCTTCCTCCCAGGCAAGCCGCCAGCATCTGTATGCCTCGGCATATACCCAGCATGGGCACCTGCTTGTTGGCGGCCATGCGTATCAGTTGCATCTCGGGCATATCGCGCTCGGGATTGACAGAGTGCAATTGGGGGATGGGTTCTTCGCCTACCAAAAGAGGGTTCAAGTCGCCACCACCACTCAGCACTATGGCATCCAAACTATCCAGAAGAGCCAACAATGCCTGCTCGTCCATGTAGGGAGGGATAACAACAGGACTGCCACCCGCCGCAAGGACACTCTGATAGTATCCCTTGGCTAGCTCGCAGCCCTTGTCGCCGAAATTGCCAGTTATACCAATAAGGGGCTTCATTCGCGTTTCGTATTATAAAAATAAGGCTAATCCAATATCTTCTTCCAGTCTTCCTCCATCTGAGGCTTCTCTTCCTTGTGGGGACCACCGATGGGAAGTTCTTTCTTGATGCTTTGAGTGAGCGAAATCAAGGTCTCGGTGCTTACCACACCATTGATCTGTTGCAAGGTGCCATTGAGCAATTCCATCAGGTGGGCATTGTCCTTGGCATACAACTTGATGAGCATGGTATAAGAACCGGTTGTATAGTGGCACTCAACGATTTCGGGCACTCGGGTAAATTCCTCTACCACATCATTGTACATGCTACCACGCTCGAGAGTAATGCCCACGTAGGTGCATGTGTTATATCCCAAGCTTGCGGGATTCACGTGATAACCGCTACCCACAATTACGTTCATATCTATCAATCGCTGCACGCGCTGGTGAATAGCAGCACGACTGACACCACACTGAGCAGCTACATCTTTAAATGGAATACGAGCATTGTTTGAGATGATTTCTAAAATCTTTTTGTCAAGAGAATCAATTTTTTCCATGTCTTTTCTTACATTTTAACACACAAAGGTACGTATAAGCTGGCATTTTTCCAAAGATTTCAAGTTTTATTTTTCCAGAGAATATACTTTTTCTTACATTTTGATACACAATGATACTATTTTGAATACTTTATAGATGCAACAATTAGTTAGCATGATGCCATAAATGGTTTACAATGTGTTATTTATTTTCTTTTGTCCGAGCGAAACACACTTTCCACATCTTGATTATCCCTTTTTGAGTACAAAAACGCATTTCCTAATCCTCAGAACTGCTCTCCCAAACTCAGAAATGCATTTTCCAGTCTCAGAAAATACTTTTCCGGCTCGGGGACAATATTTCCAACGTAAGGAAATTCCACTTCCGTCATTTGGGCAAGAAAGCCCTCGGAGACGGCATAATTGTATTTCTTACACACATTAGCATCAACTCGTGGAAAATAAATTTGCATAGAATCAGATTTCTTCGTACCTTTGCACCCGATTTAATTAACACATGTGGATAGATTTGGGCTGCTTGCAACCACAGAAAAAAATGCTAAAAGAAAAGACCTGCCTTTGCCAAAGCACAGGACTTTCACGCATTCCGCCCTATTTCTCTCCCCATACATTATTAATATATTTAATTATTAAAGATTATGGGTTACCTATTTACTTCAGAATCAGTTTCAGAAGGCCATCCCGACAAAGTGGCCGATCAGATCAGTGATGCCGTATTGGACAAGTTGTTGGCATTCGATCCTGAATCAAAAGTTGCGTGCGAGACATTGGTTACCACCGGTCAGGTGGTCTTGGCTGGTGAGATTAAGACTCAAGCCTATGTGGACCTTCAGCGCATTGCACGCGAAGTGATTAATCGTATCGGTTACACCAAGAGCGAGTACATGTTTGAGGGCAACTCTTGTGGTGTATTCAGCGCCATTCATGAGCAGAGTAGCGACATCAACCGTGGTGTGGAGCGTGAGGAGCGCGAAAACCAGGGTGCTGGCGACCAAGGTATGATGTTTGGTTATGCCACCAACGAGACAGAAAACTACATGCCTCTTAGCCTTGACCTCAGCCACCGTCTATTGCGCGAATTGGCCGACATTCGTCGCGAGGGCAAGGTGATGACCTACTTGCGTCCCGACTCCAAGAGCCAGGTTACCATCGAATACGATGACAACAATGTGCCCGTACGCATCGATACCATCGTGGTGAGCACTCAGCACGACGAGTTTGATACCGATGAGGCTATGCAACAGAAGATTCGCGAGGATGTAATCAACATTCTCATTCCTCGTGTGAAGGCCACCATTACAAGCGAGAAGATTTTGGCCTTGTTCAACGACGATATCATCTATCATGTCAATCCCACCGGCAAGTTCGTAATCGGTGGCCCTCATGGCGATACCGGTTTGACTGGTCGTAAGATTATCGTAGACACCTATGGTGGCAAGGGTGCACATGGTGGTGGTGCCTTCAGTGGTAAGGACCCCTCAAAGGTGGACCGCTCTGCAGCTTATGCGGCACGTCACATAGCCAAGAACATGGTGGCAGCAGGTGTGGCCGACGAGATGTTGGTTCAGATCTCTTACGCCATCGGTGTGGCACAACCCGTCAGCATCTGTGTGGACACCTATGGTCGCGCCAAGGTGGGCATGACCGATGGTCAGATAGCAGAGAAGATCAAGGATATCTTCGACCTTCGCCCCTATGCCATTGAGCAGCGCCTCAAGTTGCGCAATCCAATCTATGAAGAGACAGCTGCCTATGGCCACATGGGACGCGAGCCACGTATCGTAACCAAGACCTTCGATTCTAATTACAATTGTGGCAAGAAGACCGTCGAGGTAGAGCTCTTCACTTGGGAGAAGCTCGACTACGTAGAGAAGATTCGCGAAGCTTTTGCTCTCTAACATAGCCATCCTTTAGAAACAAATAAACGATACTAAGGCACATGTATAGCATTTGCATATATTGCGCTAGTAGTGACCAAATTCCCGAGAAGTACTTCAATGCTGCTCGGGAACTTGGTAAACTAATGGGCGAGCAAGGAATGACCTTGATAAATGGTGCGGGCAACATGGGTTTGATGAAGGCTTCTGCCGATGCTTGCATGCAAGCCGGTGGCAAGGCCATAGGAATAATCCCCACCTTTATGATAGAGGAGAATTGGCACCACACGGGCATGAGCCAACTAATAGAAACTCCCGACATGCACTCTCGCCAGGAGATGATGGCCAGAATGTCCGATGCTGGCATCATCCTGCCTGGAGGTTTTGGTACCTTGGCAGAACTTAGCGAGATAGTAACCTGGAAACAATTAGGCATCTATCTCAAACCCATTGTGATTCTCAATACTGATGGTTATTACGATAAATTGATAACTTTCCTCCACAAGGGAATGAACGAGAAATTCTTGCGCAAGGAGCACCTGGACACTTTCCTCGTGGCATCTACTCCAGAGGAAGCATTGGAACTGGCCCTGAACACACCTCAGTGGGATATCAACGTGAGAAGAAACGCCAAGCTATAAGTCTAGCTTAACGAGATGAAATCATTGCCACTAAGTACAACAAATCCAAGCATCGTCCCCAGTGCACAAGATAGCGCATCCGAGTACTGGGTGGCACGTGTTGTACGGCAGATGAAGGGGTGCTCGCCATCAAAAATTGACTCCGTCATTCAAGCCAACCTCCCTCCTCGCAAGATAAAGTGGAGCCAAAGGCCAGACACACTGGAGATACCAGGCATTGAGGGCCGCGTGCCTTATAGCATAAACTTGGAGCATGGCTACGAGTTGGGTTTCTTCAAGGAAAATCCCTTGTTGCACCCAGAGATTGCGGTAGGCCCCAATGGCAAGGTGGCCGTACCTATTGCGCATCAGCACCAATACAATGCCAAGATAGCCACTCTGACCTTGGGGTGCTTCATGCTTTTGGCATTGATAATAAGATTTACACGCAACTTCACGTCATTTCAGATGTCAGGCTTCTTTCTCCAACCCAAGAAGCTCATGGCCAACAACAGCATTCCTCCAACGGCAGGCACGGCTTTCATCGGTATGACATACCTTTTGCTTGGCTTGACGGGTGCTCTGCTCTTCTATTTGTATGCTCAGGACAAGTACGACCTCTTCTTCTGCCAGGTCCCAAAAACCACCTTGTATGCCTACTATTTAGGGTGTTTTATCATCTTCTTCTGCGCTAAACATCTATTCACCAAATTCATTAACTGGATATTTTTTGATAAGACGAGCAGAGAAAATTGGCGACAAACGTATGGATTTTTGCTCATAGCAGAGTCAGCGCTCTTATTGCCCGTTGTCATAGTGGGAGTGTTTCTGAACCTTCCATCACATATCACTATGATACTAGCAATTCTAGTCATCTCAATCATCAAGATAGCTCTCTTATATAAGACATTTTCAATATTTTTGCCCAAAATATATTGTATTCTGCATTTATTGTCGTACCTTTGTGCCCTTGAAATCATACCCCTCCTTGCATTAGGGGTTAGTTTGACAGGTATTACAGAAAGATTGTCCTTAATTTTTTGACATAGAAAAAATATGATAAAGAAGATTCTGGTTTCGCAGCCCAAGCCCTCATCAGAGAAATCTCCTTATTATGATATTATGCGCAAGCATGGTGTAGAGATTGATTTCCGCCCCTTCATCAAGGTAGAAAGCCTCACTCCTCGTGAGTTCAGAGCTCAGCGCATCAATATATTGGACCATACTGCGATTATCTTTACTAGTCGTCATGCTATTGACAACTTCTTCTTGCTTTGTCAAGAAATGCGTGTAGAAATTCCCGAGGATATCAAGTACTTCTGCATCACAGAAACTATTTCTCATTACATTCAGAAATACGTACAGTATCGCAAGCGCAAGGTGTTCTTTGGCGATACGGGCAAGGTGGGCGACTTGTTGCCACTGATCCTCAAGCACAAGAACGACAAGTACTTTATTCCCCAGAGCGACGTTCATAGCAAGGATTTTACAGACATGCTTGATGCAAAGGGCATTTCCTATACTAGTGGTGTAATGTATCGCACCGTAAGTACTCAGATTACAGAGGAGGAAGTTTGCGACTATGACATGTTGGTATTCTTCAGCCCTAGCGGAATTCAGTCTTTGCAAACAAACTTGCCCAATTATAATCAGGGTGATACACTGATAGCAACCTTCGGTCCTGCTACCGCCAAGAGCGTACAGGATGCAGGTTTGCGCCTGGACTTGCAAGCTCCCACACCAGCACACCCAAGCATTACAGCTGCTTTGGATGCTTACTTGAAGGAACATAATGGATAATGACCTTGGGTTGAAGAAGCAAGAGAGGCTCTGTAGCAAAAAAGCCATAGACGCACTCTTCTCTAGCACTGATAGTAGCTCACTATCGGCTTATCCCATACGTGCTGTGTTCAGATTTACCGAGGAGGCGGAAAACCGCATCCTCGTTTCTGTTTCCAAAAAGCGCTTCAAACATGCCGTGGACAGAAACAGAGTAAAGCGTCAATTGCGCGAGGCATACCGATTAAACAAATCCATACTGTCCTCCGCCCCCGATAAAGGGTTAGATATAGCATTCATCTGGCTTACCAACAAGCACCACAAGAGTGAAGTGGTAGTGTCCAAAATGATATCCATCCTGAAGAGAATAGAACAATCCAGAATAAAAGATGAAACCACTACTCAAGATACTTAGTTGGATATTAATTCTGCCCATACGTTTCTATCAAACGTGCATCTCACCCCTCACGCCTCCAGCATGTAGATTTACTCCAACATGTAGCCAATACGCCATAGAGGCACTTCGCAAGCATGGCCCTTTCAAAGGAATGTATCTTGCAATACGCAGAATATTGCGTTGTCACCCCTGGGGCGGACATGGCTATGACCCAGTTCCTTAGAGGGGAGCAAAAACAAACAAGAAAATACTAAAACAGGAAACAAACAAATAAATACATACATTATGGAATTTAATAGAATCACAGCTGCCGAAGCCGCAGCCCTAATTGAAAATGGACAAACCATCGGTTTGAGTGGTTTTACTCCAGCAGGTACTCCCAAGTGTACTCCTGCAGAAATTGCCATTAAGGCAGAGGCAGAACATGCAGCTGGTCGTCCCTTCAAGATTAGCATTATTACTGGCGCTAGTACCGGTCAGAGTTGCGATGGTGCACTAGCTAATGCACAAGCAATTGATTTCCGTACTCCCTACACCACTAATGCAGATTTTCGCAAGCGCGTAAATCAGAACGAAATCAACTATCACGACCTTAACCTTAGCAATCTTGCAACACAGATGCGTCAGGGCTACCTCGGCGAATTGGATTGGGGTATCATCGAGGCTTGTGCTATCGAAAAGGTTGGTTCCAAGGCTCATATCTATCTAACAGCTGCTGGTGGTATCAGCCCCACAGTTTGTAGACTTGCTAAGCGCGGTATCATCGTAGAGCTCAATGCCTTCCATTCTCCCAAGAGCATGGGTATTCACGATGTATACGAGATTGAGGATCACCCCTTCCGCACTCCCATCATGATTACCAAGGCATCTGACCGTATTGGTAAGCCTTATATCGAGGTTGATGCTGATCGTATTGTGGGTGTAATCGAGTGCAATATTCCTGATGAGGCTCGTGGCTTTAAGGATGCTGATCCCATTACCACTCAGATTGGACAGAACGTGGCAGACTTCCTGCTTCACAATATGCGTCAGGGCTTGATTCCAAAGACCTTCTTGAACTTGCAGAGTGGTGTAGGTAGCGGTGCTAATGCAGTGCTTGGTGCACTGGGTCAGTGCTCAGAGGTTCCCAACTTCAATATTTACACAGAGGTTCTTCAGGATGCCCCCGTAGAACTTATGCGTGAGGGTCGCGTATTGAGTGCTAGTACTTGTTCGCTAACTGTTACCAACGAGTGCTTGGAGGGTATCTACCGCGATATCGATTTCTTCAAGGACAAGCTTGTGATTCGTCCTTCAGAAATCAGCAACTGCCCCGAGGTAATCGCACGTATCGGTGTATGTTCGTTGAACACAGCTATCGAGTGTGACATCTATGGCCACGTAAATAGTACCAAGATTTGTGGTACCAAGATGATGAACGGTTTGGGCGGTAGTGCCGACTTCACCAACAATGCATACTTGAGCATCTTCACTTGTGGTTCTACACAGAAGGGTGGTGCTATTAGTAGCATCGTTCCTTTCGCTAGCCATATAGACCACACCAATCACTTCATCGATGCCGTTATCACCGAGTATGGTGTAGCTGATTTGCGTCGCAAGAGCGATATGCAGAAGGCAAAAGAGCTTATCAAGGTGGCTCATCCCGACTATCGTCCCATGTTGGATGATTACTTGCGTTACGCTCAGAAGGGTGGGGGACATACTCTCCACAATCTTGCTGCTGCATTTGCTATGCACGACACCTTCTTGCGTACTGGCGACATGCGCAATATCAACTTTAGTGATTATATCAAGTAAAAGTATATCTTACACAACGATATTGGTGCTGGATTCATTGTTTATGAATGAGTTCAGCACCATTTTTTATGTCCAAATCTCAATTACTCACGAATCGCTTAGTAAAAATCATCAATGTTAGGAAAAAGTTTTATATCTTTGTTGCCATTAAGAACTAAATAAACTTTTAATAATACATTTATGAAGAAACTATTTGCTACAATCTTTTCCTGCATGGCAGTTCTTTCTGCTAGCAGCCAAACTGTAACAATCTCGCCCATTCCCCAGCAGATCTCTTGGGGTGGCAAGGCATTTGCCAATAGCGAGCAGTTCTATCTGGTAGGTGCCAGCACAGCAGATGCTGATGCGGTAGAGGTTCTTTCTGCCAAGCTCAATGTAGTTGGTACCAGCGAGAAGGTGGACGTTAAGAAGTTCCCCAATGCCACTCCTATTATCATTGGTGAGGCTAATGACAAGGCTGTAAAGAAGTTCAAGAAGCAGATTCCAGCCAATGCCGAGGGTTATTATCTCAAGGTGGATGCCGACCAGGTTGTTATCGCTGGTCGTGACAATAGTGGTACATTCTATGGCGTGCAGAGCTTGATGCAGGTAATGAGCCAGCCCGAGGTAATGCAGTGCGAGGTAACGGACTATCCCAGCGTTACAGACCGTGGTGTAATTGAAGGTTTCTATGGCAACCCCTGGAGCCACAAGGACCGTCTTCGTCAGTTCGACTTCTATGGTCAGTACAAGATGAATACCTACGTCTTTGGTCCTAAGGACGATCCCTACCACCGTGCACGTTGGCGCGAGCCATATCCTACTCAGGAGGCAGCACAGTTGAAGGAGTTGGTAGATGCAGCTCACAAGAACAAGGTTAAGTTCGTATGGGCTATCCACCCCGCTGGTGACATCAAGTGGTGCTTGGAGGACTCTATCAACGTAGCCAAGAAGTTGGAATTGATGTACGACCTTGGTATCCGTTCATTTGCAGTATTCTTTGACGACGTTTGGGGCGAGGGTGCTCGTGGTGACAAGCAGGCAGGTTTGCTCAACTATTTGACAGACAATTTCGTTCGCAAGCACAAGGACGTAGAGCCTCTTATCATGTGTCCTTCTCAGTACAATAAGGGTTGGACCAGTGGTGACTACCTCAACACGCTTGGTACTAAGATGTATCCCGAGGTGCGTATCATGTGGACAGGTAATTCCGTTGTAGACATGATTGGCGAGGTGGACATGCAGTGGATCAACGAGCAGATCAAGCGTAAGGCATACATTTGGTTGAACTATCCCGTTAACGACTATTGCCAGAGCCGTATGCTTATGGGTAAGACCTATGGCAATGACCTAAACATCAACGATATGGTTAGTGGTTTCTGCTCTAACCCCATGGAGTATGCCGAGGCTTCTAAGGTAAGTCTTTACAGCATAGCAGACTATACATGGAACATGCCTGCCTACGACGACGTTAAGTCTTGGGAGCGTGCACTGGAGGCTCTTATGCCCACCAGCAAGATGGCATTCCGTATTTTCTGCGAGAATAATATCGACCTTGGTCCCACTGGTCATGGTCTGCGTCGTGAGGGTGAAAGCCCCAACTGGGCAAAGGCTTCAGAAAGCCTAATGGGCGTATCAATGTACTTCCAACAGTTGGTATGGGCTGCCGACAATCTGTTGGCCGACGAGGTTAATCACCCCGAGATGTTGGCAGAAATCAAGCCTTGGGTGGAGAGCATGCGCTACCTTGGTTTGCGTGGTCAGCAGTACATTCAGATGGTAACAGACTTGGCTCAGAAGGACAGCGTAGCCTTCATCGGTCACTATCGTGCACAGTTGCAGTTGGAGCAGAAGCAGAAGAGCATCATCAGCCGTAACTATGAGGGTTCTATCGTAAAAGCTAAGCCCGTTGTCAGCGGTGACGTAGTAACTCCTTGGTTGAACGAAAAGTTGGCAGATATTGTCAAGGTTTACAAGAAACAATTCAATTACGGTCATGAATACTTCCCCGTTCAGGCTATCGAGGACGGTGAATATTTCATCAAGGTCAATGGTGCTTATTTGACCAACGCTCAGGCAGGAGCCGACCGTGTGGGTGACTATCCCGTATTCCAGGCAGAGCGCGACGTAATCAATCCTCAGCGTCAGCAGTGGGTAATCGAGCAGAATAGCAAGACTGGTCGCTACAAGATTTACAACAAGCAGGATGGCCGTTACATCAACGAGACAGGTGCATTCTGGTTCAATAAGGACCGCAACCCATTCGATGCAGCATGGCACACCTATCTCCTCGTTAAGCAAGAGGGCAAGTGGAGCATCCAGAATGCAGGTAGCGCAGGTAAGGGCTACTGGCAGCGCGAAGGCAATCGTATCAGCAGCAACGGTGCTGGCGAGTTTATCTTCGAAATCGAAAAGGTTAAGTAAGCGACAATCGCTCATTTTCAACAACAACTCACACTTTTATAATGAAGAAAATTCTTTCTATCCTAGCAGTAAGCGCCCTCACTTTGGGCGCTTCTGCTCAGAATATCACCCCAGAGATACTTTCCACCCTGAAGCAGAGCTACGAGGGCAATGCTGCCGATCGTGCTCGTCAGAGCGTGGTGAGCAACGGTAGTTTCAAGAAGATGGCCATGCGTCCCGAACTCAATGCCAATGGCGAGAATACCTATTTCTCCATCGACATTCGCAGCACAGGCATTACCGATCAGCAGAGCAGTGGACGCTGCTGGATGTTCACCGGTCTCAATGTGCTTCGCAACAAGGCCATGAAGAAGATGGGCAATTCTGGTTTTCAGTTCAGCCACATCTATCTCTTCTTCTATGACCAGTTGGAAAAGTCCAACCTCTTCCTGCAGGGTATCATCGATACTCGCAATGAGGACCTCGACAGCCAGAAGGTACAGTGGCTCATGCAGAATCCCCTTTCCGATGGTGGCACCTATACCGGTGTGGCTGACCTGGTAAGCAAATACGGTCTTGTTCCCTCTGAGGTGCAGCCCGAGACATGGGCCAGCAACAATACCAGCGAGATAGACGGCCATCTGAAGCGCAAGTTGCGCGAGATAGGTATCAACCTTCGCGAACAGGCACAGGCAGGCAAGAGCGAGGCAGAACTTCAGGCCTACAAGGTAGAGCAGCTAAAGACCATCTATCACATGCTGGTCTTCGCTTATGGCGAACCCGTACAGGAATTCCTCTGGGCACCACGCGACAAGAACGGCAAGGCACTATCAGAGCTCAAGAAATACACTCCCATGGAGTTCTACAAAGAGTACTGTGCAGAGGCAGGTGACCTGCAGAATGACTATATCATGCTCATGAACGATCCCTCTCGTCCCTACAACAAGGTCTATGAGATTGATATGGACCGCCATGTTCACGAGGGTCACAACTGGTTGTACCTCAATCTGGACATCAAGGACCTGGCTCCCATTGCTCTCGCATCTCTTCAGGACTCTACTCAGATGTATTTCTCTTGCGACGTGGGCAAGTTCCTCGATAGCAAGAAGGGCATTCTGGACATTCAGGCATGGGACTATAATTCGCTCCTTGGCACCACCTTTGGTATGAACAAGAAGCAGCGCATCCAGACCCGCGACTCCGGTTCTTCCCATGCCATGACCCTCATGGCCGTAGACCTGGACGAGAAGGGCAACCCCATCAAGTGGAAGGTTGAGAATTCATGGGGCGCAGCCAGCGGTCACAATGGCTACCTGATTATGACCAACGAATGGTTCAATGAGTACATGTTCCGCGTAGTAGTCAACAAGAAGTACATCCCCAAGAAAATCCTCAAGCTCACCGAGCAGAAGCCCATCCAGCTCCCAGCCTGGGACCCCATGTTCATGGGAGAAGAATAATTCCTCCTCGCAGAATATAATACACACATACACAGCAGCGCCAGCATAGCCCTCCAGCTACGTTGGCGCTATTTTCATTAGCATGGTTCTTAGCAATGTTTCCGACATCTTTGCATGCGAAAAAGAAATAGAAAACTAATGTTTGACCTATCTCTACAAGAAAGGGGTGGATAAAAGGACTACTCAGAGCAGGATATCGTTTTTCAACCACTTGCAGGGGTCTAAGTGACCATAAAACGCCATACAGCCAACGATATCTATCATAAACTGGTAGGCATAGTCAATGTATAGGCTTCATATCTTTTGCCATTTTGTCCACCCATCCAAAATAGAAAGCATGTTATGTAACGGGATGTGTGGTGGTGTGAGAGATAAAAAACAAAGAGGATGGGCCTATTTTGACACACCCTCCTTTTTTAATTCTTATGAATTGGAAGAGATTTAGTTGTGTACCAAGGTGCCGATGTCTTCGCCTTCGATGACTTTCTTGAGGTTACCCACGATGTCCATATTGAAGACGTAGATGGGGAGGTCGTTTTGCATGCACATGGCTGTTGCGGTAATGTCCATTACCTTGAGGCCCTTGGCAATGACATCCTGGTAGGTGATGTCTTGGAACTTGGTGGCGGTAGGGTCCTTCTCGGGGTCAGCGGTGTAGATGCCGTCTACGCGAGTACCCTTGAGCATAACATCAGCTTCAATCTCAATGCCGCGCAATGAAGAACCTGTATCGGTAGTGAAGTATGGAGAACCGGTACCTGCACTCATGATTACTACTTCGCCTTGTTCCATAGCTTCGATGGCCTTCCACTTGGTATAGAACTCGCCAATGGGTTCCATGCGAATGGCGGTGAGCACACGGTTCTTCTGACCAATGGCACCAAGAGCACTGCTCAATGCCAGAGAGTTAATCACGGTAGCACACATACCCATTTGGTCACCCTTTACGCGGTCGAAACCCTTGCCGGCACCTGTGAGTCCACGGAAAATATTGCCACCACCGATAACGATACCTATCTGAACGCCCATCTCGGCAATTTCCTTAATCTGACGAGCATAGTCGTTAAGACGCTCTGTGTTGATACCCTGTTTTTGTTCGCCAGCTAGGCTCTCTCCCGAAAGCTTTAGCAAAATACGATTGAATTTCATAGTTGTGTTAATGTATATATGTGTTATTGATTAATATTCTGGTTTATGTTCAGGAATTTTACTTCCTTGAAGGCATAGCGTCTTTGTCTTGAATGGTTGTCCTCGATGATAAGGTGACCATCAGCTTCGACGTGAGAAATCTTGCCAAGAAACTCGCCTTCTGAGTCTTGGAAGCAACAGCTTTGTCCTCGAAGATAAAGGTGTTGGTGATAAAGTTGGCGTATCGTGGTGTATTCTCCTTCTTGTATCTGCTGGTAATACTTTGTAAAGTTTTCCATGATAGAGTTGAGCAGGTAAGATGGAGATGTCTCCATGTTTGTAAGCAGATATATGGACGTTGGAGGAGCGGCTAATCCATCGGGAAAGGACTTCTGGTTTATGTTGATTCCGCTCCCGATTATGGAGCGACCTACCAACTTGCCGAAAAGGGTATTTTCTATCAGGGTGCCACATATTTTCTTTCCATCAGAATATATGTCGTTGGGCCACTTGATAGAAACCTTCTTTATGTGGTTGTCTAGTGCTTCCTTGATGGATAGTGCCATAGCCTGACTAAGCACGAAACCATCGGAGGCCTTTAGGTTATTGGGTTGGAGGAGGATGCTGAAGAGGAGATTTTCCCTTCGGTTGCTCAGCCAGGTATTGCCCATCTGTCCACGTCCCTTTGTTTGAAAATCAGTAGAAACGATGGTGATGTCGGTGCTAGGAGTGAGTGTACGAAGAAAATCGTTGGTAGAATCCAACTCCTCAAAATGTTTATATTCCAACTCCAGGTCTGAATGCACTTTCGTAATGTTTAATGTAAGGTTTTTCTAAGGTTCCCGTAATGGTAATGATATCAAAACGTACTTCCAAATCAATTGCGTTGTATCGGAGATAGGCATCAGCCGCAAGTACCAGCAAGTGCATCTTGCGAGGTGTAACGGCATCCTGAGGATTACCATAAAAGACATTTGCTCTGGCCTTTACCTCAACAAAAATAATAGTGTCTTCGTGCCTTGCCACGATGTCTATTTCCTTGTGACCACTATGCCAGTTTCGGTCAAGGATGATATATCCTTTGCGACGAAGAAAGTCGACGGCCAATTCTTCACCTCTAGCACCAAAATCATTATGCAGAGCCATAGTTACTATCGTTTTTTCTGGAAAAAGTTCTTCATCAGAGCTGCACACTCTTGTTCAAGAACACCTCCAAGAACTTCACATCTAGGATGCAAGGCCTTGGGTGCAAAAGCACGGAAGCCACGTTTCTCGTCGGGAGCACCATACACCACTCTGGATATCTGACTCCACCCCAGAGCACCTGCACACATGATGCATGGTTCTACGGTGACGTATAGAGTGCAATCCGTCAGGTACTTGCCTCCCAGATACTCAGAGGCAGCCGTGATGGCAAGAATTTCGGAGTGGGCCGTAACATCGTGCAGGCGTTCTGTGAGATTGTGGGCCTTGGCTATTATATGCCCATTGCTCACGATTACCGCGCCTATGGGTATTTCACCTTCAGCAAGCGCGAGGTGCGCCTGCTGAAGGGCTTGTTTCATATAGTGCTCGTCGGTCATTCCTGAGATTCCCAGAATTCCAACTGGCCATCTACAATCCAACGAATATCCTCTGCATCGAAGGTACCGATTTTCTCCTTCTTAGCCTGTTTTGCCATGAATTCGGCAGCTTCCTCGATGTCAATTTCGGCTTCTTCGTCCTCATTGTCCATCAAGCCGGAGGTTTCGCAATACTCAGCAAAAGCATCCAGGAAATAATACAGGTCGTCCTCTGTAAATTTATCTTTTACCTCTTGGGGAAGATAACCTTGGATGAACTCTACCGTCTGGCGGTCTTCTTCTGCAAAGAGAAGTTCTTCGTTAAATTCGCTCATAAATGCTTCGTTGTAAATATTAAAGAATGTTCTTTAGCTTCTCTTCCAAAGCAACCTTAGTGCATGCGCCAACCTGCTTGTCAACAACCTCGCCATTCTTGATGAACAAGATAGTGGGGATATTGCGTACGCCAAAACGCATTGGAAGGTCCTCGTCTTCCTCGATATCGCACTTGCCAATGATAGCCTGGTCGGCATACTCCTCTGCCAGTTGCTCTACCAATGGAGCCACGCGCTTGCAAGGACCACACCATGTTGCCCAGAAATCCAATACTACGGGCTTGCCGCTAGCTACCAACTCTTCAAAATTTGCGCTGTTAATTACCTGTGCCATAATGAAAAATTTTAATTGTGTGAATAAATAATCTTATTTAGGTTTTCTCGTTAGTATTAATTTATATTGTAATCCAAACCATCAGTTTCTCGCAAGTAATCCAATAGTGGGCGAGTGACCTTGATTTTGAGGTCTTTTGGTTTCATCGTAAGCGAATGCCCCTCGCTATTGTGGAAGATGAACTCTACGCTCACATTACCCTCTTCCCTGGCGAGAGCCTCCTTTAGAGATATGACCACATCGTCCGTCAGTTTGTCGGCATTGAGGTGGATGGTTATCTTTTGAATCAAATCATCCTTTACATCGCTGAGGTATTGTATATCTCCAATGGATAGTTGTACACGAGTGGGGTCGTAGCGTCCAGGCTGTACGCGACCCGTGATATACAATGTGCTACCAACCATCATGTATCCACCCCATTTGGGCCAATCCTGGCCAAAGAGAGCAATTTCTCCTTGTCCGCTATAATCCTCTATGGTGACAATGCCATAGCCAGAGCCACGCTTGCTGATACCCGTCTTTACGTTGGTGATGATACCACCCAGGGTAAAGTCGCAATTAACCAATGGTGAGGGGTCTTCCAAGTCCGTGGCATGCATGGTACATACATCGCGAATGATAACGGCATACTCGTCTAGAGGGTGAGCAGAAAGGTAGATACCCACAAGTTCACGTTCCTTGTTAAGGCGTTCAAGAGTGCTCCATGGTTCGGCATTAGGTATTGGGGGAGTACTTACCTCCACCATATCCATTCCAAACAAGGAGAATTCAGCCTCTTTTACGCTTTGCTGGTAGCTATTGCCATACTTGGTAAGAGTATCAACGAATACCTCTCCCTTGGCGTTGAAGCCCAAGAATTGTTCTCTGCTGATTTGGTCTTTGAATGAATCGAATGCACCGCTGAGTGCCAGGCATTCCATACCACTCCTTTTTACGGCAGACATGGGTACTCGTTGTGTAAAATCAAAGATGTCCTTATAGGGGCCGTTCTTCTCTCTTTCATTAACGATGGCTTCAGCGGCAGACTCACCAAGACCTTTAATGGCCATCAATCCGAAGCGAATCTGCGACTTGGCATTTACGCCAAAGTTGCAATGCGATTCATTCACATCGGGTCCCATGACTTCTATCTTCAAGGCCTTACATTCGTCAAGCAACTTGGTTATTTCCTTGATGTCGTCTTTACGACGTGTCAGCAGGGCAGCCATGAATTCGGCAGGATAGTGAGCCTTCAGGTAAGCCGTCTGATATGCTACCCATGAATAACATGCGGCATGAGATTTATTGAAGGCATAGGAGGCAAACTTTTCCCAGTCGCCCCATATCTTTTCCAATATTTTTGGGTCATGACCATTACGCACGCCACCCTCGATGAACTTGGGCTTCATGGCATCTACGATATCCTTCTTCTTCTTACCCATCGCCTTACGCAAGGCATCACTCTCGCCTCGTGTAAAGTCGGCCAAAAGACGACTGAGCAGCATCACCTGCTCCTGATACACGGTAATGCCATAGGTGTCCTTCAAATACTTCTCCATGATGGGAATGTCGTATTTGATTTCCTCCAGACCATTCTTTCTCGCAATAAACGAGGGGATATAATCCATAGGACCAGGACGATAGAGGGCGTTCATGGCGATGAGGTCCTCAAATACCGTTGGGCGCAATTCCTTCAGGTACTTCTGCATACCAGCCGATTCAAACTGGAAGGTACCAATGGTGCGTCCCTCCTGGTATAGCTTGTATGTCAATTCATCATCGATGGGCAAATTGTCAGGGTCAATATCTATGCCATGAGCTTCCTTGATTACTCGGCAAGCCTCCTTCATCTCCGAGAGGGTTTTAAGACCCAGGAAGTCCATCTTGATTAAGCCCGTGGATTCGATGACATGACCATCATATTGAGTCACGGCCGTCTTTTCGCCGGGGAAATCGGGGTCGTCGGCGGTGCTGACGGGTACATGTTCAGAGATGGCATCACGACAGATGATAAAACCGCAAGCGTGAATGCCAGTACCTCTGATATTGCCCTCCAGCATGCGTGCATACTTGATGGTATTGGAGAGCACTGGGTCGCTACTGGCTTCGGCTTGTTGCAATTCGGGCGTACACTTGATGGCGTTGCTTAGGTTCATCTTCAAGTCCTTGCCATCAAGGTTCAATCTATCGGGGATTGCCTTGCAGAGGGCATTGGCTTTGTCCAGGGGTAGTTTTTCTATTCTGGCTACGTCCTTGATACTGTTCTTGGTGGCCATAGTAGAATAGGTGATGATATGGGCACAATTTTCTTTACCATATTTGTCCATTACCCATTGCAAGACCTTGCCTCGGCCATCATCGTCAAAGTCGGTATCAATATCAGGCAAGGAGATACGGTCGGGGTTGAGGAAACGCTCGAAAAGCAAGTCGTATTTCATAGGGTCCAATCGGGTGATACCCAGGCAATACGCCACCACGCTACCAGCCGCCGAACCACGTCCTGGGCCTACCCATACGCCTAGTTCGTTTCTGGCAGAGTTGATAAAGTCTTGCACGATAAGGAAGTAACCAGGGAAACCCATGGTCTTCATGATGTGCAACTCAAATCTTATTCTATCGTTTACCTCCTTGGAGAGTTCCTCTCCATATAGCTTCCTGGCACCTATGTATGCAAGATGTCCCAGGTAATCGGCTTCAAATTTGATGCGATACAACTTGTCTATGCCGCCCAGTTTGGCTATCTTCTTCTCGCCTTCCTCGCGTGGCATCATGTTTTCTCCGTTTTCGTCGGAGGTAAACTCTCTGAAGAGGTCTTCCGTGGAATATCGCTCACGCCATTGTGCCTCGGTACCAAAGTCTTCTGGTATGGGGAAGAAGGGCATGATGGGATTGGAGTCCAGGTTGTAGGTCTCCACCTTGTCCAATATCTCGGCCGTATTTGTGAGCGCCTCTGGAATGTCAGAAAAGACTTCTGCCATTTCCTCGCGTGTTTTGAACCACTCCTGCTTGGTGTAAAGCATTCGCGTGGGGTCGTTCAGGTCCTTGTTGGTAGACAGGCAAAGCAAATGGTCGTGAGCCTCGGCATTGTCTTCGTCCACAAAGTGTACGTCGTTCGTGGCAATAACCTTGACACCAAGTTTCTGAGCCAACTCTATGATGATGGGATTGACCTTTGTCTGTATTTCATACACCTCGCGATTGGCCCTCTGGCGAGGGTCTTTCACCTTGTGACGTTGCAATTCCAAATAATAGTCGTCGCCCCATATTTCCTTGAAGCGGAGTATGGCTTTTTCGGCTTCTTCTATATTGCCCGACATTATCTTTTTTGGTATCTCGCCACCAAGACATGCCGAGGAGATAATCAGTCCCTCGTGATATTGAGCAAGGTCGTTAAAGTCGGTGCGAGGACGCATGTAATAACCATCCACCCACGAACGGCTCACCAGTTTGATAAGATTCTTGTATCCAACCTCGTTTTTGGCCAACACAACCAAATGCCAACCACTTTGGTCAACCTTTCCTTCCTTTAAAGTCTTATCTCCACGTCTTGCAACATACATTTCGCATCCAAAAATGGGTTTGAAAGGTTCCAAACCTTCTTTTTTGCGCTTGCCATTGACTTTGGCACAATAATCAAAGAAATCCTTGATGCCAAACATATTTCCATGGTCGGTAATGGCCATTCCCCTCATGCCGTCGGAAATAGCCTTGTCTACCAATCGCGAAATACTTGCCTGTCCATCAAGCAGAGAATATTGCGTGTGAACATGGAGATGTACAAAATCTTGCATCGTGTGGAATCCTTTGGTTATAGTTTTATGGCATAAAGGTATAGCATTTTATTCTCTTGAGATGTAAGCAAGGATAAATCTTTTGTTTTTTTGCACATATTTAATAAAAAACTAGTGGCAAAAGAGTGATTATTACAATTAAATTGTATCTTTGCGTATCAATTGTATAAAAAGATGGGTAAAAGACTCAGAAAATTAAGGAAGATTCGCCTTCACAGAGAAGGTACCGCCACACTGATTTGGGGATTCATTGTTTACGCAGCATTGAATGCATTGGTATATTATCTGGTTACGCCAATATGTCCCATGGTAGGCTATCTGTTTGCTGGTGTAACAACGGTTATTTACCTCGTGGTGGTAAATTTCTTCCGTTGTCCCATACGACATTATGAAGACGATGATACCGAGGGCCTGATTATCGCTCCTGCCGATGGCAAGGTGGTGGTGATTGAAGAGGTTGAGGAAAATGAATATTTCCATGACCGTCGCCTTATGGTAAGCATCTTCATGAGTCTTTTCAATGTACATGCCAATTGGACTCCCTGTGATGGTAAGGTCAAGATGGTGCGCCATCATGACGGACGTTACCAGGCGGCATGGCTTCCTAAGTCCAGTACCGAGAACGAGCGAAGCACAGTGGTGATAACCACCTCCACTGGTCACGATATCCTTGTACGTCAGGTGGCAGGCGCTATGGCCAGACGTATTGTCACCTATCTGCAAGAAGGAGATGAGAGTTTCATCGACGAGCACATGGGCTTCATCAAGTTTGGTAGCCGAGTAGATATATATCTGCCCGTAGGTACCAAGGTTAATGTAGAACTAGGTCAGCGCACAACTGGCAACGAAACCATTATAGCAAGACTTTCATGAAGAAACATATTCCTAATATTATTACTTGTGGCAATCTGATATGCGGATGCATTGCCACAGGTGCGGCTTTCCACACCCCTCTCCCAGCCAATTATTTCTGGGCCATCGTATTTATCCTCCTCGGAGCCATTTTCGATTTCTTTGATGGCATGGTAGCACGAGCATTAGGAGTGTCTTCGCCTATCGGCAAGGAATTGGATTCATTGGCAGATGTAGTAACCTTCGGTGTAGCACCCAGCGCCATGCTCTTTAGCCTGTTTCAGGAGGTGCAATACCCCATGTTCATGGAGCCCATTCGCAACTTCATGCCATACACAGCATTCATCATGGCAGCCTTTTCGGCATTGCGCCTGGCCAAGTTTAATATCGACACTCGTCAGACATCATCCTTCATAGGCCTTCCCACTCCCGCCAATGCACTATTTTGGGGAAGTCTCATCGTAGGTCAGCATGCCTTCCTGGTGAGCGGACGCTTCAATGCCATGTTCCTCTTCCTCTTCATGCTGCTTTTCTGCTTCTTGTTGGTAGCAGAATTGCCCTTGTTCGCACTGAAGTTCAAGAATATGTCCTGGGCAGACAACAAAGTAAAGTACATCTTCCTCCTCGGATGCATACCATGCTTCCTGTTGGTGGAAAGTTGCTTTGCAGGCATTATTCTATGGTATGTGATACTTTCTATAGTAGCACCACTTTTCTCTCCGTCCAAGGCAGGATAATATGAGCGAAATCATCATTCACTCTCTGGAGGACATCAAGCGTGCGGCAAGCGAATTTGTTGCACTCATTGGCAATCGTCGTATTTTTGCCTTCTATGGCCATATGGGAGCAGGCAAGACCACCTTCATCAAGGCTATATGTGAAGAATTGGGTGTGACGGATGCCGTGAGTAGTCCCACCTTTGCCATCGTCAATGAATATGCCTCCAATATGGGAAGCATCTATCATTTTGATTTTTATCGTATCAAGCGCTCCTCCGAAGTTCTGGACCTGGGTTTCGAGGACTATGCCTATAGTGGCAACCTGTGCCTGATGGAATGGCCAGAGCTGATAGAAGAGTTTTTGCCCGAGGAAACCGTCGAAGTCCATATCGAAGAGATAGAAGGAGGCAAACGACGTGTCACGGTAGGTTAGCCAATTTCATAGCCAAGCAATTTTGGAGCTATTGCCACATAAAAAGAGCCCCGATATTTAGCATTAAAGAACCTATATTTAATAAGGATATATATAATAAAGAGAGTATGCCACGCTGGATGACATACTCTCTTTCTCTTAATATATGTATGAATTTGAAGTAAACAGGTTATCTGATGAAGAGCATTTCTCTGTACTTGGGCAATGGCCAAAGCTCATCGTCGATGATAGTTTCCAGCTTGTCCACATGAGTGCGTATTTCCTCGATTAGAGGCGCAACATTGTCGTGATAGGCAATAGCCTTCTCGCGCTCAGTTTCCAGGCGATTGGCCACCTTGCGTGCACCTATCAGTGAATACACATGTTGTGTGATGCTGGCGGTGCTTTCTGCTATCTTCTCGATGAGGTCAATGTTTGCGGCATTCATCGTCTTGGCTTGCTCGGCAGGGAATACTTGCGATACCTTGCACACATTGTCCAGCAATTGGCTCTGATATCGAGTAGCCACGGGCACAATGTGGTTCAGGCAAATGTCGCCCAGGATACGAGCCTCTATCTGTACCTTCTTCGTGTATGTTTCCAGTTTTATCTCATTGCGAGCCTCCAGTTCGGGTAGAGAAAGTACATTCATACGTGTAAACATATTCACGGTTTCCTCGCTTAGATATTGGTCCAGAATGAGGGGTATGCTGGTTTCGGTGTCCAATCCTCGGCGTGCGGCCTCTTCCTTCCATTCATCGCTATATCCATTGCCATCGAAGTGTATGGGTTTGCATACCTTGATGTCCTCGCGGAGTACCACCAGAATGGCTTTCACCATATCCACACCTTCCGAGATTAATTTGTCCACACGTTGCTTGAAGTCGGTCAATTGTTCTGCCACGGCCGTATTAAGCACTATCATGGAAGCAGCACAATTGGCTTGTGCGCCAACGGCTCTGAACTCAAATCTATTACCCACAAAGGCAAATGGCGAGGTACGGTTACGGTCGGTATTGTCTACCAGCAGTTCTGGTATCTGCGGTATGTCTAGCATAACGCTTTGGCGTGTGGCCAGGTTGAAGATGTCGTCATCTTCGCTTGTCTCCAGTTTTTTCAGGACCTCTGCCAACTGACTGCCCAGGAACGAGCTGATGATGGCTGGAGGAGCCTCATGAGCACCTAGGCGATGAGCATTTGTTGCGCTTACGATAGAGGCTTTGAGCAATCCATTGTGGCGATACACGGCCATAAGGGTTTCCACGATGAAGGTGATGAAGCGGAGGTTGTCCATCGGGGTCTTGCCTGGTGCGTGCAATAGAATGCCGGTGTTTGTGCTCAGACTCCAGTTGTTGTGCTTACCGCTACCGTTGATGCCCTTGAATGGTTTTTCGTGCAGGAGGCATCGGAAGCCATGCTTGTGAGCCACCTTCTTCATCAATGCCATAATGAGCATGTTGTGGTCTATGGCAAGATTCATCTCTTCGAAGATGGGTGCCAATTCAAACTGATTGGGAGCCACTTCGTTGTGGCGAGTCTTGCATGGAATGCCCAATTCCAAAGCACGAATCTCCAGGTCTTTCATGAAAGAAACCACACGCGAGGGGATAGAGCCAAAGTAATGGTCGTCCATCTGCTGGTTCTTTGCCGAGTCGTGTCCCAGAAGAGTGCGTCCGGTCATGATAAGGTCGGGACGAGCCGAGTAGAAACACTCATCCACCAGGAAATACTCCTGTTCCCAACCGAGATTGCACTTCACGCTACTGATTTCGGGGTAGAACATGCGTGCCACATCCAGTGCAGCCTTGTCCACCGCCTTGATGGATTTCTTCAATGGTGCCTTGTAATCAAGGGCTTCGCCTGTGTAGGAGATGAATACGGTGGGTATCATCAGCGTGTCGCCCATCACAAAGACGGGGCTGGCAGGGTCCCAGGCACTGTATCCACGTGCCTCAAAGGTGGAGCGGATGCCACCATTTGGGAAACTACTGGCATCGGGCTCCTGTTGCACCAATTGCTTGCCGGTAAATTCCTCTATCATTCCGCCCTTGCCGTCGTGCTCCACAAAACCATCGTGCTTCTCGGCGGTACCCTCGGTGAGTGGTTGAAACCAGTGGGTGGTATGGGTCACGCCCAGTTCCATGGCCCATCGCTTCATACCTTCCGCCACGGCATCGGCGGTTTTGAGGTCGAGTGTAGAACCTTTGTCTATCACATCGCACATCTTTTCATACACACCAGCAGGAAGATACTTGAACATCTTCTGCTTGTTGAATACATATTTGGCAAAGAATTCGCTAGGGCGTTCCTTGGGGGCTGGTACCTCTAGAGCTTTCTTGCCAAAGGCCTCTTCAACAACCTTAAATCTAAGTGTAGCAGGCATATAATCTCTATGTATGTGTGTTATTTGTTCAATGACCAGGTGAAGCCATCCTTTGTATCCTTTACCTCAAAACCAAGGGCAGCCAGGTCGTCTCTAATCTTGTCTGACAAAGCCCAGTTCTTTTCGCTCTTGGCTTGCTGGCGCTGCTCCAATACAAAGTCCACCACCTTGCCAAAGGCCTCTTCTCTAGCCTTGTTGCTGCCGTCCTTTTCCTCTGAAAGACCAAGGATTTCTAAGGCAAAGGTATGGAACACCTCGGTGAGTGCAGCCACTACATCTTCCTTGATGCTAGCCTTCTTGTCGATGACGGTGTTCAGCACTCGGCATGCGTCAAACAGATGGCTAATCACCATGGGCGAAGCCATATCGTCGTTCATGGCATCGTAGCAATTCTGGCGCAAGGTGTCCACATAGCTCATTTCCACCTGGGGCTGACCCTTTACCTTCTGTCCCTCTTTCAGACGCTTCAGAGCCTTCCATCCGTCCATCAATCTGGCCAAGCCCTTTTCTGCACTCTGCAGAGCCTCGTTGCTGAAGTCTACGGTGCTACGATAGTGAGCCTGAAGGATGAAGAAGCGTATGGTCATAGGAGAATAACCACGCTCCAGGCGCTCGTGCTCACCAGCGAAGAACTGAGGCAGAGTGATGAAGTTGTTGTATGACTTACCCATCTTCTTGCCATCGATGGTAATCATATTGTTGTGCATCCAGTATGTCACCATGGGGTGTCCCTGACTAGCCTGAGCCTGAGCTATCTCGCACTCATGATGAGGGAAGACCAGGTCAAGACCACCGCCATGAATATCAAAGCGCTCGCCCAGATACTTCTTGCCCATAGCCGTACATTCGCAATGCCATCCAGGGAAACCCTCGCTCCAGGGGCTGGGCCAATGCATGATGTGCTCGGGGCTTGCCTTCTTCCAAAGGGCAAAGTCGGCCTGATTGCGCTTTTCGCCCACACCAGCCAGTGTGTCACGACTGGCATCCTTGATGTTCTCCAACGAACGACCGCTCAGTATACCATACTTATGGTCCTGATTGTAGCGCTCTATATCAAAGTAGATAGAACCGTTGCTCTCATAGGCATAACCATTGTCCATA
Source organism: Bacteroidaceae bacterium (assembly GCA_017381015.1). Lineage (GTDB taxonomy): Bacteria > Bacteroidota > Bacteroidia > Bacteroidales > Bacteroidaceae > Physcousia. The sequence goes on from JAFOCV010000132.1 coordinate 33,036, forward strand.
ATCTGTTGTACCAACTGCTGCTGCTCTATGATATGACCCGTAGCATGAGGTTCTATGCTTGGGGGCAGACAGTTGAGCGCATCCATAGCCTCATGGAAGCGATTGGTATAGTACTGAGCCACCTCCATGGGTTCCAATTGTTCCAGACGAGCCTTCTTTGCAATTTTGTCCTCGCCCTCGTCAGCATCATGTTCTAGATGGCCCACATCAGTAATGTTACGCACATAGCGCACCTTGTAGCCCTGATGCTTCAGGTAGCGGAACAATAGGTCAAAGGTAATTGCAGGTCTTGCATGACCCAAATGAGCATCGCCATAAACGGTGGGACCACATACATACATTCCCACGCGCCCCTCCACCAAGGGACGGAACATCTCCTTCTGTCTAGTCAGAGTATTATAAATCAAAAATGGTTGCATAATCTTCATTATTTTATTTCGCGTACAAAATTACGATTAAGTGAGCGAATTACCAAATTTATTTGAGTAATTCCGAACGATAGTAATTTAGAACGCAGTTCAAAGGTACGATTAAGCGAGCGAAATATCAAATTTATTTGAATATTTCCGAGCGATAGTACCTTAGAGTGTGACTCAAAGTACGATTAAGCGAGCGAAAAAGCAAAAGAATTTTGTTTCTAACGATTTTATACTCCCTCCTCCTTCTGGAATAAAAAGCCCCTGACGGCTGGTGCCATCAGAGGCTGGGAGAGGAGATTACTTCGTGAGGTTAGAATAGCGAATAGCTGAACAGTTTAACCATGCGGAACTTATACACGTTTGATTACTACTTATCCACTATATATTTGTGGAGGAGGCAGATTTTCTATTTTCTTAGGGCCGAAATAAA
>JAFOCV010000133.1 GCA_017381015.1 Bacteroidaceae bacterium
CAATGCCATCATCGGCGAAGCCAACTCCAGCTACAACCAGCGCATGGCCGCTAAAACTGAAAGCGGAAAGGGGAAAACGGAAAACTCCGTAGAAACGGGAAACGGAGAGGTGAGCCCCGAAGGCTCTGAGCCCTCACAGCCTCCTGTGGAGGATGAGGAGAGTGAGTAGAGAATTTTGCGATTAAGCGAGAGCAGAGCCAAGCTTGTTTGAGCTATGCCGAGCGTGAGCAAAATCGACGAAGTCAATAGCGATTAGGATAGCCTAGGAAATCTAGAAGTTCTAGAAGCTCTAGAAAATCTAGAATATCCAAGAATGCTCTAGGAAGCTCTCCAAAAATAATCATTTGCCTCTGATGGACTGGGCCATCGGAGGCTTGTTTAATCAAGCTGAAATACCCCCTCTCACTCACCAATACCGCAATAATAAAAGCAATTCCCCCAAGGGAGGTGGCTCCGATGGGGGAATGTATAGAGGCCGCACTGATGATGTGATGAAACTCCTGATGATAGGATTTGAGGGTTTGTGACACTTTTGTAATCCATCTACACCCGAAGGTGAATGGCACGCCATTGGTGTACAAAACTGATCTCGGTTTCTGATTTAATTTGATGAGTATCCCGATCAAACCAGTGCGGCTATGTCATTAGCTATAACAAATGTACGCAGTGTGTGTGTGTTTGTTATAAGCAAGTAGTCTTTCTTTTGTGTAGTGAGAAACCTCTGTTTCTTCCTTCTTGCAATGCAAAGGTAGCAATTTTATATGAGATATGCTATGCTTTTGATGCTTTTTTTCAGTTGAAGTGAGATTATTTTTAATTAGATTTGGATATTGCTAAGCAAGTGTGGCATTTTGGGAGGTATATATAAAAAGGTAGGAAGATGCTTGTGATGCTGTCTTCCTACCTAGGTTTAATATTAAAACTTTTTACTTTATTTTTTGCCAGTATATTGTTTGGCCGATGCCAAGGATGGTGGCACGTAGCTTTAGTTTGCCTGGAGCTTCGAACATAGCTGTGGCGTTTACTTTAATACCCTTGGTGGGGTCATATATCTTAGCGCCGCTCCATTGCTTGCTGCTCTTGTCGTATTTCAAACCCTTTACAAGAACTATCTTGTCTACGTCTACATTGCGAAGTGACTTGTCGGGGTTCTTAACGTCCTTGCGCTTCTTGCCGTCCTTGTCAAGTGGCTTTTCTACCCAAAATACCTGTGCATCGTAGCTGCCCTCTGCATTCTTGGTGATGCGCACCTTGCTCTTGCTGCCACCGCGGTCGGTGAGATATTCGCCTACAATGTTGTCTCCGTTGTCGTTAAGACTTTGTGCGAAGGTGGGACAAATAGCCATCATTGCACAAGCAATAATCATAAGAATCTTTTTCATAGTTTTCTGTGTTTTTGTTCAAAATCTGTGCAAAGGTACGGCAATTTCTGCACACAACCAAACAAAATGAGCAAAATATGCAGAAATACTGCAATATTGCTTGTTGATGTGGGAATATTGAGATAAAAAAACTCGACCACTTTTGGGAGTAGCCGAGTTTTGATGTATGTAATGTGTAATAAGAGGTGCTTAGTTGGCTGATTGGAATTCGTCAAGGAAGCGAACATCGTTTTCTGAGAACATACGAAGGTCCTTGACCTGATACTTGAGGTTGGTAATACGCTCGATACCCATGCCGAAAGCGTAGCCAGTATATATGGTGCTATCGATGCCATTGGCTTCGAGTACGGCAGGGTCAACCATACCGCAACCAAGGATTTCCACCCAACCGGTGTGCTTGCAGAAGGAACAACCCTTGCCTCCGCATAGATGGCATGAGATGTCCATTTCGGCACTGGGTTCTGTGAATGGGAAATATGATGGACGAAGACGTATCTTGGTTTCAGAACCAAACATTTCCTGTGCAAAGAGGAGAAGTACCTGCTTGAGATCGGTGAATGATACGTTCTTGTCGATGTACAATCCCTCTACCTGATGGAAGAAGCAATGTGCGCGTGCAGAGATGGCCTCGTTGCGGTATACACGTCCGGGGCATATTACACGGATGGGAGGTTGCTGAGTTTCCATTACACGAGCCTGAACGGAGCTGGTGTGTGAGCGCAGGATGATGTCGGGGCGAGCTTCAACGAAGAAGGTGTCCTGCATATCGCGTGCGGGGTGGTCGTCGGCAAAGTTCATGCTGGAATACACGTGCCAGTCGTCTTCCACCTCGGGACCTTCTGCAAGTGTGAAACCAAGACGAGAGAAGATGTCTACGATTTCGTTCTTGACGATGGTGAGAGGATGGCGTGTGCCTAATTGGATGGGGTAGGCGGTACGAGTGAGGTCGACGGCAGAATTACTGTTTGCCTCGACGGCCACGTTATCCTTGAGCTCGTTAATCTTGGATGTAACAGCCTGCTTAAGGGCATTGATTTTCTGTCCAAGTTCTCTCTTTTGTTCAGGAGCAACACTACGGAATGCTTCCATGAGGTCGTTCATAATACCTTTACGACCAAGATATTTTATTCTTAGCTGTTCAACTTCTTCTGCACTGCTAGCGGTGAGATTTGCAATCTCAGCTGTTAGTTGTTCTATCTGATTTACCATATTTCTTTTAAATTTTGTGCAAAGTTAATGAAAAATGTTAAGAATATAGCTTTATGTCGTAAGAAAAGTGTACTTTTGTATTGTTATTGTTAAAACGCTAATAAAATAAATGTATAGAAGTTTTTTTGCCATTGTTGCATTGTTTTTGCTTTCGATGATGAGTTCTTGTGTATATAGAGAACAAAAAAAGGAGGAAGCCAACTCGGGTGAGATGATTACCTATGTGACAAGAGAGCGAGTATTGGTGACGGATGAGGAATTGATAGAAAGTATGTACAAGGCGAGAGTGGACGAACTTTTTGATGACTTTCTATATTGTTATATCCGTGACACTATGTTGCAAGCAGAGAGAACATGCTTGCAAGAGGATTCCTTGGGAAATGGTGTGGTGGAATTGGCCTCGGACGAGTTTGACTTTATGAGAGGAGATTACACCTCGGTAATCTATAGCCATGAGCAGGACAACTACATGAACGAGGATACTACCTTGCAGAATGCTTTCCTGGAGAAGATAGATTTGTTGAATCAGCAGATTAGATCATACTCTTTTACTAAGAATAAGGGAAGATGGAAACTGAATGCTGTGAAAAATCTTTCGTTTGAGGAGAGCGATATGGCTGATTTCCTGAAATTCTATAGCAAATTTTCTTCTGACGAGAGTTTCCAAAACAAATCTCTTGCTCGTTCGATACATATCTCTATGGCCGCACCAGATGATGATGGGCAGACGATAGAGGGTTTTGTGGATAGAGAGCAATGGCCAACATTGAGTAGCGGAGTGCCCAGTGGTGTGATAAGCAATATCAGATATGGCCAGAATTACAAGAATGCTACTCGTATCTATATAGAAAAGATGAGTATGGGAGACGGAATGTGTGAATCCTTTTTCTTCAAGAAGAACAGAAGGAAATGGGAATTGTCTGGCTATGAAAATTGATGACGCAGATGCAGGTTAAACAAAATTATTCACTCTTGAATCACAATACATTTGCCATTGACGTAAGGGCAAATGTGGTGATATCTTACGACAACGAGGAAGAATTAAAGGAGATGGCCAGAGATGGCTTTTCCAACTATCCTCGTCCCATCTTGCATATAGGACATGGTAGCAACCTGTTGTTTATGAATGATTTCGAGGGTACTGTCCTTCTGAGCAATATAACTACTATCGAGGTACTCAGAGAAGATGATACGGAGATAGTGGTGAGAGCAGGAGCTGGTCTTACGATGGACGACTTTATAGAGCATTGCATAGGTCAGGGATGGTATGGATTAGAGAATCTGAGTCTTATACCAGGACAAGTTGGTGCCAGTGCTGTGCAGAATATAGGTGCATACGGAGTGGAAGTGTGTGACCATATCAAAAGAGTAAATTGTGTATCCCTAACGGATGGTAAGGAGATAAGCTTTGCCAGGGAAGAGTGTGATTATGCCTATAGACATAGTATATTCAAGACACCAGAATACAGAGGCGCATATGCCGTGGTGAGTGTTGAATTTTCGCTGAATAAGAGATTCACACCACAATTGGCTTACGGTGGTATAGTGAAATCTTTGCAAGGTGAAGGTATTGATATCAACAACGTATCTGCCAAGCAATTGAGGGATGTGATAATTGCCATAAGGAATGACAAATTGCCAGACCCCAAGGTGCAAGGCAATGCAGGTAGTTTCTTTATGAATCCTATCGTGAGAAAGGAATTATTCAAAGAAATACAGCAGAAGTACATCGATGTGCCTCATTACACGATAGATGAACAGCACGTAAAGATACCAGCGGCATGGCTGATAGAGCAATGCGGATGGAAGGGACGCTCTCATGGCAAAGCAGGTGTGCACCACAAGCAACCCTTGGTGCTGGTGAATATGGGTGGCGCACGAGGAGAAGATATTAAGGCTTTGGCAGAAGAAATTCAAAGGGACGTAAATGCCAGATTTGGAATAAGAATTAATGCCGAGGTAAATTATATATATTAATTATGGTAAAATAGTATTACCATTAATAATGATAGTAAAAGATGAAACAGACAGATATCAACGTATTGATGAAGGAAAACGTATGGGACCTCATCGGAAAACAATGGATGTTGATTACGGCAGGTGACGAGAATGGATTCAATACGATGACAGCTTCATGGGGAGGTATAGGATGGCTATGGAACAAGCCAGTAGCTTTCATCTTCATTCGTCCAGAGAGATATACACATCAGTTTGTGGAGAAGAGCGAGTATGTGACACTTTCTTTCCTGCCAGAGGAATATCGTAAAGCCTTACAGATATGCGGTACTGTAAGTGGCAGAGACACTAACAAGGTTGCTGATGCTAATCTCACTCCTGAATTTATCCGTAGTGGTGTGGTGGGTTTTGCTCAGTCACGCTTGACATTGGTGTGCAAGAAGTTGTTCAAAACTTCCATGACGGAGGATTGTTTCATAGACAAGGAGGTATTGAAGCGCTGGTACAATGACCAACCAGGTGGTTCTCTCCATGATGTATATGTGGTGGAGATTAATGAAGCTTACATCTAACGAATGTTCCTGTAATATAAACATAAAGAGGTAGAGCACCTATGATGATGCTATTTTTTTGTACGATAGTAGGATTGTTTCTGGCAGCTCTGCCCAATGTATTATGGCTGATAGGGTGGGTGATAGGCAAGATGCTTGGCTATTGTCTTCCTTACAGGTGGTTTGGGTGGACGGCATTGTTGCTTGTGGTTTCGTTCTATCTGTTGATGGCTTATGGCTATTATATTGGTAGATTCAACGTGGAAGTAAAGGAGATGCAATATTCTCATGCCAGTATACCTAAGAGTTTTGATGGTTTCAGGACAGTGCACATATCAGATATGCATCTGTCCACTTTTGATGACGCACCAGAAGAACTGGCAAAGATAGTAGAACGAATTAATGCTCTTTCTCCCGATTTGATTTGTTTTACAGGAGATATGGTAACGATAGGAAAGAAGGAAGCCTTGCCATATACCAATGTGTTGAAACGCTTGAATGCCAGAAATGGAGTGGTGTCCGTATTGGGAAATCACGACTTTATGATATATGCTTTTCGTGGTGATGATGAAGCAAGGGAAGAATCTATAAGAGACTTTGCTTCATATCAAACAGATAGCCTGGGATGGCATTTGTTGCGCAATGAGCACATGTTGATACACGCGGAAGATGGAAGTATGATAACTATTCTAGGCGTGGATAATGCTTGTTGTAAGCATCAGGGTTTTAAGTCCATCAACAAGGGTGATTTGGCAAAGGCAATAAAGGATACCGACGGCTTTAGAATACTTCTCTCGCATGACCCTAGTCATTGGTCGGCAGAGGTGGTGCCCAATAGCGATATACCTCTTACTCTCTCTGGTCACACACATTCTGCTCAGATTCGGATATTTGGATGGACACCAGCGAAATATGCTTTTACTGAAGTCGCCGGTGAATATTCAAGTGGTGACCAAACATTGTACATTAACGTAGGATTAGGATGTACCGCACCCTTCCGCATAGGTGTCAATCCAGAGATAACTCTTATTACATTGAAAGCAGATTCTAAGCATTAACCAAATAGTTACGTTAGAATCTGCTTCTGTATTTAAGGAGTTGTAGGAATGCTCATTACTTGTTGGTTTTTTCGTGATGAGCTCTCACGCGTGATAGAGTTTCTGGAGTCATTTGCAGAAATGAAGCCACATGAATCATGGGTGCTCTGAGTATAATCTCAGGCTTTTCGCGCAGGAGTCTCTCATAGCGTTCCTGAGCATTCTCAAAGCGTTGCGAGTCGGCATGATGTTGAGAACTGATTAATGCATGCTCCAATATTTTGCGGTAGAGTATTCCCAATTCGGGGCAAGAGTCGATAGCCTCCAGCAACTTCTTTCTCGGAAGCGCATAGAGGTGAGTTGTCTCCAAAGCCTCAATGATAATTTGGCTGGGGACATGCTTTAGTAGCGATTCTATACACATTACTATGCGTCCTTCGAAGGAGAAGTGCTCTGTTACGTCTTTACCATTCTTGTAGTAGTACTGACGAACCATGCCTCTTTCCACATAATACATGCATGTACACTCTTCACCCTCGCTGAGAATGACTTCTCCGCGAAGGTATTTGAGTGGTTCCAGTAATTCTGCCAGCACATCAATACTGCTTGGCTCCAGGCGGCAATATCTTCTAGCTATTTCGCGTGCGACATCTCTTTTAGTAATCATGGTATGGGTGTGTTTCCTGTTAGAATTTAGTGTTATCCTTGTGTTACTATGGTTTAATCCAGTTTCAGGACGGCAAGGAATGCCTTCTGTGGTACCTGAACATTACCAATTTGTTTCATACGCTTCTTACCCTTCTTCTGCTTTTCAAGAAGTTTGCGCTTACGGCTTACGTCACCACCATAACACTTAGCCAATACATCCTTGCGGAGCTGCTTTACCGTTTCTCGTGCAATAATCTTTGCACCGATAGCTGCCTGAATGGCAATGTCGTATTGCTGACGTGGCAGGAGCTCTTTTAGTTTCTCACACATGCGACGTCCGAATGTTTCGGCATTGTCAAAGTGGGTGAGTGTGCTCAGAGCATCCACGGGTTCACCGTTAAGGAGGATATCCAGCTTGACAAGTTTAGAGGGGCGGAAACCTGATTGATGGTAATCGAATGAAGCATAGCCCTTGGAGATAGACTTTAGTTTGTCATAAAAGTCAATAACGATTTCGCCCAGGGGCATAGCATATTGTAACTCTACACGGTTGCCTGAGATATAATCTTGCTTGAGTAGTTCTCCACGTTTGCCCAGACACAATGTCATGATATTACCGATATAGTCGGTTCGTGTGATGACGGTAGCATGGATGTATGGTTCTTCAATACGGTCGATTAGTGTCACTTCGGGCATGCCGGCAGGATTGTGTACTTCTCGCATTTCACCATGCTTGTCGTATACACGATAACTTACGTTGGGCACGGTGGTAATCACGTCCATATTGAACTCACGGTCGAGACGTTCCTGAATGATTTCCATGTGTAGAAGTCCCAAGAAGCCGCAACGGAAGCCAAATCCCAAGGCTACAGAGCTTTCAGGAGTGAAGGTGAGCGAGGCATCATTAAGTTGTAATTTCTCCAACGAAGCACGAAGGTTTTCAAAATCTTCTGTTTCAATGGGGTAGAGGCCAGCAAACACCATGGGTTTTACTTCCTCAAAACCAGCAATGGCTTCGGTGGAAGGATTGTTGACGGTGGTAATTGTATCGCCCACCTTAACTTCCGTAGCTGTCTTAATACCAGAAACGATATAACCTACGTCGCCACAATGCATTTCATTTCGTGGAGACATGGACATCTTGAGCACACCAATTTCATCGGCCTTGTATTCACGGTCGGTGTTCATGAACTTAACGATGTCACCTGTCTTGATACTACCATTTACAATCTTGAAATATGCAATGATGCCACGGAAAGAATTGAATACGCTATCAAAGATAAGTGCTTGAAGAGGAGCATCTTCATTACCTTCGGGAGCAGGTACACGCTCTACAACGGCGCGTAGAATATCAGGTACACCTTCACCCGTCTTACCACTGGCACGCAATATCTCTTCGCGCTTGCATCCAATCAATTCAATAATCTCATCTTCTACTTCATCTGGCATTGCATTGGGCATATCACACTTGTTGATAACAGGGATGATTTCCAGGTCTTGTTCAATGGCCATGTATAGATTGCTGATGGTTTGCGCTTGAACGCCTTGGGTGGCATCTACCACCAAGAGAGCACCTTCGCAAGCAGCAATAGAGCGTGACACCTCGTAGCTAAAGTCAACGTGTCCAGGAGTGTCAATGAGGTTTAGTATATATCTTCCATCTTTGATATGGTCCTTCACGGGGATGGGGCTAGTTCCTGCATCGCGAACATAGTCGTATTCCATCTGTATGGCATGGCTTTTGATGGTGATACCTCGTTCTTGTTCGAGGTCCATGTCATCAAGCATTTGTCCGTGCGTGGCTTTGATGGTTTCTGTTATTTCCAAAAGTCTATCGGCCAAGGTACTCTTACCATGGTCAATATGCGCAATGATACAAAAGTTTCGTATATTTTTCATTCAGTTATTTGAGTGTATTATATTCTGCTTTTAGTGTCTTTTTGGTCTTGTCCTATTTTACCCCATTTACCCTGCTGGCGAGATTTACTCATCAGCAGGGCTCTTGTTTTGGGATTATAAAGGTTACGAATACAGGAATCGTTTGATGGAACGTTTGGGCGTTTTCTCAAATTCCTCTTGTCGTAATTCTATGCCAGCCAGTTGTTCATAGGCAGGCAACATAGTGTTTAGTTGTTTTTTGTTTTCCTCCATCAGGGATTTCAGTTCCGTGTCAGAGGTCTTATTTTTTTTGATTAGTTCTGGGTCAGGATAAACAAGACCATACAATTTGTCTCCTCTTTGTACAACCACACATTCTTGTACGTAAGGCATATTGTTTAGCTTGTCTTCAATCTCCTCTGGATATATATTCTGACCGTTGGCAGAGAGAAGCATATTCTTGATTCTACCCTTAATGTAGATATTACCAGCTCTGTCCACGATACCAAGGTCACCTGTGTGATACCATCCGTCAACGAGTGTTTCTGCCGTTGCTTCGGGATTTTTGTAATATCCCAGCATCACGTTTTGTCCCTTTACCAATATTTCTCCAGGTATATCATATGGGTTACGGCTGTCTATCTTGACATTCATGCGATTGACTACCTTGCCGCAACTACATGGAACGAAACTTTGCCAATCGTTGCATGAGATAAGCGGAGCACATTCTGTAGCACCATAACCTACGGTGAAGTTGAAACCTATGTCGTGCAAAAGGGCTTCGATTTCCTGGTTGAGAGCAGCACCACCGATGATAACTTCATAGAAATTACCTCCAAAAGCATCTCTCAATCCCTGGCAAATCTTCTTCTTAATCTTGCGACCAACGATGGGAGTCTTGAGAAGAAGTTTAATCTTGGGGTCGCTAATCTTTTGCATGATGGCTTTGCGCACTACTTTCTCTATAATAAGTGGAACGCATACCAAAGCTATGGGACGTATATCTGCCAAGGCCTTCAAAAGGATACTTGGTGTAGGCATCTTGGTGAGGAAGTTCACGTGTACACCAGCTACAAATTCGAAAAGGAATTCGAATGACATACTGAGTGTGTGTGCCAAGGGTAGCATGGATAACAGGGTATCTCCAGCCTTGATTTTACTAACGATTACTTCGTTAGCACACATCATATTACCCACAACGGCGCGATAAGGTATCATAACGCCCTTAGAGTTGCTC
>JAFOCV010000134.1 GCA_017381015.1 Bacteroidaceae bacterium
ATACGTAGACATGCAGGCCCGCAGTCCATCATATCTAACTGACTATAAAAAGGGAATTTATCCATACACGTCTCCTAGTATATATAATAATTATTTTTTCTTCGTTGCAAAACGATACTTCACGCTCAGCATAGCATACCTACCGAGAGTATTATTGTACGTATTGGTGAGAGAGGTGGCATCGTACATGCGAGTGAAGCCGGTGTTCTCATTCAGCAAATCATGGGCAGATATTTCGACAAGAAGATTCTTTCCTTTTAAAAAGTGGCGTTCGATAGAGAAGTCCATCATGAGCCAGTCCATGCGTTTGCGGTCAGCATGGTATGCCGCATAGTTCTGGTAATTTATTACAGCATCGAAGTTGAGCGACCAAGGCAGTTGCCATGTCAGACGTCCTTGGATGTGGTGTTGCCACAGTTCTTTATTATTGCCAGCGATGTAAGTGCTACGGTTGTTCTCAAGAGTAAGTTCGTAGGCGATGGATGCATCAATATTACTAAACTTCGCACGAGGCTTTACTTTTGCCGAGTAAGCATGGAGATAGTTGCTGTTGAGCATGGGCTGTTCATCTTTATGTCCTACCACGGCATAACTGTTGGTGTGGTGTATGTGTGCATTGGCAGATACCTCCAGCCAAAAACGTTGTGAACGGTCGAGTGGAGTGGTAAAGTTGGCCCCCAGACTGCCATACCAGTTGCCTGAGACGTTGATGGGTGTAGAGGTTACCTCGCCACTGACACGGTCATAGGTCATGAGGTTTGTGAAATCATTCTCAATAAAGGCTACGTTGAGGTTGGCACTCAGTTGCCGTGTCACTTTGCTGCTATCTGCACGGTAACTGATGAGATCTTTGTTGTATGAACTTCGCAGATTGTATTTGGTACTTTTCTTCAAAGCCTCGTTGCCATAAATGATATATAGGGGGTCGGCCATATCAGGATAGGTTACGAGCGATAGAATGTCGGGTAGTGTGTGCGAAATGTCTCCATAGAATCGCAGAGTACCCAGTTTGTCTGTGCTGAATCTAAACTGTGATTTAAGATCCACATATATATAGTCGCGCTCTGGAGTGAGTGTTGGCAATGTTCCCTTGGTATAGTATAACCGTTCCTTGGCGAAACAGATAGTGGGCCAAAGTTCCATATAGAATATCTCTTTGCCAAGATCTATGGCTGGTGTTATGGAGTGAGTATTACTTGTAGACTCCCAATGTCGGGTGGTCTCGTCCTCCATTGCTACAGAGCGCCACGAGGCATCGGTAGGCAAAGTGCCAAAGAGTTCGTGCGATGTGGTAGGGTCGTTGTAGACACCACCCAGATTGTTTAGCAAATATCCATGTTCGTCATGTTCTTCATGCTGGTATTTGTAGTCGTATACCAAAGACGTACAGAAATAATTAAATCCCTTGACATCATAATACTTCATAATCCTTGCCTTTACATCTTGCTTGGAATTGTTGCTCTGCATATCCTTGTAGCGGTTAATCAAGGTGGAGTTTGTATGTTCTGTATTGAAATACTTGTAGTATGTCTGGTTGTGTTCTGCCCCACTATCGTATCCTATGTGCATATTATGAAAGAGGGAGATGTATATGTCCTTATCAGCAATAGCATGAGTTATTTTCAGATTATGATCATACTTTGCAGCATCGCCCCGATTCAGTACAGACTTGCGTTGAAGGTCTATGACTGAAGGCTGATAAGGCGGAGCTATGGAGAGGTATAGCAAGGTGTCGGCAAGGTGTTCGCCATACTCAGGACGTTCGTTCCAATTAGCTGTAAGAGAAGACAGATTCTCGGTGTGCTGATGAATGTCTAAATTTCCTTGGTAACTCAAGGACGTGGCATCGGCTATTTTCCAGTCGAGTCTCATCATTGCGGCAATACGGTCGGTGTCGCTATTCTTTTGTACATCAGAGGCAGAGTACATGCTTCCGTCAGACAGATATAGTTCGCGCTCTGTCTGAGTGTTATTGTCATGCTGTTCCTTATTGTAATCCACGCTACCCTCTATCTTGAAGTATCCCTTCTGTTTCTGTCGAAGCTTGTTTTTCCAGTAAAATGTGGCACCAGGTGTGTAATAGCGGTTATCTCCTGCCACTGCATCTCCCGGGCATTGACGTCCGTCGCCACTATACCATATCTGTTCATTGATATTATTGGCATTGCCAAATAACGATATTCGGTACTGGTCGGTAAAGGTGTTGGCAAATCCGCGACCCATGAAACGCTTGTCACTGCCGCCACCGGCAGCAATCTCGCCAGTCCATGTGCCCATGTATTTACGACGTACTGTGACATCAGCCACCAATTCACGGAAACCGTCGTCCTTTCCATGCATCATGCTGAAATCGCTCTGCCGTTCATATACTTTCACATCTTTCATAATATATGATGGCAGGGTCTGCAAGGCCAGCATAGGGTCTTTGCGCGAGAAGTCAACTCCGTTGATAAGAATGCTATTCACTTCACGTCCATTGTGATAGAGTACTCCATTCCTGAAACTCATGCCAGGCAAACGCTCAAAGGCATCGCGTAACAATGCCCCTTCCTTTATGGTTAGCGCATCCAGGTCGTAGATGGTGGTGTCGTTCTTGGTAACAAGCAGTAGTCTTGTGGCACGGACAGTTACTTCCGAAAGTGTATCTACGTTAATACTGTCTGTAGATGAGGTATTTACGGGAGTGTCCTCAGTCATTGGTAGATTGTTTGCATAGACAGATTGAAATATGGATGTAAATAGGCATCCTAATATCAGATAATATCTATTTTTCATAAAAAATTTTAAAATTAGACTTATGGTTGTTGATTCTCTTTGTGTAAAAGTATGACATATAATTGGATTTAATCCCATTATTTCATTACACTTTTTACACTGCCACAAAATACAGGAGGGGGTATTTGCTTTTATTTCAGTATATTATCTTTTGCTTTACACTTTTTACACTCAAAGTATATTGGTTATTGGGTATATAAAAATCACCCTATCTCCCAATTTTTATTTAAAATTGAAAGATAGGGTGTGATTGTTTGGCTGTGTTCGTGTTGGCTACTTCAAGGCCATGAGGTGAGAATCAAGTGTCTTGGCCCCTTGTGTTCTAAACAATTTTTGATTGACTGACGATTTAAGATTGGTGATTCGTTGCGAACTAAGTCCTAAGAGCAGTGATATTTCCGATGGAATGAATCGAAAACGAATCAAGATACTTATGA
>JAFOCV010000135.1 GCA_017381015.1 Bacteroidaceae bacterium
GGTATGAAGATAACACTGATTGGCGGTATCACCTATGATGCGAACTAATCGGAACCAACCTTGTTTAACACAAAGAAAAAAAGAAGATGAAAAAGAATCTTAGAAACATACTGCTTGCAGCTGCAGCACTGGGATGCTGTGCTACTGCTTCTGCCCAGAGCCTGAACAGCGCTTATTTCCTGGATGGCTACACCTATGGCCATCAGTTGAACCCTGCCAAGGACTATGACCGCAACGGATATGTGGCCTTCCCCTTCCTGGGCAACCTGAACTTGGGCATGAACGGCAATATCGCCCTCACCGATGTGCTGAAGTTCAATGGCGACAAACTGACAACATTCATGAATCCCAACATCCCCATGGACGAGGCACTGAGCGGATTTGATGCCGACAACAATACTGGCGTGGACCTTCGTATGGACCTCATCGGTTTTGGCTTCCGTGCATGGGGCGGTTTCAATACCTTCAACCTGTCATTGCGCACCAATTCTGCCTTTAACCTTCCCTATGGTCTCTTTGAGGCAATGAAGGAATTTTCCAACAAGGACTATGACCTCAGCGGACTGCGTATGGATGCTACATCGTGGGTGGAACTGGGTCTGGGACACAGCCGTCAGGTCAACGAGGCCTGGCGTGTGGGCGGCAAGGCCAAGTTCCTGCTGGGTGCCGGACGTGCCATGCTTAACGTGAAGAATGCACAGCTGAAACTGCAGGCAGCGGACAAGTGGATACTGGTGGCAGACGCCGAGGCCGAGGTGAGCGTAAAGGGCTTTGACTGGGGCGAGGAAAAGCAGACTGAACTGAACGATGGTACCAGATACGACGAGATCGACTTCAATAACATAGATCTGGAGTCGCCCGGTCCTAATGGCTGGGGCCTGGCATTCGACCTGGGTGCCGAGTGGGATCTTGGCAAACAGGGATGGGTGGACGGACTGAAGGTGAGCGCCGCTGTGCTCGACCTCGGTTTCATCTCCTGGAACGAGACACACTATGCTTACAACAGAGGTAAGGAGGTTGTTATCTACGGTTTCAACGATGTTCAGGTTGACGGTGAAAACGGTACTACCATAGAGGACCAGACCGACGATTACGGCGACCGCTTCTCTGAACTTGTAGCGCTGGAGGATGGTGGCGTGAAAAAGTCTACTTCCATGCTTGGCGCAACAGTAAACGTGGGTGTGGAATACGAAATGCCTTTCTACGACAAGCTCAGCGTGGGCCTTTTGAGCACAACACGCATCCAGGGCAGATACACTTGGAACGAGGAGCGCCTGGGCGTTACCGTCTCTCCCGTTAAGTGGTTTGAGGTCAGTGCCAACGTTGGCTTTGGCACCCGTGGCACCAGCTTCGGCTGGGTGGCAAACATCCATCCCAGAGGTTTCAATATCTTTGTGGGTATGGACCACACCGTCACCAAGCTTTCCAAGCAGTACATCCCCTTGGGCAGCAACAACGGCATAACCCTGGGTATCAACTTCCCCTTCGGCAAGTCCAACAAGTAAACAACGTCATTATAAATCAAAATCGCCCGTGGCCTCCAAAGCCCACGGGCGATTTCTATTTGACAGAGGAAAGGGTAATGAGTAGTGAGTAATGAGTAGTGAGTAGTGAGTAATGGGTAGTGAGTAGTGATCAACCCCAAATCGGCCATTAAACTGTTACGCGTTAACGAAACCATCATAATGCTAATGACCGATTTGGGTTGAAAAGCCCCCGTTACTCGTTCGCTTTTGTTGCTATCAGCCGTTAATTTTACCGCTATCAGCCGTTAGTTTTACCGCTATCAGCCGTTAATTTTATCGCTATCAGCCGTTAGTTTAACGGCTATTAGCAGCTCAGCACCCCCACCGTTAGCAGTTCGCTGCTACCTTAATTCCATGCAATGAATTCTTATATTGCCTTCAAAGTAAAAGCCTCTGTAAAAGGAATTCTTGAATGCGATACGTGATGCTTCTGCCAGGACGGCTCTTCGTGGCTTATTGCTGAGATCTCGCGTGAGGAGCAGTTTTTGAAACGTTCACATACGATGTGAATGATACTTTTCTCTTCAGCTGACAAAACTGTATCTTCAACGACCGCATTTGCCACAAGTACATTCCCCTCGTACTCTCCGATTGGACGCGGTTCCTGGTGAATCTCATCAAATTCACTATACACCCTATCCCATCTGTCAGGAACTGGTCCGAAGTCAATGGCACGGTAACTCAAACCACTCATTGCGTAGCCACGTTGACGGTATGATAGGAAATCAATATAGAATAGAAGTTTGTTCATTTTTGTACAGAAAACTTCCCCACACTCATGCAGAACCATCAGCATTATTGCCTTAAGCTTCGGAAGGGATGTTGCAGAGTACCCGTTATCGGCTCCACGAATGGAACAGAACACTCTGCGACATTCGTATGCATCAAGATGATAGTCTTTAGATTGCGCTATAACCCTCTGTACCTTCTCTTTTATATTGGCATATTCTTTGTCAGTAAGTTGTTGTCGTATAGATTCCACAAGATCAAGGAAAACCTTTGGGTTCATGATTGAACGAATCATGCGGCCATTTGATATGTTTGGCACTTCTCCACTTTCATACAGTCGCCATTGATTGGTTCCTATGCCCAGGATTGCCGACATCTTGGCTGCCGAAACTCCATAACGGCTACGTACGGCAACAATCTCATCAGCAAAAGGAATGCCATGTTTTACACGATACTGGTTTGTGACTTGCATAAAACCTGCATCATCACTCTCACATGTTGTGAATAATTCACCTGTGTCCTCACACTTGTATGCAGTATGGATATATTCATACTCCTCACCACGAAAGTTCCATGTACGAGGTTCGTACACCAACTTCATTTCTTTTCCTGTATATGGACTTAACATAATTACTTCTCTTTAAAAGGGTATACCAATGAATGTTCCGCAAAATGAAATGAAATACATATTGTCTGGCTTGTTATTCCGGAAATCATCACTTTTATGTAGATTTCCCTCCCCTTGACATCTTTGCCAAATACCCACATTTCGCCCAGACGATTGAGTTCGTCAACAACAGGACCTTGAACATAATCTTCCGAACGTAGATTTTCAACAACTACCTTGCGATAAGAGGGTACTATTTCCAATTCCTGAAGTGTGTTGCGGTTCTTTTCTCTGTCATCGCGGAATAAAATACCAAATATTTTCATCTTGGTGTGAAGTTCTTCAAGGAATGATTCTACTTGTTCTTTTGTTACCATTTCTCTGACTCATGTTTTTTCAGTTGTAAAATTACGAAGAAATCTAATACAAAACAAGTATATCAACGGCAAAGTTGTATTTTTGTGGGAATATCGGGTATTTTTGAACTTTTTTGAGGGCGCATAGGTTGCTTAGGCAGGGAAGTTGTTGTGCGAAATGCCTCGGTTTTGAGTAACACATCCACATCTGTTTAAACTCTCATGATCTATAGGCAATACTTTGGTTACTAATAAATTCTGCCTATTCTGTGTATTTTGCGTGAAACAGAATATTATTGGCACGCAGACTTCGCAGACTAACGCAGAAGTACCTGGAACTCAATTATTTTTACCCTTGTCTACATAAAGTCTTTTTTGAATTCGCAGACTTTGTCGCTCGGGCATGCCCTGCGACGGCTGGCGCGGTGTTAGCGCTAATACTCCGCATGGCAGTCGTGGCACAGCCTACGACAAAGTCTGCGGGTTCAATTTAAGAATACCAGTAGGTAATGCTTTGATTGCCAATAAATTCTGCGTATTCTGCGTATTTTGCGTGAAACAAAATATTATTGGCACGCAGACTTCGCGGACTAACGCAGAAAAATAACTACTAATCAATATTTGAACTCTCACATAAGCTAAAGCAGTCGCCTTTGGCTCATCAAGCTAAAGCAGTCACCTTTCACCTCGTAAAGCGGAGGGCTGGGGGAGAGTCCCTAAATCATGTCGATTAGCGAGACGGTAAATTATTGTGCTTTACACACTTAAAATATGGGTGGTAAAAAGCCCTTGACAACCTTAATTTTTACGAATTTTAATCTTATTTCGCTTTTTTATATGTTATCTTATTGTATGTTATCGGAAAATAGCTAACTTTGCGCTCTATAGACTTTAAGACTATGCAGTTAGCGCCTCACTGTCGCTACTACACCTTATATATATAATACGTGCGCGAGAAAAACACCTCGCCCATACCATAGGACTCAACCAAATTACATCTAATAATATTAACTTAATCAAAAACAATTATGAGAAAAATTACTTCTCTTTTAATGTTGCTCTGCATGTTCGTAGGAACTGCATGGGCAGAGGTGAATCCAGAACTCTCTGGCAAGTATGCCGCAATTGGAGAGGCTGCGACAGAAGTTGTTGCTGATCAGTGGTATGTGTTGTTCTCACATGGCAGAAACTCCTGTGTGAGTGAGGAGACAAATGCATTTAAGATGCGTCAGCTTCCCGCTTCTGGTGCTGCTGAGAATATGGCAGGCAAACTTTTTAAGATTACTGCTGCTGAAAGTGGTAAGTATTATATTCAGTCTGGTAATGGACTTTATTTTGATTTCAAGGATAACAATACTTCTTCTGTAAGCGAAATTCCCGTTGCTTATAATATCAATACAATCGGTGAGAATGCTGGTCACTTCTATATTCAGCATGCAGAGAATGGTTTCATTGCAGATGGTCAGGAGCAGGGTAATGGCTTTGTATGCTGGAGCACGAATGTTCCCACCAATGCTGGCGGTAATAACTGCTATCACCTTTTGCCTGTGACACTTCACGATCTTATTACAGTTACATACAATTTTACTTACAATTCAGAGGTTAAGTATACTCAAGAAACAGTTTGGGTTGTAGGAGCTGAATTCCCTGAGATTACTACCAAATTCCCCATTGGTGTATCTTCTGCAGCTAAGCCTGCGGGTACTGTTACTGCAGACAATGCAGAACAGACTATTGCACTTAGTGTTGACGACAGCAAGCTTCCTTTCATTCCTGCTGCCAGCTTTGAGACTGTCAGTCACTGGTACTATATGAATATTCGTGATGATGGTCCTACATTTGCTTACTATGATTCTGCTGCTAACTTCATCCCTGCAGATAAATCCGCATATGATGAGAATAACAGAGATGCGTATACTTGGGCTTTCGTGGGTAACCCCATTGATGGCTTTAGCATTGTAAACCTTGCTGCTGGCTCAACCATGGTGTTGTCATCTCCCGCTGTTCCTACAGGTAATACAAATGAAGGTGAAGTTGCACGTATGGTAATTGCTTCAGAGGCTGCTGGTAATAAGGTATGGACAATTATGAGTCCCACACATGGTGGTGCACCCGAAGGTGCGTTCTATATCCAGCACCCCACAGCAGCTTCTTATGCTATCAACCGTCAGGGTATCGGAGGTAAGAATGCGTTGGCTTATTGGACAGGTAGAGATACAGGTTCTTCAGTTCAGGTGATAGAGCGTCTTATGGGTGTTGCTCCCCAGATTGAACCCCTCATTAATGAGGCAGAAGAGTTGCTGGCAACAGTACAGGCAAATATCGGTACTCAGATTGGCGAATATTCTCAGGAGGCAGCCGATGCCTTGAGTGCAGCTATTGCCGTTGCAAAGGCAGTAACAGAGGAAACTTACACAGAGGCAGCTTCTGAGGCTTTGCAGGCTGCAATAGATGCTACTAAGCCCGTAATGCCTACAGTTGGTAAATATTATCAGTTCCATAGCTCACTTTTTGCTGTTGACAAGGCAGTATACAGCACTGGTTCTCAGGTAAAGTGGAAGACACTTAATGCAAGCGACAAGAGCTTCTTCTGGCAGGCTGTAGCTACAGCAAATGGTGGTGTAGCCTTCATGAATGTTGCAGACGGCAAGTATCTGAATGGTAATGCTACTGAGTCAGGTAACTGGGCAGTATCAGATAACGCAGTTGAAGTCAATGTGAAGAAGTTTACATCAGAGGCTGCTGCTAAGGGTTATGAGTACGGCATTGTTCTCGGTGGATGGGAGATGCACTGTGCCGGTCATAATGGTGGTGCTGGTAATGAGGGTAATGTTGTTTCTTGGAATACCGGTTCTGCTCAAAGCGCCTCTGCATGGTATATAGTTGAGGTAGAGCTTCCCGTGTTCTATACTGTTACTTATCAATTCTTGTTTGAAGGCAATGTTAAGTACAGTACAACAGTTTCTATTGCTGAGGGTGCAGATTTCCCCGAGCTAACCATACCCTTCCTGCCTTATGGTGTTTCTGCTGCTAATCTTGTTAAACCCGAGGGTCAGGTTACTAAGGATGTTGTTGTTGAATTTAACTTGACTAAGGTTAAGGAACTTCCCGTTAAGGCTGTTGCTAATGTGGAGAGTATTAACACATGGTACTTCATTCAGTTGCATGGCAACACCGCTACAAGAGCTTATATCGAGGACAATGGCGGTGCGGTTGTTGACTGGAACGATAAGAGCGTTGCAGATGAAGAGATTGATTCTCACTTGTGGGGTTTTGTTGGTGATGTGTTCGGCATGAAGATGGTCAACAAGAAGACCGGTAAGGCTATTGCTTCAACAGGTAGTGGCAATGCTACAATGGCTGAAGTTGCTTCTGCTACAGCCTTCGTTGTAACTGCAAGCCGTCATCAGAGCGATCCTTGGTTCTGCATGAAGTATCCCACTAACAACAATTACCTGAATGCTCAGGGTGACCAGAGTAAGGGCGAGGGTTGTATCAAGCACTGGAGTGATAACGATAACGGTTCATCATTCTTTGCAACAGAGTACAATAAGGTATATGAGGTAAATGTTAACGAATATGCAACTCTCTACTTGGGTTATCAGGTTGCTATACCTGAAGGTGTTAAGGCATACGTAGTTTCCGAGACAACTGATGCTTCTGCAAAGATGACTGAGGTAACAGGTTCTCTGCCTGCATATACAGCTGTTATACTGAAGGGTAATGGTGCATATGATTTCGTTACTTCTGCTGATGCTCCTGCAGCAATTGCCTCTAACGAGCTCCGTGGTTCAGTTGTTGATACTTATGTTGAGGGTGCTGCTTATGTTCTCTCTAACAAGGATAAGGGTCTTGGTTTCTACACTGCAGAATTGAACTTGAATGCTGATGGTGCTGAGGGTACAACTCACTTCAAGAACAATGCTTTCAGAGCTTACCTTCCCGTTCCTGCTGCTGGCGCTCGCTTCCTGAGCTTCGACTTCGGTACCGAGACAGCTATCGAGAGCATTGAGGGTGCAGAGAACGCTGCTAACGCTGTAATCTACGACCTCTCTGGTCGTCGCGTTCAGAAGGCTCAGAAGGGTCTGTACATCGTAAACGGTGCTATCGTAATCAAGTAAATTTAGAGTTTAATGTTTAGAGTTTAGTGTTTGGTATTAATACCGCTTAGCGGTCTTTCGTAGAGGCGCTTTGCCTATCCGTTAGATAATACAAATGCAAAACTCTAAACCAACACAAAAAATATTAAATATAAATATGAAAAAGACATATATGGCTCCCGCAGTGGAGGTGATTAAGGTAGACGTTGCCAACATGATGGCAACAAGCATGCCTATCGTTGATGGTACTGTAGACACCAACAACGTTGCAGACCAGTTGAGTCGCGAAATGAACAGAAGCATTGAGATGCTGAATCAGGTATGGCAGTAATGCTATAGTTGGAACAGAACTCAATAGCTTTGTCCAATAACATAACACCGTGGTGCAATCCCTTTTGCACCACGGTGTTTCTTTAGATACGCTCAGCATGAGCATTAGATAACGGTGCAAGTCCCTATTGCCCATTCATTTTACCGCTATCAGCTGTTCATTGAACCGCTACCATCCGTTCATTTTACCGCTATCACCCGTTCAATGAACCGCTACTACCAACAAACCCTCGTCCATCTTGTTGGCAAAAATCAGTGCAAATCCCTCTCTGTTTCATCAGTGGGCTTCGTTTTCGTTTTTTTTATTTCACGCAAAATCCGCAGAACACGCAGACTTTTCCTTAAGAACAATTACATATACAGATTACGCTGTCGCTGGAATCCGCAGACTTTGTCGCAGGCTTCGCCATGACGGCTGGCGCAGTGGCAACTCTGCCTCCCGCATGGCAGCGCTGTGAAACTGGCGCACTTCTGCGGATTAAACTTGTTCAGTTGTGGTAATCTTAGGCGCTGATAAATAAAAGTTCCGTGAATTCTGCGTATTTTGCGTGCGACTATTATACTTCCTATGTGCTGATAAGTTTATTTCACGCAAAATCCGCAGAACACGCAGACTTTTCCTTAAGAAGAATTTTATATACAGATTACGCTGTCGCTGGAATCCGCAGACTTTGTCGCAGGCTACGCCACGACGGCCATGCGGATGTTAAAACTACGCCACACCAATTGCGATTATGGGTTGTAGTGGTTTACAACGCGTTTTATGCCACTCATTATGTCGTCAACATTAAAATTGACGAGCAATCCTACCTGTTTATTGGTTAGTCTCAGGTAACTCAACAATTGCTTATAGTGCACAGCTTTGACTTCTTCAAC
>JAFOCV010000136.1 GCA_017381015.1 Bacteroidaceae bacterium
GAATAGAGCATTTGACTACGGATCAAAAGGTTGCAGGTTTGAATCCTGCAGGAGTCACGAACAATCGGATGCAAGTAGGAGACCTCTCCTGCTTTTTTTTATATCTATTCCTCAGCCCCCCATTTCTTCATGCTTGCTCAATATCATTTATTCAATATTTTATAATAAATCATTGTCAGTTTTGAGGTCCATTAAACTATTTTTAGTAATTTTGCAACTGCATGTTCCGTTCCCTTGGTGAGAGGAAAGTTCTCTGAAGGTATTATTTTGTAGAAAAAGTGATTGCATGGTTAGAAAAGAGGAAAATGATATAGAGTTGTTGCATGTATTATCGTGTGTGAAGGGGGTGAGTGGTTCGATTAACTTTTATAATTCAATGATATCTATGAGAAAGACGTTGGCGTTAATCCTTGTTTCGCTTTTCATGCTTTCGTGTGCCAACGAGGGTACGTTTCGTGCGGAAAATATTATTCCCACTCCCAAGGAGATGACCGTGAATGACCCTAAGATGTATCGCCTGAGTGAGGTGGTGGTTTTGGATACTAAGGAGCATCTGTTTTTTTCTTCTAATAGGGATGAGTATTATGTCAAGACGGACAAGGGACATGTAATCATAGAGGGTAACGAAATATGGGCAAAACAAACCATTGCCCAACTGGCCGATGCTGATGGTCGCATTCCTGACGTGGAGATACACGACTGGGCTGTGTATCCCTTTCGAGGATTTATGCACGATACGGGACGTAATTTCCAAACCATAGACATGCTCAAGGAGACTATTGATTTGATGTCGTTGTACAAGATTAATTACTTCCATTGGCATCTCACCGATTATCCTGCATGGCGCATAGAATGCAAGGCATATCCTCAGCTCAATGATGCCCAGTATCAGCGTCCTGGACGTGATTGTGGCAAGTTCTATACCTATGATGAAATCAGAGCACTCATTGCCTATGCCAAGGAGCGTGGTGTGACTATAATGCCCGAAATAGATATGCCCGGACATTCGGCTTATTTCAAGAATACCTTTGGCTTTACGATGGACTCGCACGAGGGCATGAAGGTGTTGGAAAAATGTATAGAAGAGTTTTGCAATGAAATACCAGCCTCCATGTGCCCATACCTCCACATAGGTTCTGACGAAGTGTATATCGCAGACCCTAAGGGATTCATGGAGTTTACGGAAAATCTGTGTCGGAAATATGGTCGTATAGCCATGGCCTGGGACCCCGGTCTTCCATCCGATAGCACCACCGTGCGCCAGATATGGAATACTGCTGCTGGTTCCAATGCGGCCAGTGCCAAGAAGGGTGGCAGATACATAGACTCCTTCATGGGATATCTTAATTACTATGACCCCATATATTTTACCAACAAGGTGTTCTTGCACAAAGCCTGTGCTCAGGATGTGCCAGATACCACCAATGCCCTTGGTGGCATACTATGTTTGTGGAACGATGTTCGTGTGGCCGACAAGACACGCATTGCCCTTCACAATGGTATGATTAATGGTATGCAAACCTTTGCCGAGCGTTTTTGGCAGGGTGGTAAAGGCAGTTTGGAAGGCCTTGTGGCATTTGAGAGCAAGATGTCCTATCACAAGGACAATGTGCTCAAGGGTTATGACGTGCGTTGGGTTCCCAACATACAGATGTCATGGAAGATAACGATAGGTACCAGCGACACCCTGACGGCAAGAGGTGGTGCCATTGACGTAGATGACCTGTGCAGAACGTATGGTCTCAGCATCAACGACACCACATCGGCATGGGCATTTACCACCATATCTTCCCAGGAGGCAACCATCATAGAGGCATGGGTAGGTTTTGAGGCAGCAGCTCGCTCCAACAGGATATCAGGAGGTATAGGTCCACAAGGCAAATGGGAAAACCAGGGAAGGCTCTTTGTCAATGGCATCGAGATATTCCCCTCTCAGCAATGGAACGAACCAGGGCAATACGCATTCCATTTCAATACTTGGGCCAAGCCAGAAGAAGAGTTCCCCTACACCGACGAACAATTCTATTGGATGCGCCAACCCGTCAAAATCAATCTGAAGAAAGGAACCAACGAAGTCAAGCTCTATATCCCCAAGACCTTCAAGGGCCAAAGATGGAGTTTTGCTTTCATGAAGCTCTAAGCCTTTAGGTATTGCCCCAGCATATCGTATCGCAAACATAGTTATAAGAGACCATCTTCCATTAAACAAGGATTAGGTCTCTTAACTATTATGTGGACAGGCAAAGGGGAGAAACACCGCCACTCGGAGTATAACGAAAACGGTAGTGCTGGTTAGCAATGCCAATCATGTTTCATCAGTTGATAAAATATAATCCATGTTCCTCGCTCGTCGCTCAACGCTAATCTCTAATCACTCAGGATTTGCCTTCTATTGGTGCCCAGGCGCTTGATGGAGATGTGTATCCAGCAGGTGGTGGTGCGTTGTTCCCAGATCAGTTGGTCGTAGATGGGAAGGGAGGAGAGGTAGCGGAAGTACTCTTTGCCCTCCTGCCATGAGGGTAGTGAAATGTCTGCTGCTTCGCCCGTGAGGTGCTGACTGTTCGGTGCACCACCTACGGCTTGGTTCAGAGCCTTGGTGCGAAATCCGCTGGATATGGTGATGGGTCCGAAGCGGTCGCGCAGGGGTTGTAGCACCATGTGGCAGAGAAAGGCAAGGTTCAGCACCACCTCCATGTCCACGTTATCATTGTTTATGCCAAGTCTTTTGGCGGTGTCCGAGCGAGTGAACTCGCTCAGACAAAAGTTTTTGGATATTTGCATATTCGATTATAAATTTAGATGTTATTGTTAATTCTTTGCGTGTTTGCTCTCATCGCTCATCGCTCATCTCTCATCGCTCATCGCTCCCACGTTCCTCCCCTAGCGTAGCGGCCAGGGGAGGCTGGGAGGGGTCTGTTCCTTACGGCTCTCCGAGGTATTGCTCTATCATCTGCACTTGCCGCGGAGAGAAATAGCGCTGATGCTCTGAGTACCCAATGCTTTGCAAAGCTTTGTGCAAATCACGTGTAAGGAGTATCTCTTCGCGGAAACGGCGCAAGGCCGTCCTATAACTACTGTCGGGATAGTACCGCATGGCCAAACGACCCAGTTTCATTCCACGTGTTCGTTTCATATCCGTTTGCTTTTTAACTCTGCATCATGATTAGTGCGGAAATAATAACTGATTACTGATTACCTGATTACCCCTGTTTACTTCTTATTAAGATACCAGTCAGTCTTGGCATAGCATTGGCGCATCAATTCAGTTTGTGGCATTTCCTCGCCATGTAGTTCTATGTATCCACGCTGTTTCCAGTTACTTAGCATTGATTTCAGGTTCCCCCTTTGCAATCCCATTTTCTGACGCATCTGCTGAGCCTCTTCGCGTGTGAAGATGTCGGGCAATAGGTCCAGAAGGTTCTGAGGTCCAGGCTTGGAGGAGGATGCATAGTGGGCATTTTCTGCCATCTCTATCTCATTGCCAAAGAAGTGCATCTTGCACCAGAGGTCGTAGTGCAGAGACCATCGGATGAAGTCCTCGGTGCGCTTGTCCCAGCGCTCTCCTTGCGCCACGTATAGCACCATCGCCTTGAGGTAGGCAATCACGTTGGCACGGTAGGAAAGGTTCTCGTAGACACGGCTTTGTGATAGGCGAGAGAAGTCGGCACACTCCTCTATCAGCCTTCGGGACAGAGCACGCGCCTTGGGACAATCCACCAGGCCACGGGCATTGCACAGATGCTCTATGTAGGGACGCAACTCCTCGTCAAAGCCTTCGTCGTATTGGCCATAGATGGGCATCTCGGCACCTATCTCTCGCTCGGGTATGGTGCAGAAGTTGATACGGCTGATTGGACCATCGGTCAATACTTGTGAGAAGTATCGCTGACCCTTGGAGACGGTGGTGGAGGCATTCCAATTGAAGCGTATGCTCACACGCTCGCTCACCGAGCCAGAGCCTATTCGCGTCTGTCCGTAGATGTTGTTGGGGTCAAATGCCAGGCACATTATCTGGAACTGAGCCTTGCCACGACCACCACCTTTGAGAGAGTCGAACTGGTCTATCTCGTTCATCTTCGTGTACAGGAAACGGTTCTCCGCATCGGCCAGTCGTTGCACGAAGGCAGCATTAGTCATATCGGGGTCTATTTCCTGAATTACCAAGCCTTCGGGACGCTGGCGCTTGTCCTTGTTGGCACCCTTGCTTTGTATCTCCTTCTTCCACTCGCGCTCACGACGCAGGTTTTCCTGGTCGCGCAGACGAATGTCTGCCATGATGCGATTTATGGGTTCGGAGATGCAGTTCTTACCGGCACCCGTGCCAGCCATCAGCACGTTCATCAGCGTGGCTTCGTGCTCTACATTGTCTATGTAGCGGAAGCGTGTCTGCCACAGGTGTGTGGCCAGTGCTGGGAATACGGCATGCGCCACGGCAGCCTTGTATATATCAGGTGTGCGACTGATGAGCAGTTTGATCAGCGGAGGCAGGTTCTTGGGCATTGGTGGTGGAGTGTCAGCGTCTTGCTCAGCCACCTCCTCCTGCTCCTCTTTCATTCCCAATCTGCTCTTGCATACCTCCAGCGTGCGCTCCATGATGCGAGGCATGCGCTTGGTCTGATTGCGATTGCATGCGCTCCGTATGGTGGCCATCCACTTGTCGCGGCTCTCGCCATAGGTGGGTAGCACCTTGGCTATCCATTCGGGGTCATCATCGCAGATGTATCTGAGGTGGCACGCCATGGAGAAGATGAAATTATTTCGGCTCCCGTGCTCGGGACGTCCACCCATCTGCTCTTCCAGGACTTCTAGTATCAAGGGGTATGGGATTGCCTGATAGGTGGAGGGATAGTGGAAAGACTCAGTTGTAACTGACTCCTCCCCTGAGACAGGGGAGGTGTCGCAAAGCGACAGAGGGGTGGATAAACAGTTTTCCGTTTGTGCGCTTACCCCCTCAGAGAATAATCCCTCCTCATCCATAAATAGGATGTAGTCTCGTGGGACCATGAAGGAGCATCTTGCATAGTCTTTCACGCACTCGTCGTATTTGGTATCTCCTAGTTGCTGAGCCATCCATGCTTGTGCCTCGGCAAGGCTTTTGCCTTGTGGGATGATGAAGATCAGGCGCAGACCTTCGGTGCTTGGGGTGACGTGTGCCATCACTATGCCCAGTTCTTGCTGACGTGGTGCAATCTCTTCCCAACGGCCTTCGGGATTGGGGATATGGTCCAGGTCGTAGATGCTCAGGCCCGATGGTATGGCATCTTCATTCTTGCGACGTCCGTTACGGAAGGTGGCGTGCGGTGTGAGTATAGGCAGTTGCTTCTTCATCGAGCCCTTGATGTCCTCGTACTCTTGTGGTGTTATTTCGCCACGCTGTTTCTTCTCCAAGGCATCCTTGATTTCGGCACAGACGCGACCTACGTGTGGCGAATCTATTGCTTGTCTCAGCAGTTCAGGGGTGCACACCTGCACCACCTGACTCTTCACGTTGTTTGCTATTCCAAATGTCATATTTTCAATAGGTTTAAAGGTTAATGTTTAAAGGTTAATTGTTGACGATAACTCCACCCCCTCCCCCCTTCGGGGTACTCCCACCTGTCTCAGGGGGAGAGTTGGTTACTAAAAACACTGCACCAGCTAAACTGTCCCACTGAGACAGGGGACGAGCGAAGCGGAGGGGGTGGATAAACTAGGGATTGTGGGATTTGTTAAGCCTCTAGTAGGTTTAGTGATTAGGTATTTCATCCATCGCCATGCCTTGCACGAAGTGGCTTGCCATCTGGCTTTCGCTCAGCAGTACCTGTGCAGGTATGATGCCGTGCTCGTCCAGGCCTACGTTCAGCGTCAGGCGCAATGATTCGGTGTTGATGGATACTCGTCCGTGGGGTAGTTTGCGATACTCACGGGCAGGTGGATTCTTTCTCTTGTGGTGTGCATTAAAGTTGCCCTCCCTGGGCGAAACCAGGGCAATGGAGCCCTGAATACGGGTATTACCTTTAAGGAGTGATGCGTAAACCGCATCGGGTAGTTGAAGTTTGATTTCCATAATCTGAATAAAGTTATTTAAGGACTTGAACTTGGCGGAGTGTGAAGATTGCGCGCTTTTCACTCATGAGACTCTCGCCATTTCCGCTTTATTCAAATGGTTGGTATTAAAATATTGTTTATTCTTTTTTATCCTTAATCCACCCCCTCCGCGCTTCGCGCTCGTCCCCCTGTCTCAGTGGGACAGTTTGCTAGCGCAGTGTTTTTAGTAACCAACTCTCCCCCTGAGACAGGTGGGAGTACCCCGAAGGGGGGAGGGGGTGGAAAGGGGTAGAGGATGGGAGGACTCTAGGGACAAGAGTTTTCCGTTTTCCCCTTTCCCCTTTCACCTTTCCGTTTTGTGAGTGATTATTTCGCTCACAACGATGTCCTGGTACCATTGACCGTTGTACTCGTGTGCCTGAAATCGCAGGGAGGCAAATACCAGTTCGCCGGGGTACCACTTGCACGTGGCACTATTGCCAAAGAGGGTGCAGACGTAGACGTTTTCGAACCTGCCACCGAACTCCTGCAATACGATGGTGCTCTTGGTCACTTGGCCGCCTTCGGCCTTCTGCGAAGCCACCTGCTGGGGCTCGCTCTGATTGATAACTCTGAATAAGTGTTTCATTGTTAAATAGAAGACCCACCCGACCTCCCTGGCCACTTCGTTAGGGAGGTGAGCAAAGTGCTCGCTGATGGGATTTTGTTAAAGGTTAGTTAATGGTTAGTTTTGTTTTTAGGCTTTTACGCCCCCTCCCTTGCAGGGCGAACAAGGCCTTTAGAGGATTGACTGAATGTCAATCAGTGCCTTTTGAGGGGAGCAGTTCCCACTGCGACGCGCGGACAGGTTAGGGGTGGGTCTGTTGGTCTGTTGCTCTGGGTGAGGGTCTTATAGATGAATTGTCTGCCCTTCTCTGTCCAAACCAGTTGGCTGGTGGTGTGAACAGCACCGAATAGGTCGCGGAAGGTACGTGTGCGATTCTGCGCCAATCCCTGTCGGGCAAATGGAGCATAGAGCAGGTACTGACCGCTCTGTCCGTATTGTATGTGCTTTTGGCAGAGGATGCGGTTCAGCTCGTTGGCGGTCATTCCCATACCCTTTGCCACCTGTGTGGTGGTGAGGCATGTGATGGAGTCCAGCACCTGGTCGGTGTATTCTGCCTTGGGCTTCAGTGCTGCAATCTCCTCGTCACGGCGCTGTATGGTGGCTTGCATAATCTGCAAGGCACGAGCCATAATCACCTCGTCGCTCTCGTCGGGGCGTGCCACCATATACC
>JAFOCV010000016.1 GCA_017381015.1 Bacteroidaceae bacterium
ACCTATTAGAGCAGGGAGAGTAAACCTAGACGAAAAATATCTGACTACCTGACTACCGACTACCATACCCCCCATCCAACAAGGGCCAAGAATCCGATGCACTAAAACGGTGCACCCTTGTATTCAGAGCTGGGGATGCTCCAAACAGAACACCCTCTAGGGATGGGGAGGGGACGAAACGTACCCCCCCTTGCATAATCAGAGTAATCAGACCTCCAGAGCCCCCATGGTAATCAGGTAATCAGGTAGTCAGTTATTTTTTGTCAAGGTATAGTCGCTTGCTCGCTAATCTGTTCTCTGTTCTCTGTCATCTGAAGAATTCCTAATTCCTCTCAAGTATCGTGTTTTTATCCACCCCCTCCGTCGCTACACTCCTCGTCCCCCTGTCTCAGTGGGACAGTTGGCTGGCGCAATGTTTCCGTAACCGACTCTCCCCCTGAGACAGGCGGGAGTACCCCGAAGGGGGGAGGGGGTGGATAATTCATCATCGTTTTCGTCATCTGTACTCTGTACTCCGACTCCCTATGGTAATCAGGTAGTCAGGTAGTCAGTTATTTTTTGTCAAGGTAGTACCCGTATAATTATTAATTTTGACTTTTTGTCAGTTGGGAGAAACATTTTTTAGTTATTTTATTTTAATTTTATTATTAATTTACTACCTTTGCCACATCTTTCGCATGCTGAAAGCCCCTAATGGGCAGAAAGTGGCGGGGGTACATATACATAAAAGCGTTACTCTACGCTTTGTTTTGACGGTCTAAGAATCTCGCAAATTCGTCAATCTGTCGACACAAAGCAACGAGGAAACGCTCCAGGTGATGTTTATACACATCTCTAGTTTGTATACCATAAGTGTACACTCTTGGATGTTTATATATGCATCGGCGTGGGGCTTTCAGCGTTGCTCGTTTCTGACAGATTGGGCAATGCGAGAGCCTTTAGACCGTGGAACGAGCATCAGAGCTGGCTCCACGCTTTTCTTGTATTATGTCAACAACGTAATTAATTGCTAATTAAGGAGCCGATTAGCATGTCAGCTACTTATTCATATGAAGAAGCTATTTTTAGTGATTACATTGTTGTATGCAACTAGTGGATTTGTTATTGCTCAATCATCTAAAGAACTAATCAAGCAACGTAAAGAGATGCTAAAAGCTACAAAATCTGAGCTAAACGACAAAGCGTCAAAAGCATCTCGTAAAGAAGCAAAGAAACTAAAAAAAGAGGGTTGGCAAACTGTTCCCGGTGCTTTACCTTTAGAAAAGCAATTAGACAAATCATACTTAATGCAAATGGAGTTTGATGATGATATGTTTCCTAAGTACATAATGGGCGAAGCAATGAGTATTGCTGGCAATTATGATGCTGCTAAGATGCAAGCATTAGAACTTGCAAAGCAAAATCTCGTAGGTCAGATTCAAATTGAGGTAACGGCCTTAATTGAAAATACAGTTGCAAATGAACAATTAGATGAAGAACAAGCTGCTAGCGTAACTAGAAGCGTAATGGCTAGTAAAAACCTCATCTCGCAAAGTATTGGTCGCACGATAACTGTAATGGAGGCATATCGTACGCTATCTAACAAAAACAAGGAGGTTCTTGTCCGTATTGCATATAATAGCGATATGGCAAAGAAAGCAACCATAAAAGCTGTTAAGGAAGACTTGGAAAGAAGGGGAGATGCCCTTCATAATAAGTTAGAAAAATTGCTAGGGTGGTAAATCATGATGCATATACGTTTAGTTATTGCTGTAGGATTACTATTTCTAGTATCAGCTCTTTATGCTCAAAAGTTAAAAAAGGTAAGTTCTGAATATGTTTATTATGCGCCAGAAAATGTATCGTTAGAAAATGCAAAGAGAACGGCCTTAGAACGTGCAAGGATACAAGCTATAGCAGATAATTTTGGTACCATAGTATCCCAAAGTAATACAACATTTATAAATAATAAAAATGAAGAGACTAAAACTGACTTTTTTGCTTTTGGAGAAAGTGAAGTAAAAGGAGAATGGGTAGAAACAATTGGGGAACCTCAATATACGATTAGTTATGAACAGGGTGTTTTGGTGGTTAAAGTAATTGTTAGTGGGCGTATTCGAGAGATTGTTACTTCACAAATTGATATAAGAACAGCAGTTCTTTGTAATGGTACAGAATTAAAGTTTGCTCGTAGTGATTTTAAAAACGGTGATGACCTTTTTCTATATTTCAATTCACCAGTAAATGGTTATTTAACAGTTTACTTATTAGATGAGACTACACAGACGGTATATTGTCTATTGCCATATAGAAATTCTTCTGAATTAGCTACAAGAATAGAACATGATAAACCCTATATTTTCTTCTCCACAAAATTTGCGGAAGGAAATGCGCATTTAATAGACGAATATACTATGACGTGTTCAAAAGAGCAAGAATATAATGTAATATATATTATTTTTTCACCTAACGAATTTACAAAAGCTAATTCCAACGCAACATCAGGAACTCTACCTAAAGATTTGACATTTAAAGATTTTCAAAAATGGTTACTAAAACTAAAAATAAATGATAAGGATTTAATTAGTATAACAAAGAGAATTAATATAATTAATTAATTAAAAAACAAAATTATGAAAAAGCTTTTATTATTATTGTGTGTAACACTATGTGTTGGTAGTATCGCTGCTCAAAAAACAAACTACAGAACAGCTCTAGTCTTTGCTTATGATAGATCTAATAGTGTTGTTGAAGATGAAAATATAAGGCTAGAAATTTACAATCAGCAGCTATATGTAACAAACAAGACAACAAAAACACTATTTATTGATCTCGCGCAGTGTTTCAATTACCATAATGGTGTATCTCGTCCTATATATTCTTCTGATAAAGATTCGGGGGCATCTAAGGCTGGTGTAACAAAAGAAGATGAATTTCTAACTATAGCACCAACTACTGGTTCAAAACCCAATTCCACATTTGTCTGTCTCATGACATCTGGCATTTATGGCAATTACACAACAACAGAATCACCAACTGGAGACATGACAGACAATGATATTCGTTTATTAGAAGTAATAAACGACCTAGTTACAGAATCAAAGAGTGCTGACCCAAAGGGGAAAAAATGTATTGGCACCGTATCACGCCATTTTTTGGAGGATGAAAGCATAAACAATATTGGTGTATCCATTGCATATGCATTTAATAAAAGATCTGAAGATTGGCATAGTATTTCATTGTCTACCTGGGTAAGTGATGTAATTCTTACTCCATACTACGTTGTCATTCCCAAAGATTTAAAGAAAAAAGAAAAGAGAGGCTTTGGTGTAAAAGAAACCAAGCCCCTAGAAATACATTTGAGAGCGGATAGCCCTTATGAATTTGACCAAGAAAAATCACCAATTATTGCATGTGATTGGGAAGGCGACTTCAAAGCAGGAACATTTAATTTGTCATATCTAGGTGTCCTAAAGGCACAAAAAGTAAGCGTGCTTGCGTCTATTTTGACATATGGCGCAGCAAATCTGATGGCTAATATGGAAGCAAAATACTATAAAAACATAGTCATGTTTGATGGAGGTAATAGCGATTGGGGTAAAATGACATATGTAAAATTACCCGAACAAACAAATCAGACAGGTCAGAAAAGTAAAAGTGCCACCCAAGAATCTTCATCTTGGAAGTCAAATATGTAATGAAATTATAAAATAAGACAAATCAAACTAAATACATTATAATAATTGCTTTCAACCGACAAAATCGGTTGAAGGCAATTATAGCATAAAGTTATTAATCTTTTAACAATCGAGATTATGCGATTCCTAAGTATTCGTAAATGGATATTGACAATATCTTTGTGTGTATTTATTATTCATGTAGACGCGCAGGTTGTTACTAAAGAAACGTTAGCGGCCTTGCAGTATATTAAGAACGGTTACCTAGAATACGGATTAAAGGAGTTGCAAAAATCCTCAAAATTAAATGATATTGTGGCTCAATATTACGTAGCTTTGTGCCATGAGGAAGGGTTAATTGTTAATAAAGATATAGAACAAGCATTCTTTATTTATAGAAGAACTGCAGAACGAGGACTAGTTGACGCAATGTCTAAATTAGTATATTTTTACGATAATGGTATCGTTGTTGACAAGAACGAAATAAAAAGAATAGAATGGCAGACAAGATATGAACGCCGTGGAGGCAAAAATATATTGCCTGATTTTAAGGTTTTATATAATGAAGGACTTAAGTATCCAGAAAATTATAGTGCTATTCCTAATTCAAAATCTTCATCACAAAGTGAGGAGGCTTCGCTTACCGCAAATAATGTTGAAAAATCAGGGAATACTACATATAATATAACTTACAACGTACCTATTCAAAAAAAAGTTGAGCCACAAAATCAATCTTCAAATAATACAAATGAACAGTTATCTGATGTTGATGTTAATATACCATGTACACAAATAACAAACGAAAAAACATTTGTTATTATAATTGCTAACGAAAACTACCAGGAGGTAGATAAGGTTCCATTTGCTGTCAATGATGGTAAAATCTTTGCCAAATATTGTCACAAAACATTAGGCATACCAAAGAATAACATTTCTTTTGTACAAAATGCAACAGCCAATAATATAAAGCGAGAGATTCGTTGGCTTTCTCAAATCCTTGAGCAATATAAAGGAGATGCAGAAGCAATTGTGTTTTATGCAGGACATGGAATACCTGATGAATCAACTAAGGATGCATTTCTACTGCCTGTTGATGGGT
Source organism: Bacteroidaceae bacterium (assembly GCA_017381015.1). Taxonomy (GTDB): domain Bacteria; phylum Bacteroidota; class Bacteroidia; order Bacteroidales; family Bacteroidaceae; genus Physcousia. The sequence goes on from JAFOCV010000016.1 coordinate 4,756, forward strand.
ATGGTGATGACCCAACAACTGGTTATAGCTTAAAGGAACTTTATAAAACCTTGGGAAGTATATCTTCAAAGAGGACATTGGTCTTCTTGGATGCATGTTTTAGTGGTACAAAAAGAGATGGAAGTATGTTAGCATCTGCAAGAGGCGTTGCAATTAAGGCTAAGCAAGCAGCTCCTTCTGGCAACATGATTGTTTTTTCTGCGTCAAAGGATGATCAAACGGCCTATCCATATAATGAAAAAGGGCATGGCTTGTTTACCTATTATTTGCTAAAAAAGATTCAGGAAACTGAGGGTGATGTTACTCTAGAGGATTTATATAGTTATATTAGCGAGCAAGTAGGTAAACAATCAATACTAGTTAACAGAAAGGCACAAACCCCGTCAATTAATATTTCTTCTTTTTCCGAAGAGACATGGAAAAGTGAAAGACTTAGATAATGGCACATATTGCATTATAAGCGTACGAATAAACTATTACAACACAAAACTAGAGGGAACTAAATTGGGGGCAATCTACTTTTACTCTCTAGCTTTTCCTAGTTCGTTTCAGGTAGTCAATTATTTTTTGTCAAGGTATAACCGAATACTCTGTACTCTCTCATCCGAAGAATTCCTAATTCCTCTCAAGCATCGTGTTTTTATCCACCCCCTTGTATCTACATTAAGAATAGCAAGTGTCTGCGGATTAATGTTTGTGCTAAGGGTAATTTATCCACCCCCTCCCCCCTTCGGGGTACTCCCGCCTGTCTCAGGGGGAGAGTCGGTTACGGAAACATTGCGCCAGCCAACTGTCCCACTGAGACAGGGGGACGAGGAGCGTAGCGACGGAGGGGGTGGATAGTTTCGTCATCAATTTCATCATCAATTCATCATCTGTACTCTGTCATCTGTACTCCGACTCCCTATGGTAATCAGGTAGTCAGGTAGTCAGTTATTTTTTGTCAAGGTATTGCGTAATAAGGGGTGGGGGGAGGCCTTGATGGTTATGAAGAGCACGTAGATGGAGAAGAGAAACCAGGGTCGCGATTTGCGACACTGGTTTGAGCTGCAACGAGAGAGAAGTGTTTCTATCTGTTTGTGGTATAGTGGATTAGGTAGGGTGGTCTAATGCGCATGAGGGGATGATGTACCTTGAAAGTATGTCATCGTAGATAGTTGGGGTGTTGCCGGTATTGGCATGAAATGCAATAGCAAGGGCTAGCACCTTGGAGAAAGTACTAGCCCGAAATATAGTACACTTGAGTGTGTTTTTGTCAGTTTTGCAAGTAGATTTGCTATGTTTGGCAAACGTATTATCCCACCTGACTACCACCTTTGACGGGGTTGATGGTGGTGGTGACTGAGAGGTCGCCATTGAAGTTGACGGCAGAGAGTATCATGCCGTGTGACTCTTCACCCATCATCTTGCGAGGCTCAAAGTTGGCAATGAAGAGTACGCTCTTGCCCACTAGTTGCTCGGGTTCGTACCACTGAGCTATACCTGAAAGGATGGTGCGGTCCTGACCACTACCATCATCGAGGGTGAACTTGAGCAGCTTCTTGCTCTTCTTGATCTTTTCGCAAGCCTTGACTATACCTACGCGGATGTCCAGCTTTTCAAAGTCTTCGAATGATACGGTGGGCTTGACGGGTGCAGCTACGTAGGCAGCTTCCTCGTTGGCCTTGATGGTGTCTTGCAACTTCTGTACCTGAGCGGCAATAACCTCGTCTTCAATCTTGGTGAAGAGCAGTTCGGGAGTGGGCAACTGGTGGCCTTCCTGCATGAGCGAGGTGCTTCCGAGGTCTTCCCATGAGAAGGTGGGCATGGCCAGCATCTCTCTGAGTCGCTTGCTGCTGAAGGGAAGGAAGGGCTCGAAGGCAATGGCCAGGTTGGCGGTGAGTTGGAGCGAGATGTTGATGATGGTCTTCACGCGCTCGGGATCGGTCTTGATTACCTTCCATGGCTCGCAATCGGCAATGTACTTGTTGCCAATACGTGCCAGGTTCATAGCCTCCTTGAGAGCATCGCGGAAGCGGAAGCCTTCGAGGAGAGTCTCCAGCTTTTCCTTCACGCCACAGAACTCCTGCAGTGTCTCCTTGTCATAGTCGGTCAGTTCGCCACAAGCAGGAACCTTGCCCTCATAGTATTTCTGAGTGAGCTGAAGGGCACGGTTTACAAAGTTGCCATATACGGCTACCAGCTCATTGTTGCAACGTGCTTGATAGTCGGCCCATGTGAAGTCGTTGTCCTTGGTTTCGGGAGCATTGGCGGTGAGTACATAACGAAGCTCGTCCTGACGATTTGGCAACTCCTCCAGGTACTCATTGAGCCAAACAGCATAGTTCTTGCTGGTGGAAATCTTGTTGCCTTCCAGGTTCAGGAACTCGTTGGAGGGAACATTGTCGGGGAGGATGTATTCGCCATGAGCCTTAAGCATAGCGGGGAATACGATGCAGTGGAATACGATGTTGTCCTTGCCGATAAAGTGCACCAAGCGAGTTTCGGGGTCTTTCCACCAAGTCTCCCAACTGCCCAATTCGGGACGAGCATCGCATAGCTCCTTGGTATTGCTGATATAGCCAATGGGGGCATCGAACCATACGTAAAGCACCTTGCCATCAGCGCCCTCTACGGGTACGGGAATACCCCAGTCAAGGTCGCGAGTAACGGCGCGTGGATGCAAGCCGCCATCCAACCAGCTCTTGCACTGGCCATATACATTGGGACGCCATTCCTTGTGCTCCTGGAGAATCCATTGCTCCAACCATTGCTGGTCCTTGTCCAAGGGGAGATACCAGTGCTTGGTTTCCTTCTGTACAAGGGGATTTCCGGTTTCTGCATTATAGGGATTGATAAGTTCCTCGGGAGAGAGTGTAGCGCCACATTTCTCGCACTGGTCGCCGTAAGCCTCGGGAGCATGGCAACGGGGACATTCACCCTTGATGTTACGGTCGGAAAGGAAGCGGCCGGTAGCCTCGTCAAAGAACTGCTCGCTTACCTTCTCCACGAACTTGCCTTCCTCGTAGAGTTTTTTGAAGAAGTCGCTTGCAAACTTGTGATGAACGGGACCGCTGGTGCGAGAGTATACATCGAAGGAGATGCCAAACTTTTCGAACGAGTCCTTGATGATGCCATGATAGCGGTCAACAACCTCCTGCACGCTGATACCCTCCTTGCGAGCACGAATGGTAACGGGTACACCATGCTCGTCGCTACCACCGATGAAGAGTACATCGCGCTGCTTCAGGCGCAGATATCTCACGTAGATATCGGCAGGCACATATACACCAGCCAAATGACCGATGTGTACAGGGCCATTGGCATAGGGAAGAGCCGATGTAACTGTGGTTCTTTTGAAATTCTTTTCCATATATAATGTTTGATTTAGTTTACTTCGCGTGCAAATTTAGACAAAAAAACGCTTTTTTTACCTTGACAGACTCTAAAAATCGATTTTTTAACTAATTTTGCGCGATATAAACGCCTAAAACTATATACTTATGAAAAATATATTGATTCTAGTGCTGATGGCAATATCATGCTTGATGCCTCAGAGCGTGTGTGCGCAAAGCCAGTTGCAAAGCATGGCCACTCGTCTGAAAGCCTTTGGAGAGAAGTTGCCACAAGAGCAGATATTCGTGCATCTGGACAATAGCAGTTATTATCTGGGAGACACTATTTTCTATAAGGCATACGTGAGACGATGCGATACCGGACGTCCTTCGGACATCAGTGGCATATTGTATTGCGAATTGCTCAATCATGACGGATACTTGATAGAGCGCCAGATGATACCATTGGAAGGTGGCGAGGGACATGGTAGCTTCTGCCTGACAGATACGGCTCTGTATGCTGGATATTACGAGGTGCGCACCTATACCCGATGGCAATTGAATTGGGGTGTGACGGAGCAACCGCATAGCAGGTGGTCAAAGAATTATTTCTTTAATCAGTCGATGTATAAGGACTATTATCGTGATTATGAGAAGTTGTATTCGCGAGTATTCCCCGTCTATAACAAACCACTCACTCCTGGCGACTATAGCCCTGAGATGACTATGCGTCCTTTGGCATCATATTACAAGAACCCTGCCGATGACCCTAAAACCACTCTCCAGCTATTCCCCGAGGGAGGAGAACTGGTGGAAGGTATTGCTCAGCGCGTGGCATGGGAAGTAAGAAACGAAAGCGGACTTGAATTGGAGGGAACGCTATCCGTTGTGCTAGCAGAGGGAGATACGATAAAGTCAGAGACCACTCACAGAGGTAGAGGCGTGTTTGAGATAACCACACCTGCCAACCATAAGTTGAAGGCTACCTTTACCCCCACAGGTAAGAATCCTACCGGTACCAAGTCGGTGACGGAGAAATTGCCCGAGAGTGTGGCCGATGGTGTGGTATTGCTGGTAGAAACAGACACCGCAGGCATCACTATCAACTATGGCGCAGCTGGTGCGGCTGCTCAGGAGCCACTGGGTCTAACCATCATGCACGATGGTATTCTGCAATATTTCTATCAGCTGAGCTCCGAGACCATTCATTTCCCCGCCACCAAGGCAGGTGTCTACCAAGTGACGGTGTTCAATAGCGAAGGCAAGGTATATGCCGATAGATTGTGCTTCTATCTGCCCGAAGGATTTCAGGTAAGGAATGTCACCATCGGAGGAGTGAAGGAAGAGAATTATAAGGCCTTCGAACCCATTACGCTAGAGGTGCAAGGCGCACCAGGTAGTAGCATGTCGGTATCCGTACGCGATGCTGCCAAGAGCGAATACACGTATGATACTGGTTCTATGCTCACGGAGGCCCTTTTGTCTAGTCAGTTGAAGGGTTTTGTGCCCCATCCTCATTGGTATTTTGAGAAAGATGATGCCGAGCATCGCCAGGCCCTGGACCTTTTGATGATGGTGCAAGGATGGCGCAAGTATGTATGGAGAGAGATGGCGCTGGTGGGTGAATTTGAATTGACACACACACCCGAAAAGCGCTTCCCCCATTGGACGGGTCAGGTGCACAATTACACCCCCGTGGATGTGTGGACTGTGACCGAGAAGGAACTAATGAAGTTCACTGAGCTGGGGGGAAATGAGTTCGCAAGCGATGATTCTTCCGATGAAAGTGAAAGTGATAGCGAGAGCGAAGATACTCATGCTACAGAGAATGATTTCTCATCAGGTTTAGAAAGTTACGATCCACGAGAAAGATTTCATAAGAAGGAGAATTCGTTAGATTATCCCGTTGCTATGCATGCTAGTTTTACTCAACCAGGACAGGAGGCCGTGTTTGGGGATATTAGGAGTCAAGGCCTATTCGAATTGGATTTTCCAAGATATTATGGCGAGTTCTTTTTCTTCCTGGGGGCTAGCGATACCACCAAGTGGAAGAAAGGCAATCCACCCGTGTGGACACAAAGTGGTCGCACAAAGGATAATCATATAGATTACCCCGAGTTTTATGTCAAGCTAGATCCCATCTATCCACGCTTCCCCAAGCCCTATGACTACTATCAGACACACGTATCTCCTATGCCCAAGGAAAGTCCTCTGTACAATAGTGCCAACGAGAAGGTGCGTATGCTTTCGGAGGTAACCATTGGGGCACGCTTCAACGGACGCAGAAGATTTGGACATTGGCGTCCAGCTTTTATCCTGGATGCTTACGATGCCTTTAATGCTACGTGCGATGCAGGTTTTGCACCAGGTCAATTTATGGGATATGAACGCTTTGCTTGGGATATAGCACGCACTTATGTGGGAGATATGAAGACTTCGCGAGCATATGATGTCATCATTCGTTTTGATGGAAAAGTGCGGACCGAGCGTACAGACAAGGAGAAGGCCAAATTGGAAATAAAGAAAGCTCCTAAGGTACCTGAGTGGGAAAACTTCATTCCCTATAGTCAGTTGGACAAATATGTGTTCCTATGGAATTTGGCTTATGTGGTGGTATATACCGACTATTCTCCACGTAATGACATGCATAATAAATATAAAGGTGACGAATTGCCTACGGTGACGGTGGATTTGAAACTACTGGAAAATGATACAGAACGCACCTATCAGAAGAATCGTAGATGGAAGATGAAGGGTTTCTCTGTGGCAGACGAATTCTATTCACCTGATTATTCAAAGCAGCCTCTGCCAAAGGAGGATTATCGTCGCACATTGTATTGGAATCCCAATGTGAAATTGGATGAAAACGGACGTGCAACGATCAATCTCTACAATAATTCATCGGCCAGCATATTGCAGATTCATGCCGAAGGATGGACACCCGAGGGTGAGATTCAGAGTGGAAATGTCAACTAAGATTGTTCATTATCGGAACAAGGGGTGCTAATTCCTATCCATCACCTCTTAAGTTCTCATATAATTTTACTAAATTTGCGCACAAATTATTAATTTCAAAGTCAAATACTATGGAACAAAACGAATTGAAGAACATTGTTTCCCATTTTGCCATCCGTGGCACAGTTAGCGACATCAAGCCTTTGGGTGCAGGTCTTATCAACGATACCCTCTTGGTAACTACCGCCGAAGCAGATGCTCCCAACTATGTACTACAGCGCGTAAATACCAATGTATTCCCCGATGTAGACTTGGTAATGCGCAATATCTATGCTGTTACTTCACACATCCGTGCCAAGTTGGAGGCAGCTGGCGAATGCGATATCGACCGCAAGGTGCTCACCTTTATGCCCTCTAAGGACGACGAGACAAAGTTGTATGCCGTGGTGGATGGTCAGTACTGGCGTATGATGATTTTCATCGAGAATGCTATTACCAAGCAGGCCGTTAACCCCGAGAGCTCTCGTGCTGCTGGTAAGGCTTTTGGTCAGTTCCAGGCAATGCTGGCTGATATCCCCGTAGAATTGGGTGAGACCATCAAGGACTTCCACAATATGGAGTTCCGCTTGCAGCAGTTGCGCGAGGTTATTGCCAAGGATCCCGTAGGTCGTGTGGCAGAACCCGAGGTACAGGTTATGCTAAAGGAAATCGATGCACGTGCCGAGTATATGTGTCAGGCAGAGCGTATGGGTCGCGAAGGCGTATTGCCCAAGCGTGTGTGCCATTGCGATACCAAGGTGAACAATATGATGTTTGACCAGGAGGATAATGTACTTTGCGTTATCGACCTTGATACCGTTATGCCTAACTTTATCTTCTCTGACTATGGTGACTTCTTGCGCACAGGTGCCAACAAGGTAGCTGAGGACTTCCAGGATATGGATGCAGTATGCTTCGATGTAGATATCTTCAAGGCATTCACCGAGGGTTACTTGTCTAGCGCTAATAGCTTCCTTACTCGTGTGGAGATTGAAAATCTTCCCTATGCCGTTAAGCTATTCCCCTACATGCAGTGCGTACGCTTCTTGTGGGATTACCTCAGTGGCGACAAGTACTGGAAGTGCCAGTATGACAAGCACAACTTTGTACGCGCCAACAATCAGTTGCACCTGCTCCTCAGCATCGAGAAGCATGAAGCAGAGATGGAAGCTTTCATCGCTGATTGCTTGAAATAGTATATAAAGATACATTTTAATGATAGGTTGCCTCAGTAAAGACAATATTGAGGCAACTTATTATTTTGATATAAATTGGAGAAAATGAAATACAATTTTGCTTTTAAGTCAACGATCAGGAAGTATATCACTGCTGGTTACATCCTAGTTGCCGCCACCATTACAGCCCTTGTTGTGGCCAATCTGCCTCAAACCAAGGAGTGGTATCAAACCTTTTGGCAAGAGCACCTTCGCTTTGTTGTGGCAGGTCATGATATCTTCAGCCACAATGGTCATAGCCTTACTATCGGAGGTTTTATCAATGACTTCCTGATGGCGGTATTCTTCCTCTCCGTGGGACTAGAGCTAAAGAGAGAGATATTCTGCGGAGGTGAGCTATCTACCATTCGCAAGGCTCTGCTCCCTTGCATAGCAGCCGTGGGTGGTATGCTGATGCCTACGCTGGTATTTGCCATTTCGTGCAAGCTGACGGGTGATGCCAATTTCATGGAAGTGATGGAGCGAGGTATGCCTATTCCTATGGCTACGGATATTGCCTTCTCATTGGGTGTGTTGTCTATTTTCTCCAGAAGAGTACCCCTGGGCTTGAAGGTGTTCCTGGCGGCATTGGCGGTTGCCGATGACTTGGGTGGTATCATCGTGATAGCCATCAAGTACACCGAGCACATAGCATGGGAGTATCTGGCGGGAGTAGTTGGCTGTATAGCTGTTTGTGCAGGTTTGTCTTATAAGAGCGTTCGTAGCAAATTGGCATATTTCCTGGTGGGAATGATTATGTGGTGGCTAATGTTCCAAAGCGGTATCCATGCCACTATCGCAGGTGTGATTTTGGCATTCTGTATACCAGCACGTTTGAATCATGGTACCATATACTATATTGAGCGTATTCGTACCCAGATAGATAAGTTCCCCTTGTACGAAGTGACTCGTCAGGACAAGCACACTCCTAATATGCTCACTCAGAGGGATATTCAGAATTTGCGCTCCATCGAGTCGGCTTCTGACCATCTAATCTCCACTCTTCAGGATACGGAGGACGTCTTGCGCAATCCTATTAATATGGTTATTATTCCCCTCTTTGCCTTTGCCAATGCAGGCGTATGCTTTGATGGTATGACTTTGGGCAATCTGTTCCAGGGAATAGGTTTGGGTGTATTCCTGGGCTTGTTCATCGGTAAGTTTACCGGTGTACTATTGGCATGCTGGATGAGCATCAAGATGCGCCTGGTACAGATGCCTGATGGAGCCAATTGGTCTTCGCTATCGGGTGTGGCCATGCTTTGTGGTATCGGTTTTACGGTGAGTATGTTTATGGCCAATTTGTCTTATCCTCTCGACTTTGAGGGACAGACACCTGCCGTGATGCAGACATTCCTCAATGATGCCAAGCTTGGTATCCTTTGTGGTACCATCGTCAGTGCTTTGGTGGGTAGCTTGATCCTGAACAAGACATTGCCCAAGGCAGAGGACATAAAGCATTATTCCGAGCATGAACACCATGCATAATAATCGCATTAGGAGAGTGAAAGAGGTGATGAGGTCTCGGATAGACTTCTTTTTGGAATGGCAAAATTACTAGTGTTCGATAAAACCTTTTCTTCGGAAGAATAAAATAGGGCTGGTTCCAATCGAGGAATCGGCCCTTTATAGTGAATAGTTGGGGTGGGTAGGTTTATTTCTTGAAAAACCTGATGTACATGGCAAGGCAAGCTAAACCACAAAAGGCACCAAAAGTATTGGCGGCAACGTCCAACCAATCTCCATGCCTGGTGCTGGTGAGATAGGCTTGTCCCAGTTCCATCAATCCTCCGTAGATGGATACCAGTATGGCTATTAGTATGAAGGAGGGAAAGTGTGTGGTACGTTTGCGAATGATGCGCTCTCCACTAATCACCAGAAAGAGGAAGGCATACATTACCCAATGTGCCCACTTGTCGGCAAACTGGACATCCACCTTGGGGAATTCCTGAGCGGGCATCAAGCTGAGCGTGGCAATGAGGAGCAACGTTATGATGGCAAACAGATTTTTTCTGAGCATAATGTGTGTGACCTGTCTAGTGAGTATAGATTTCGGAATATAGTTTAGCAACGTTTGTTTCGCTATAATTCTTGCGAGCACTATTGAGTGCCGTTTCCTTCCATTCGGGATGAGAAAGAGCACATTCGATGCCTCGTGCCAAGTCCTGGCTATCGCAATATTTAGCCACGTAGCCATCGTGCATGTGGGTAATCATCTCGGGTATGCCACCAGCATTGAATCCCACGCAGGGGGTGCCGCACGACATGGCTTCTGCTATGGTATTGGGCAGATTGTCTTGCAAGGAGGGAGTGACGAAGCAATCCACGGCCGAGTAGAGGCGTGCCATTTCCTTCTCGCCATTGACATAGGGGATGAAGTGTATGCGAGACTTGTCCAGGCCATTCACGGAGTTCAAGACCTGCTCGGCTTCGCCACCCACAACCACCAGGTGAATATCCTTTGACTGGAGGTATTGCAAGGCTTCCAGCAGATAGCTCATACCTTTTCTCTTGTCGGTCACTTTCTGACAGGTGAATAGGATGAGTTTGGCATTTTCTGGTAGAGCAAAGGCTTCTCTGCATGCTTTTACATCTTGTGGGAAGAATATTTCCTGAGGAATGCAATTGTTGATGTGCCTTACTCTGGCTTGTGGCATTGCTTGCTTGGCAAGGTCGGAAATCCATTGACTACATCCCACAAAGGTGATGTTGCCACGTTGGTATATTTCCTGCTTTATATTGAAAAGCCTTCGTTCGAGCCATGCAATGGGATTATTGGTGAGGGGATGATTCGTACCCTCGTCGGTGTAATGAATGATGCCTCGGAAGGGCCACTCGTCGTGCATTGTCCATACCACTCGCTTGCCCGAGAGCAATATCTTGTTCAGTTGTCCGAGGGAGAGCAATCCCTGATTTATCCAGTGCAGGTGTATTATGTCAGCCTCCCTGTACTCTTTGGTGGAAAGGATGTCTATGCCATGCGATGCAAGGTCGTATTGCCAGGTCTTCCTTAGTGGTTTGAACAAGAGAGCCATAATGCTCAATCTCTCCAATATTTTGGGCAAGAGAGTACCTTTGGCATACACCCATGAGTCGGATGTTTGTTTGTCGCGCACCAGCATCTTGGCATCTATGCCATTTTTTCTGAGAGCCACACCCAGACGCTTTGCCGCTATGGCACCACCTCCGGTACGTTCGGTAGTAGATAATATGAGAACTTTCATAGTTGGCGAGGGAGTAGGGGGATGAGTGAGTGTGATTAGTTGTATTCTTTCTTTCCCATCCATTTCTTGAATCTGTTTTTGATGGCTTTGAAGATGTATGAGAAGTTGCCGTACCTGAGGTTGAGGTACAGTTCTTCAAAACTGCGTGCCACCTTGATTCCGGGGTTCATCCATCCCATGATGCGGTATACGCGCTGGCGATAGGGAATGTGCTCCATAATCACCTCTGGATGAATCAGAGCATCGGGATTCTTCTTTTCGGGGAGGAGGCATTCTATCTCGTGCCTCTTCATGGTGAAGATGCGGCGATAGCCACGAGGCAAGGTCTCCAGTGTGCCACCGAAGTGGGTGCTGTCTGCCGTGGCACCGAGATTGTTGATAAGGTTGCGCTTGGGTACTATGCTCAATCCGTTGGTCATGAGCATGTGCGACCATAGGATGGTTTCGTAGAAGGCTTTGCCTTGAGCTCTGTGGCGGTGGCACATGGGCAGGAAGTCGTCCCTGTAGCCACGCTCCTTAACCATTTGCTCCAATTGCGATACCGTCTGCTCGTTGTCCAACCAGGTGTAGTGCTCGTCCCACTGGTCAATGACTCTGCGCCATGAGGCCCATCCCCAGATGCTGAAATTGGTGGTGAAGAAGTAGTCCTCCTTTACGTCCTTTGTCTCCTCTTCCACATTGAAGCCGGCTATCATTGTGATGCGTGAGTCATGCTCGTACTTGTCCAGCATCTCCTTGCAGAAATGGAAGAAGGTGACCGATGGTATGCTATCGTCCTCCAGGGCTATGCACTTGTCCGAGATGGAGAAAGCCCATTTCTGAGCCAGATAGTTGGAGGGGTCGCAACCAGAGTTCTTCTCCTGAAAGGCGGTGTGCACCTCGCACTCCCAATCTATGTCGCTTACCACCTCGCGGCAAGCCAGTATGCCGGGCATGTCCTTTTCGCTTCGGGGACCATCCTGATAGAGGAACAGACGCGAGGGTCGAGCCTTCTTGATTTGCTCGAAAACTTGTGACAATTGTTGGGGACGATTAAAGAACAATATCAGTACGGATATGTCTACTAGAGCTGGTTTCATGATATGGTTATAGGTTAAAAGCGTATCAAAGATATAATATTATTGCGTATTATCAAAATAAAATCGTACATTTGTCTGCATGAACGTATATTTCTATCATACACGACTCACTACGGAGAGTTATCAGGAGTGGAAGCAGGGCCGCTTTCCGGGTCATATCCTTTATGGTCAACCCGAGATGGAGAAGCACGGATTGAGTTTTGTGATGCATCCCTACAAGCATTTTGCCAGCCGTTTGCGACTGATGCTCTATGTGCTCAAGTGTGTGCTCTTTTGCAAGGAAAAATATGATGCCATCTATGCCACCAGTTTCAGAGGGCTGGAGCTAGTGGTCTTCATGCGCGCCTTGGGCCTTATGCGCAAACCTATCTATACGTGGCACCATACGGCCGTGACCACCAACAAGCGTCCGCTCCTGGAGATGGCCTCCAGATTGTTCTATCGAGGCTTGGATGGTATGTTTTTCTTCTGCCAAAGACATATTGACGAGAGCCTTCTCAGTTGCAAGGCTCCAAGGGAAAAGTTGCACCTGGTGCATTGGGGACCAGATCTTCCGTTCTATGACAAGATACTGGCTCATACCCCTTCGTGCGATTCATCCTCTCCAGTCTTTATCTCCACGGGAAAGGAAAATCGTGATATGCCCACACTGATAAGGGCTTTCAATCAATTGGACAACAGATTGGATATCTACATAGCCGAGGAGTGCGGTGGTATCAACTATCAGCAGGTTATAGAGGCCGAGCACCCTGCCAGTAACGTCAATGTGCACTATACGGGCGGTGGAGTGATGCCATATCGCCTGGCACAGATAGTGGCAGAGTGCGATTGTGTGGTGATACCATGCTTGGAGTATCCCTATACGGTGGGTCTGACCACTCTGGTGGAGGCACTGGGTTTGGGACTTCCCTTGATTACCTCTCGCAATGGTTACTTCCCCATGGATATAGTGGGAGAAGGAATAGGTATTACGGTGGATTACGAGGATGTGCAGGGATGGAAGGACGCGGTGCTCTATCTCTCAGCTCATCCCGATGAGGCCAAGCGAATGGGTGCCAAGGCACGCCAATTGGCCGAGCAGGTGTACAATATGGAAATCTTTGCCAAGGAGATAGCCATGGTGATAAAAAATGAAAGATAAAAAGCATACAGAAATATGAAGCAAACAAAGGTAATAGCCATACTCTTGGCAGGTGGTAGCGGAAGCCGTTTTGGTGCCGACCGTCCCAAACAATTTTTGGAAGTAAACGGGTGCACCGTTCTCGAACATAGTATCCGAGCATTTCACCGTTCTCCCCTGATAGACGAGATGGTGGTAATCACTCGTGCCGACTTTGTGGATGAGGTTAAGCAGATAGCCTCTGCCTATCCCAAGGTGAAGCACGTGCGTCCCGGAGGCAAGGAGCGCTATCACAGTACGCTCTCGGCCCTGGAGGTGTGCACGGATGCTAATGACCTCTTGCTCATTCACGATGCCGTGCGTCCTTTGGTGAGCGATGCCATCATATCGCGTTGCATTCAGGCCCTGGACAAATATGACGCTATCGGCGTGGCTATGCCCAGTACGGACACCATTGTGCGTGTGGACGAGAATGATTGCATCGTGGAGACTCTGCCGCGTGTGGTGCTTCGCAATATGCAGACACCTCAAGGCTTCCGTCAGAGGGTGCTTCGCCAGGCATTCGACCTTGGTTTGGCCGACCCCAACTTTGCCCCTACTGACGATTGCGGAGTGGTGCGCACATACCTTCCCCATGTTCCCATCAAGATAGTGGAGGGAGAGGCTACGAATATCAAAATCACCTATCCCAAGGATCTGGAGATGATCAAGGCCTAGGGCAGGAGGAGAGATAGATACACGAAGAAAGGGGCTGGCAGAACGAATTGTTCGGCCAGCTTCATTATTTATATATATATGGCGGCAAGGTGTAGGTGCTTTTGCTGGAGGGTCAGAAGATTTGGCGCCGTATGAATTCGGAAAAGGATTTTTCGCTCACATCGAAGGTCAGAGAACAGTCGTTGGCCAGAAAGCGATAGCAAGCCCTGGTATTAGGCATACGAGGCACCAGTCCCTCTGCCACCCATGTGCTGTAATGGTGCAGAAAGGCCTTGTTGATGTCGTTCTCCTGCTGCGTGTTGACGTGCATATGCGTGATGTTCTGCTCGCTCAGGTATGAGAGGAAAGCATCCGCCTTTTGCCTGGTGAGCAGAGTGTCTTTGTTGCCCGCTTTGTCGCCAAAGAGTGGTTCTGCCTTGCGTCCACCCTTTCTATGGATAGCATGTGTGTGGTGCATGGAGGCCTCGTCATGCAATAGTTCTGCCTCCTCTATGATGTCAGGCTCGGCAGAGTTCTCGATTTGCCGTGGTGCTTCCTTCTTTGCCAGATTGCAGATGCGCTCCTTCATGGCGGGTGTGACGGCATGGTCGGGTATCCTCCCCAGCACTATGTTTTCCAATAGCATGGAACGTATGGCGTCAGCCTTGTCGTTCTGATTGTGTGGTAGCTTCTCGGCAAAGTCGACCATGCTTTCCAGCATGTTGTCAACGGTTTGATTGATAATCATCGTGGTGTACCATTCCCAATCGTAGTGCTTGTTGTCGGGTAATTGCGTGTTCTCCATCGTGTGTATAGTATTAGTAGTGTAAGGATGTCCTCTCTGGGTGTGTGTACTCTTCCAACTGGGGAGTCGAAGGGTGATAAATCTAGGTGCAAAGTTAACGTCTTTAGGTGATATTTACAAGGGATAGAGGCACGATTTTTCTGATTTTTTTCGGTGCTATATTTTCTTGGATTTTACAATTGGGTTGTTATCAGGGAGATAGCGATTAGCTATTAGCGAAGAGCGACGAGTGACGAGCGAGCAAGTGGCTATACCTTGACATAAAATAACTGACTACCTGACTACCTGATTACCATGGGCATTCGGATTAGCGATTAGTGATTAGCGATTAGCGAAGAGCTCAGAGTACAGTTGATGAAATAGTCCACCCCCTCCGTCGCTACGCTCCTCGTCCCCCTGTCTCAGTGGGACAGTTGGCTGGCGCAATGTTTCCGTAACCGACTCTCCCCCTGCTCAGTGGGACAGTTGGCTGGCGCAATGTTTCCGTAACCGACTCTCCCCCTGAGACAGGCGGGAGTACCCCGAAGGGGGGAGGGGGTGGATAAAAACGCGATGCTTGAGAGGAATTAGGAATTCTTCAGATGAGAGAGTACAGAGTATTCGACTATATCTAGACAAAAAATAACTGACTACCTGACTACCTGATTACCATA
>JAFOCV010000137.1 GCA_017381015.1 Bacteroidaceae bacterium
AGAGCTAATGATGTGGAATATCTTGCTTATCTGCAAGAGCGCTATCGCAGGCTTTATCATGAGCAGTATCGCTATGACGAACTGATGCGGATGCTTCACGATGGTCGCAGATATATGAGACGGAGTGATGTGGCGGCTCATAATATGTACAGGGCGCAGTTGCACGATTTGAAACATCAGCAAGATTCTGCGCTGCAGTACTATCATTTAGTGGCATGCTCGGAGAACCTTTTTCTTGCCACTGAGGCAATGTATCACTTGTCGCAATACTACCTGTCCATAGGGGATGCAGAGCAATCCTATCGCTATCATCAGGATGTGTCGGGATATATCGGTCAGGTGTTTGCCTCGTACGGCAGACAGGCCAGAGACAATGCTTTTAAGGAATTGAAACTGACCACAGAGATAGATGCTCTGAAAATCAGTCGTCAGCAACAAGTGATAGTCATAGTCTCACTGCTCTTTGTACTTTCCTTGTTTTTGGCATGTTTTGTTTTACTTTTCCAAATAAAGAAGAGGAAGGAGATAGAAGCAAGGCAGATACAAACGGAGCAAGAGAACCAACTGCTGCGACAAGCAGAGGAACTAGGCAGATTGCGAGAGAAAGCCAACAGATTGCGAGAGCAGTTGATAAGGAAGATGTCTGTGTTTAAAAAACTCCCCTCTCTCAATGATGAACTGAAGGAAAACGACAAGGCCATTGCCATTAACGAAAGTGAGTGGAGAGAGATTCGTATGCTGATGGATACGGAGTACGACCAGTTTACTGCACGATTGCAAAGGGTTGTGCCGCAATTGAATGTGTCAGACCTTAACTTCTGTTGCCTGCTGAAAATCAATGTCAGCATGCATGATTTGGCCAATATTTATTGTATCAATAAGGCTTCCGTAAGCCGTAGAAAACAGAGACTGAAGGATAAAATAGGTGATGACTTGTTGCACGGCCAAACTTTGGACGATTTCCTACAGAGGTTTTAAGGTAAAGGAGGATATGTAATGAATAGAATGGTCTTTTTCTTTAATGTAGCAATGGTATTATTTACCTCTTGCGCTGAGCGTGGAGTGGTGATTCGTGAGCGTATAGATGAACTACCGGTGGTGGCAGAGCGCGTGCTGATAGATGGGGACACGGTGATAGTGTGTCATCCAGAGATGTTGACGGACAGCATAGCACTTCCCTTGAGCCATTTTGTGGAAGATTTGGAGATTGTTCCTCTTGAGACGAGCGACGAGGCTTATGTGCGAAGTACTGGTGTGTCTGTAACAGACAACTATTTCCTGCTCCATAGCAGTAGAAATATGCCGTTCAAACTGTTTACTCGCGATGGGAAATTCGTTTGCAATATCGGCTCTTCTGGGAATGGTCATGGCAACTACGGACAAGTTTATGACGTTCATATGGACGAGAAACACAGCCGTATTTACATTATGCCTTGGTCGGCACGCGAACTAATCGTTTATGACATGCAGGGGCAGTTTCAAGGCTACATCCCATTGAATCAACCTGGCGAGCAGATGATTACATACGGCAAACCTGTGTTCCGAGTGGACGGAGAACGCAAGGAAATAACCGTTGCCTCAATTCCATGGAAACGTAATCAGCACATTGTATGGGTACAGGATTTCAAAGGTAATGTGCTGTGTGAACTGACGAACAATCCGTTTCAGGTGAGCGATACTTATAGCGTAGAAACTTATAGTAGGCAAAACACCGGTGCGTTTGACTTTTCTGTTTTGGAGTTTTATCCACAAAAGAACGATACTTTGTATCATTATGTGAAGGAGAGTAATATTTTGCAACCAGTTTTTACAATGTCTTTCCCAGAGGACAGAATATTGCCACATGCCTATTTGGAGCACCCAACCTATTTCCTCGTTACCACGATGGATGGAATGCAGGAGTCTAGTCTTGAATCAGCCATAACATATGGACACAATGAATATATCATAGACAAGCGCACATTGCGTGGCGGCAAGTACAGTGTATATAATGATTTTCTAGGTGGTACCAGTACATACTGGCTTAAGCACTCGAGTGGTGGTTATTACGTTCGCAACCTCTCTCCGCAGACCTTAAAGGCAGAATTGCAGGAGGCTCTGGGCAAAGACAACCTTACTCCGTCCTTACGCAAGAAACTTTCCACTCTTGTAGAAAGTATAGATGTGGATAGGGACAACAACTATCTGATGCTTGGAAGATTATTACGTTTTTACCCTTGAGACATAGTGGACGATTGAGACGGAGAGAGGATGATAAATAGGGAATATTTCGGGCGCATCATAATAAAATGCACAAGAGTATGGGCGGATTTCAATAGAAATATACATGATTGAATGATTAATATCTCACGCAAAGGCTGTATATTAGCTTAGCGATTAGCGAAGTTGTGAGTTATTATATATCCAACTAAATTTAGTTAAACACTCTAAACGTTCATCACTCGTTTATTCCTTGCTACTACTGTGGCGTTATCAATACCTTTTATGCTTGTTTCACTCCTTGAAATATTCAATTGTAGGACACAGGACATGCCAACCTAAACACTTGTGTAGCAAGAAAATCGAGAAGAAGAAGGTGAAAGTAAGAGCTAAATAATTATGGGCAAGGTATACGTTTTCTATCAAATACGTGTAAAATCTACTTTATGCATAGTCCCAAACTCTCGTTTTTAGTACAATTACTCCACTAAAGTGTACTTTAAATCTCTTTTTTTTATTGAAAAAATCGCAGAATTTGCAATTATCTTAGAATTAAACGGTTATTCGGGTTGCATGGAAATTGGGTAACGAGATGGCAACCGTTCCTATTTCAGAGTTCTTTATTGTTTTGCATCAGTACTAATGACGAATTAAAAAACATTGCACAGGTGGAGCATTCAAGACACAGAGTTTTGATAATTTCATCGTAAATCTTTTAGGGGCTATTGCTGCTTATTGCTGTTTTCCAAAGAAACCATGTATCAACGTCGAAAGAACATTGGATAATCAATTAACTTTATTCTGAATTCGTCGAACTCACGTTAAATTAATACGTATGCGCTCTCAGATGCAGAAGGTGGCCATGTATTTCTTCCACAACGAGGAAAAGTCTTCTAACTTCGTTCTGCAAGTATTCCTGAATAGCTTGGACGACATGAACATATTATTAGGAAACTAAGTGAACATCTAAACGATAGAAACACGTTTCTACCTTCATTATATATAAGATTGGTGCTTGAAGAGAAGACGAAATAGTATCAATAGAATGATATATGCATTTATAACAAATATCTTTACAGTAAATAAAAAGATTCCCCGCCCATAGGGGCAGGGAATCCTATAATATGCTGTATTTCTACAAGATTACAACTGAGGACCAGCAGCAACAAGAGCCTTACCAGCCTCGTTGGTGGTGTACTTAGCGAAGTTCTTGATGAAGCGAGCAGCCAAATCCTTAGCCTTCTCCTCCCACTCAGCAGCAGTAGCGTAAGTGTCGCGAGGATCAAGGATAGCAGGATTTACGTTGGGCAATGATGTGGGAACCTCGAAGTCGAACAAAGGAATCTTCTTGGTCTCAGCCTTCAAGATGCTGCCGTCAAGGATAGCGTCGATGATACCACGTGTATCAGGAATTGAGATACGCTTGCCAGTACCATTCCAACCAGTGTTAACCAAGTAAGCCTTAGCGCCAGAAACTTCCATCTTCTTTACCAATTCCTCAGCATACTTTGTGGGGTGCAACTCCAAGAATGCCTGACCGAAGCAAGCAGAGAAAGTAGGAGTGGGCTCTGTGATACCACGCTCTGTACCTGCCAACTTAGCGGTGAAACCGCTCAAGAAGTAGTACTGACACTGTGCGGGAGTCAAGATAGATACGGGAGGCAATACACCGAATGCGTCAGCTGACAAGAAGATAACGTTCTTTGCAGCGGGAGCAGAACCACCGGGCTGAATGTTGTTGATATGGTTGATGGGGTAAGATACACGAGTGTTCTCGGTAGAGCTCTTGTCGTTGAAATCGATAGTACCATCCTCAGCAACAGTTACGTTCTCAAGAAGAGCGTTGCGCTTGATAGCACCGTAGATGTCGGGCTCGTGCTCCTTAGACAGGCCGATAACCTTAGCATAGCAGCCACCTTCGAAGTTGAACACACC
>JAFOCV010000138.1 GCA_017381015.1 Bacteroidaceae bacterium
ATATGGGAAAAATCATTTTTACCGATATGACACAGGCAGAACTGGATGAAATGATTGCAACATGGAAAGATCCCAATGACTTTTACGAATGGGCAGTTTATGCTCTCGGTAAAGAATATAAAGACAGTGCTTTCGGCGGCGTATGGGTCAGTGATGGAGCCGATGGCTTGGTACGAATCGATGATGGAAATGGATATTATAATCCGGAATAAAGAAATATAATAGTTTCAAGTGCAGGTAGGCTTGACCGCCCACCTGCTCACTAAGAGCCCTTCCTGTGGTGAAGGTGCAAAAACGAACTTTGACATACTGGATACAGACGAAGAAGAAAGGGATATTTTTTCCTTATTATGGCAAAATAACGTATCTTTGTAGAAGAGTACGAGCAACATGGCAGTGACC
The DNA here is from genome assembly GCA_017381015.1 of Bacteroidaceae bacterium. Taxonomy (GTDB): domain Bacteria; phylum Bacteroidota; class Bacteroidia; order Bacteroidales; family Bacteroidaceae; genus Physcousia. Next base: position 403 of record JAFOCV010000138.1, read on the forward strand.
GTGCAAAATATGGTGAAAAACTCCTGAAACGTTTGGCCGAAAGAGTCAATAGGCGAGGTATTAACGAGACCTTGTTAAAGGTATCTCGTGCATTTTATCTCAACTATCCACATATCAAGTTTTATTTGGAAGGAAAAAGTGCGACGCCGTCGCACCAATCTACATCTATAAGTCCGACGGTATCGGACGAATCTTCTGAAATAAGTGCGATGATGTCGCACCAATTCATTACACCTGCCGAACAAATCATTTCGCAGCTTTCTTTCTCGCATATCCGAGAGATAATGACCGTCAATGATTCGTTTGCCCGATTCTTTTACGAAACGGAGTGTATGCGGTGCTGTTGGAGCGTGAAAGAGCTACGGAGACAAATTTCATCGAATCTTTATTTCCGTGCAGGGATAAGCCGGAAGCCAGAGTTGCTATTATTTCTTCTTCGTCCCGTCCTGGAAAACCTCCAAGGCGGGACGTTCTCGTTTCTGTATCCGGTAGGTCAGTAAAGAAATGCCCGTAAGGTGCAAAGCGAACCATGACATACTGAAGACAAGACGAAAGAAGAAAAAGCAGGAGTTTCTTTGGTCAATCCATCTCTTTGTTGTATATTTGCCACCAAGAATGGTGGTCAATTGACTACCTTATTAAGTGGTACATATACATAGAGAACAATGGAAGACAAGAAACTACAAGCAGCCTTGGAGGCATGGCAGCAATTGCAGCCGCTCACGGAAGATGACCGCAACCGGCTGAGCCGACGATTTACCGTGGATTTCAACTACAACAGTAACCACATAGAGGGCAATACGCTGACCTACGGGCAGACGGAGATTTTGCTGCTCTTTGGTAAGGTGATAGGTGAGGCCAACTTTCGTGACTGTGAGGAGATGAAAGCCAGCAATGTAGGCCTACAGATGATGCTGATGGAGTCGGGCGAGAAACAGCAACCCCTGTCGCAGCACTTCATCCGTACCCTGCACCGCACGCTGTTGCGTGAGGACTACACCGTCTGGCGCAACCTGCCAGGAGGTATGCAGACCAGCTACACCGTTCATGCCGGACAGTACAAGACACGTCCCAACAGTGTCATCACCCGCTATGGCGACCGATTCGACTACGCATCGCCCGAAGAGACACCGGCGCTGATGACTGACCTTGTGGACTGGTACAACCAGGCCGAGCAGGAGGGCAAGCTGTCGCCTGTGGAACTGGCCATACTCTTCCACTACCGCTACATCCGCATCCACCCCTTCGAGGACGGCAACGGACGTATAGCCCGACTGATGGTGAACTTCATCCTTGCTCGCCACGGATACCCAATGATTGTAGTGCGCAGCCGCTTGAAACAACTCTATCTGGAGGCACTGCATAAGGCGGACCTGATAGTGGGCGCTACGCCTGCCGATGGTGCTCATGCCTCGCTAAAGGATATACGCCCCTTCCATAAATATATGAGCAAACTGATAGCCGAAGAGGTGGCCAATGATGTGCTGTTCGTCACCGAACGCAATGAGAATGTATGGTGGTATGATGGCCAGCGCATAGCCTTCCGCACTGCGACCTACAGTAAGATTCTGCGGACAATGCAAATAGAAGACCAGGCTACACAGGCATATCTGCAAGAAGAAACGGGCATCAACCGCTCGGCATTGCAGAAGATGATTGCCACATTGCTGGACAAGGGATATATCGCCCGTGATGACAACGGTCGTTGGCGAGTCTTCCTCACTCCCTCGGTGTAATGACATCCCCTCTCCACACATCCTTTTCTTTGTCCCCTACTGGCTCAAGACCTTGTTTATATATATTATAATGTGTAAAACCACCTAACGATGGAGAAAAACAAATATCTCAAATACTGCAAGTATTACAAGGGAGAAGAAACCATTCCAGAAAACTTGAACTATAATCGATTTTGGTATCTTGAACGAGGCTATGTCACATCTTATGATAACAACCACCAAGACTGGGAACATCTTAATATGCTTTCAATGTGCTTCGAGAAATTTCCAGAAACGAAAGAGTTTATTAATAGTTTTGAAGATGAGTTCGTGCGAAAAATGCTTGCTACTTTTGTGATTTTCTCTTATTCTCACGACCCTCAAAGTGGCGCAGATTTTATCTTTGACTATGGTAAATAAACACATAAAATACTGCAAG
>JAFOCV010000139.1 GCA_017381015.1 Bacteroidaceae bacterium
CGGCGAATACATCGCAAGCAAGGGACTGAAGCAGCTCCACACTGCCGAAACAGAGAAATATGCACACGTAACATTCTTCTTCAACGGTGGTCGCGAAACTCCCTACGAGGGCGAGGAGCGTATCTTGGTAGCTAGTCCCAAGGTTCAAACCTACGATTTGCAGCCCGAAATGAGCGCATTCGAGGTAAAGGACAAGTTGGTAGAGGCTATCAAGGAAGACAAGTATGACTTCATCGTTGTTAACTTTGCAAATGGCGACATGGTGGGTCACACAGGTATCTACGAAGCTATTGAGAAGGCCGTGAAGGCTGTTGACCAGTGCGTAAACGAGGTAGTAGAGGCAGCTAAGGCTACCGACTACGAGGTTATTATCATTGCCGACCATGGTAATGCCGACAATGCTCAGAATCCTGATGGTAGCGTAAATACTGCTCACTCTTTGAACCCTGTTCCATTCATCTACGTTACCGCCAACAAGGAGGCAAAGGTAGAGGACGGCGTTTTGGCCGACGTAGCTCCCAGCATCTTGCACATCATGGGTCTTGAACAGCCCGAAGAGATGACAGGTAAGTGCCTTATCAAGTAAATGCTCGAAAAGTGAAAGAAATACGTATGGAGGAGAGTTGGCGCACCCAGCTCTCCTCTGAGTTTCAAAAGCCATACTTCCTTCAACTCACGGATTTTGTTCGCAAGGAATATCAAACCACCAGATGCTTTCCTCCTGGGGGGCAAATCTTTAATGCCTTTGACCAGACTCCGTTCAACGATGTAAAGGTGGTCATTCTTGGCCAAGACCCTTATCATGGCGATGGTCAGGCTCATGGATTGTGCTTTTCCGTATGTGATGGCATAGCCTTCCCTCCATCCCTAAGGAACATCTTTCAGGAAATACAGGCCGAGACAGGTGCTCCTATCCCCACAAGTGGAAATCTTACCCGATGGGCCAAGCAGGGAGTATTCTTGCTCAACACTTGTCTTACGGTCAGAGCACATCAGGCATTCAGCCATTCGGGTATGGGTTGGGAGACGTTTACAGATGCCGTTATCAGTAAACTTTCTGCCGAACGCCAGGGATTGGTCTTCCTTTTGTGGGGAGCTCCTGCTGGTCGCAAAGCTAAACTTATAGATGCCACCAAGCATCTGATTCTCCAATGTGCTCACCCTAGCCCTCTTTCCGCTTATCGTGGATTCTTCGGATGCGGACATTTCAATGAGGCCAACAAATACCTAATCAGTCAAAATATTACTCCTATACAATGGTAGACAAAGATGCATTGCCACCAATGCTTATGGTGGGCGACGTGATAGTACACACGGACATCGTTACGGAGCGCTTCTGTTGCGATATCTCCAAGTGTCATGGTCTCTGTTGCGAGGAGGGCGATGCCGGTGCACCTGTGACCATGGAGGAGATTGCTGGCATAGAGAACGAACTAGACACTCTTTGGCCTTACCTTGGAGCTGGTGCCCAGGCAATGATAGACAAGCAAGGTGTGGCATATGCCGACCCCGATGGCGATATGGTAACTACTATCGTTGGCGGACGCGATTGCGCCTTCCGTGGATGTCGTGGATGCTTACTTTCTTGCAAACCTATCAGTTGCGACCTCTATCCCATCCGTGTGAAAGAGTTCGGTGGTGGCCTTGTGGGTATCAACTATCACCGTTGGGACATCTGCCGCGATGCCGTCCTTAAAGGCAAGGAGATGGACATGCCCCTGTACGTCTTCCTACGCTCTCCTCTCATCCGCCGCTTCGGTCAGGAGTGGTACGACGAACTCTGCCAGATGGTGGAGGAACTCAAGGGACAAGGGCTTCTGTAATTAAATATAAACAAAACTTTTGGATATCCTAAAGCCCTTGTTTGGGGAATAACACTGACAACATCTTAAATATAATTAATACCACTATGAAGAAAACAATCCTTTTTGCTCTTATGCTCTTTGGCATGGTTCTTGGCATTCATGCACAGGTTCCTCAAACTTTGAACGATGGTTATAAACTGGTGTGGAACGACGAGTTTGATACACCCGGACGACCAAACCCTGCCAACTGGACATACGAACATGGTTTCGTGCGCAACCATGAGTGGCAATGGTATCAAAGCGAGAATGCAACTGTTACAGAGGACGGAGTGCTCCTCATTACCGCTCGCCAGGAAGACCGCCCATGCCCCTGGTACCGAGAAGGAAGTAAGGATTGGAAACACAATCGAAAGCGCATAGAATGTACTTCAGCAAGTGTTATAACGAGAGGTTTGCATGAATTCCTCTACGGACGCTTTGTCATCCGTGCCCGTATACCTGCCAGCCGTGGTTCGTGGCCCGCAATATGGATGTTGGGAAGTAAAGCCAAGTATGGATGGCCTTCATGCGGAGAAGTAGATATCATGGAATACTATCCCAAGCGTGGTGTGCCCAGCATACTGGCAAATGCATGTTGGGGTAACGATAAGGGCGGAAGCGTATGGGACGAAAGTGTTAAACCTTTCACACATTTTACCGACAAAGACCCTCTTTGGGCAACACAGTTCCACATCTGGCGCATGGATTGGGATGAGGATTACATCCGCATATACCTTGACGACGAACTGCTCAACGAGATAGACCTCAGTAAGACCATCAACGGCAAGCATGGCCATGGTGACAATCCCTTCCACGCCCCTATGTACCTCCTTCTCAATCTAGCAATGGGTAGCACCGGTGGCAAAGTAGACATGTCTGCCATGCCCATGAGATACGAGATAGATTACGTAAGAGTTTATCAGAACTAGGGAGACCTTTTATTCGGTTTTTCCGAATTTTCTGGCCGGGAATCAGCTTTATCAGATGTAAAAACATGCCCAAAGTGTAGTCAGCGAACACAACCTCAACTATGCCAGTCTTCTGGAACTGGCTCTACAGGCCAATTCTGAGCAAGGGTGTAGTCAGTGAGTCAGTAAGTCAGTACATATTTTTTATTCACCTCTATTACTATAAAGAAATTTTTTTATAGTATAATATTATATAAAATATAGGTAAGGTGTAGTCAGAAATCTACTGACACTACTGACTTACTGACTACACCTTTGGAATGATACAATTATCCAGATGCTAGTGAGGGGTTGTGGCAAACTCATAATGTTTGGTACACACATAAAAAAGACAGGAAGATAACATTACTGTATCTTCCTGTCTGTGGTAACCCGCTCGGGGTTCGAACCCGAGACCCCTTCATTAAAAGTGAAGTGCTCTACCTACTGAGCTAGCGAGTCAACCTGAGATGCTAATCTTTCTCATTAGCGGGTGCAAAGGTATAACAAAAAAATGAATTGGACAAATAATAAGTGTAAAAAATACTAATTATTGTTTATTGTTAACCTTTGGCTAGATGGATCGTAATGTACGTAATATCTGTAAAGGGAGCGCCCATTGTCCCCTTGAGAAATAATTCCTTGGTTGTTTAGGTCGTAGGTACGATTGCATGTGGCGCAAGTGGCACTACCTCCCGTTTTTAACTCTAAACGCTTGGTGATATGAAAATCTCTGTGGCAATTTGAGCATGATAAATCAAAGCAAATTACCTGGCTTTCTGAGGCCAGCATTTCAGGTATGATGGGTAGGCCTACAATTAGTCCTGTACCTCCAAGTCCTAATTGAAAATTATTATATCCTTGTATTGCCGTCCATGGTATTTCATCAGTGTGTGATGGTGTGCTAGGACTCTTGATAAGGTATCTTTGTGCTCCAACGGTGATAGAGCAAAATTCACCCAATGAAGTGCATGCACGATAGAGATTAGGTGCGGCACTAACAGGTTTGTATGTAAACTTGGCTCGAAAATCAGAGTACTTGTCTATTGCTTCTTGGCAAGAAGAGAAAATGCTGATTGACAGGAGTACAACCAGCATTTTTATAAAGGATATGAATTTTGTTCTTCTCATTGTTATGACAGGAGGGCATTCATGGCTTGGTCGATGCGCTCAAAGTGGAAATCATTTACGATAGAATCCATCAGTTGAGCAATCTCTTGGTTGCACAGATTGCCTATGCTTCCTTCGTGGGTGTGCTGGATGTTCTTGTTGGGTGTGAACTTGCCAGCTTCGATGTCAAGACCTACCTTCTTGTATGCATCGCGGAAAGGCATTCCTTCGGTGGCTAGACGATTGACCTCCTCTACTGAGAAGATTAGGTCGTAGCGAGAATCGGAGAGGATGTCTTCATTAACGGTCATTTCGCGAATGATGTATGCTGACATTTGTAGGCAATCTCTTAATTCCTGGAATGCTGGTAAGAATACTTCCTTGATGATTTGAAGGTCACGGAAATATCCCGAAGGCAGATTGTTCATAATCATCATAATCTGCTGGGGTAGTGTTTGAAGTTTGTTGCACTTAGCTCGTGTAAGTTCAAACACATCGGGATTTTTCTTGTGAGGCATGATGCTACTACCAGTGGTACATTCCTTGGGGAGGTGTACGAAGGCAAAATTCTGAGAATTGAAGAGACAAGCATCGAAGGCCATTTTGCTAACAGTACTGGCTACAGATGCCATAGCGAATGCTACGTTGCGCTCGGTTTTGCCGCGTCCCATCTGTGCGTATACCACGTTGTAATCCATTGAGTCGAAGCCGAGCAGTTGAGTGGTCATGCTACGATTCAAGGGGAAGCTGCTACCATAACCAGCGGCAGAACCAAGGGGATTGCGATTGGTTTGACGATAAGCTGCCTGAAGCATCATCATATCGTCTACGAGAGATTCGGCATAAGCACCAAACCAAAGGCCGAAGCTAGAAGGCATGGCTATCTGCAGGTGAGTATATCCTGGCATGAGGACATGTTTGTATCGCTCGCTTTGTGCCTGAAGAGCCTTGAATAGAGAAAGGACGTCCTCGACGATGAGACGCAATTGGCGACGGGTGAATAGGCGAAGGTCTACAAGTACCTGGTCATTGCGTGAACGGCCAGAGTGTATCTTCTTGCCCATCTCACCAAGGGCTTTGGTGAGCATGAGTTCCACTTGTGAGTGAACATCCTCGCAACCATCCTCAATGATGAAATCTCCATTTACCGCCTGAGCGTGTATCTTCTTTAATTCTGCTAGCAAAGCAACAAGTTCCTCTTTCTCAAGAAGACCAATGCTTTCAAGCATGGTGATGTGGGCCATAGAGCCCACAACATCATCTTGTGCTAGGTAGAGGTCCAACTCGCGGTCGCGACCAACGGTGTACCTTTCTATTTCTGCGTTAATTTCAAAACCTTTATCCCAAAGTTTTGCCATAGTCGTTTGTTAAATTATGATAATTTGGCTTACGCAACCATTCTCCCTTCAGAGAGAGCTAGTAAGGAAGCTGAGAAAGCACTTGTGCCAATCCTTCGGGAGCTTTTTCCAACTTAGATTCAATCATCTTGCGGATGAAGAAGTTGAGCTCTGCACCAATGGTAACCTTCAGACGGCTGGTATTCTCATCATTGGGCAACATCTGAATCCAAAGGGTAACTTGAATGGGAGCACCCTCCAATTCCATCTTGACAAGTTTAGGCTCAGCACGCTCTACGATACGTAGTGTGATATCACCCAAGGGACCGATGTGACCAGAGAGGGTATCCTGAGTAAGCTCTAGGTTGCGGATATTATTGCGCAACTTTTGGAACTGCTCTGGAGTGGGACGCTTGTCGGCAGGAACCTGGCTATTGATAAGTTCTTCAAAGCGAGGATCGTCAACTTTTTCCTTCAGAGGTTGGATGTTGTTGAGGTCAGAAAGGCGTGCATATACTCGTTCTACGGGAGCATAGACGGTCTTTACGGAACTTTCGTATTTATTCATAAATGTATTGTCTAAAAAGTGGGTAAGTGTGTTGTCTTCTATTAGCCTTGCCACTCAGATGGAGCCTTGCGCCACTGGTTGAGAAGTTCTACTTCCTCCTCCTTGATATAACCAGTGCTTAGGGCCTGAGCAACAACTGCCTCGTAGTTGGTAAGGGTAACAAGCTCTACGTTGACATCCTTGAAAGCCTTCTCTGCCACGTCAAAACCATAGGTGTATGAGGCAACCATGCCCACTACCTCGCAACCATAATTGCGGATGGCTTCAACTGCCTTCAAAGAGCTGCCGCCAGTGCTGATAAGGTCTTCTACTACAACTACCTTAGTGCCGGGCTTCAACTCACCCTCGATAAGGTTCTCAAGACCGTGATCCTTGGGTTTTGAACGAACATACACGAAGGGTAGGTTCAATGTATCAGCTACCATGGCACCCTGAGGAATAGCACCAGTAGCTACACCGGCAACTGCCTCTGCCTCGGGGAAACGCTCCATGATGAGACGAGCTGTCTCAATTTTAACGAAAGAACGGAGGTCGGGGTATGATAGAGTTTTACGATTGTCGCAATAGAAGGGAGACTTCCAACCGCTTGCCCATGTGAAGGGATTGGTGGGTTGAAGCTTGATAGCCTTGACTTTCAATAGCTTGTCGGCAAAAATAGATTCTAATGTCTTCATATCAATATATTTTTAGTGGTTTATAAATTTCTTGTCCTTGCAAAGATAGTGTTTTTTTATTAATAATGTGTTATGATTCGTCTATAAATTTTGTGATTTCGTGCAATTCAAATCCACGTTGTATGGCAAATCGTATGATTTTTGTCCTTGCTTCATAGCTTTCGGTTTCCGGCAAGGTGCGTTGCTTGCTTTCGATCACGCCTTTCAGGACCTCTTCGTATTCGTGTTGAGGAATGTTGCTCAAAGCCTCGTTTATTTCCGCTTCGGGGATATGCTGAAAGTAAAGCATATTTTTGATTTTTACTCGTCCCCAGTGAGCAAATCTAAACTTGTCGTTGACGTAGGCCCTGGCATATCTTGATTCGTCAATAAATTTCTCGTCGATGAGGCGATCGATAATTTTGTCTATATCAGATGTACAAATGCCCCATTTTTTGAGCTTGTTGGTAATATCATAGATGCAATGCTCGGATGTGCTACAAAGCGAGGCAGCCCGTTGGAGGGCCTGCTCATAGCTGAGCGTACGCGATGCGATTTTTGCCATATTGGTCGTTGATGATAATTGGGTCCTTGAAACCAAAGGAAGTGAGCAATTGTTTGATTTTATCTGGGAAAGCCTGGTTGATTTCCAGGCAAATCCATCCACCGGGATTCAAATGAGACAGGGCGTATGAAACGATGGCACGATAGAAAATCAAGGGGTCGGAATCGGGAACGAAGAGTGCTATATGAGGCTCGTGCATGAGCACATTGAAGCGCATGTTATTTGCTTCGCTTGCACAAACGTAGGGAGGATTGCTCACAATTATATCCCACTTATCCGAACAAGGAGATGGGTGTAAGATATTTTCGTGAATAAAACTTATCTCTGCACCAAGGTTGCTGGCATTCTTAGTTGCTATGCTCAATGCGTCCTCTGAAATATCCATGGCAGATAGTTTGTAGCCCTCCAAAGCAAGTGAAATGGCTATACAACCACTGCCTGTCCCGATGTCCAGAATTTGCGTCTGAGCAGGCACTCTATCGCCAGCAAGTGAGATTACGGTCTTTACCAACTCCTCTGTTTCGGGTCTGGGAATCAGTACGCCAGGTGCCACGCTGAATCTATGCCCATAAAAATCTGCAAAGCCCAAAATGTATTGTATAGGCTCGAATTTTTTGAGACGCTCCAGGATTTCCTTCAGTTGCTCTTGTTTTTCTTCGGAAATTTGGCTATCTTTGCCAAGCAATATGTCGGTATGGGACAAGCCAAAGCGCTCCTCCATAACCATGCGATAGAGAGCGTAGGCCTCCCTTTCTTCATAGTGATCTTCAAGTTCTTGTTTCCAATTCATGCCCCAAAGGTACGATTAAGTGCTGAAAGAAACAAAGAAAAGAGTATAGTATTTTCACAAATGGCTAAAAAATGACAACTGACGAGAAGTATATGCACAGAGCCATACAATTGGCCAGATGCGGTGAAGCTAGTGTGGCGCCCAATCCTATGGTGGGTGCGGTGATTGTGTGCCGAGACAAGATAGTGGGCGAGGGTTTTCATCGTCAGTATGGCGGTCCTCATGCCGAGGTTAACGCTATCAATAGTGTGAAATTGGAGGGTAGGTCTTTGGCAAACTTTCGAAACGATGAGGAAGTGCTGAGAGAGCTGCGTCAACTGATGTCTGAAGCCACCATGTACGTTACCCTTGAGCCATGCTCGCATTGGGGAAAGACACCACCATGTTGCGAGTTGATTATAGAGGTTGGCATCAAGCGAGTGGTGGTTGGTATGCTTGATCCCAATGCCAAGGTCAATGGCGAAGGTATTCGCAGGATGCAAGAAGCAGGAATAGAAGTGGTTACAGGTGTGCTTGAGAAAGAGTGCCGGGCAATAAATCCTCGTTTCAATACTTTTCATAGTCAGCATCGTCCATGGATAACTTTAAAGTGGGCACAATTGTCTGATGGCACTATCGGATGCAAGACAAAGGATGAGAATAGATTGCATATATCCACCCCCTTCACTCAAATGCTGGTGCACCGTTTACGTGCTCGTTGTCAGGCAATAATGGTAGGTACAAATACGGCCATTAACGACCATCCCTCTCTAACCACCAGATTGTGGCAAGGAGCATCTCCACTTAGGGTGACAATTGATAGAAGAGGCGTGCTGAACGACGACTTTGCAAAGAGCGAAGTGGAGACGGTGGTGTATCGCAATGAGATACTCTCCGAAATCCTCTACGACCTGCACAAGCGAGGAGTACAGCACCTGATGGTAGAGGGAGGAAGCAAGCTTTTGCAAAGTTTCATCGATGCAGGTCTTTGGGATGAGGCGAGAGTGGAAATTTCTCCACAAACTGTAGATGAAAGTGTGGGAGAAGAGTGGCAAGAAAGAGTTGTTGCACCTATGTTAAAAGAAGCAGAGTTGTATGAAGAATACTATGTTGAAGGGCATAAAATGTTAAAAATTCTTAAATCTGCACACTTTTGATGCCATATTTGGCAGAGAATTGGAATAAATGCAGTACTTTTGTGACCAAATTGCATATTATAATGTACACGAACAGAAAAAAGATTACAGAAAAGCTCTTCCGCCTGGTATTTCCCCTGGTGGTGCTGGTGACATTCTTGACATCATGTATGTCGGATACTGAATACGAAACCACGGCTAGCAATAAGTGTTACATTTCCAAAGTTTCGTTCAATTCCTTCAGAAAGAAGTTGAGCATCAAGGCATCAGACGGAGTGACAGATAGCACATACTATTCGACTTACTCTGCATCGAATTGGATTTTCACCATCGACAATAAGGCGTTGTTTATTGAGAATCGCGATTCGTTGCCTTGCAATACCGACTTGTCTCGAGTGGTCATGAATCTCTCATACGTTGGTGGTGTTGCTTACTATAAGAGTTCTGACGCATGGGACGATGACCCCTGGGTGTCTTACAATTCCGAGGATAGTATCGACCTTCGCAAACCACTGTTCATCAAAGTGATAGCCACGGATAATACTGAGCGCAAGTACACTCTTCGCATCAATGTCCACACCCAAGAGGGTGATTCTCTGCATTGGAATACCGTAGAAACATCCAGTGCCATCAGTGGCGAATACCCCATGAAGGCCATTGCTTGGGAAGAGCAGATGGGTGTATTGACCAACAATGGTGGCGCTCTGCTATGGTCGGCACACGATAATGCCAACTCTGGCACATGGAGCGAACAGGTGACAAATCTTCCCTTGACAACTGACGTTTATTCATTGACCAAGAACTCTCAGTCGCTCTTTGTCAATACCACCGATGGCGAGATTTACTCCAGTACCGATGGAACCAGTTGGTCATTGCTTAGTCAGAAGCAAGGTCATCGCTTAATTGGAATCTCCAACAGTAAAATATACGTTTTGGATGGTCAAAACATACAAAGCACTCTTCTGAACAACATTTCTTGGTCGGGAGAGAGTTTTGATGACTCCGAAAGTCTTCTCCCAAGCCAGGAAATCGCATTCTTGACTTACCAACAGAATTCCGACCTCACAAGAATGATATTCCTGGGCAATAGAAGCGAGGCTTCTGATACAACGGCCGTGGTGTGGTCAAAGTGCTGGACGGATTTTGAAAAGGAGGAAAACGAAACATGGATGCACTATACCCGTAGTTGGGTGAATACCTCCCAGTTGCCAAGGTTCTCGCAGATGAATCTGATGTATTACGACAATATGCTGATGATGATGGCTGGCGAGAGTCTTGATGGTAGCATTAGTGCCCTCGAACGAATATACTATAGCCAGGACAACGGTTTGACATGGTGGCGCTTGCAAAGCATCCTGCCTCCTGCCGACTTGAAGGGCACAGACGGATATCTCACGGCGGCCGTGGATGCCGACAACTTCATCTGGGTAATAGCAGGTGGCAAGGCATATCGTGGTCGTATCAATAGATTAGGCTTCATCCGCCAGGATATATATTAAAAGCGCTCAACGAGATTGAAAAGGATATACACTATACTATTGCTGATATTCTCCATGAGAGGCCTCTCCGCTCAGGAGTTGCTCGAATACAGATGGGATGTTGGCGGAGGATTAGGAATGTGCTATTACTTGGGCGATGTCAATAGTACTCCATTCTCTGGTGGTAGTGTGATGGGGGCCTTTACCTTAAGAAGGAATTTCAATCCTCGTATGGCTCTGAAACTGAATCTTGCCTACGGAAGATACGGCGGTACCTCCAAGGGTTACTTTCTTCCAGAAGGTCCTTCGTTGCCAGATAGAGCTGACGATATAGCATTCAGAGGCAATGTGGTGGATATTGGTGCTCAATTTGAGTTGAATTTCTGGGGATACGGTTTAGGCCCTGGCTACAAGAAGTTGTCGCGCATCACCCCATACGCCATCCTGGGCGTGGGCACTACGGTAGGAATAGTGGAAGGAGCCAATAGCTTTGGCATCAACTTTCCTCTGGGCGCAGGAATAAAATACAAAGTAATGCCCCGTTTGAACTTTATCTTCGAGTGGACGCATCGCTTTACTACGATAGACAAATTAGATGGGCCTCGTTTGAACGACCCATACGACATAGAGAGTTCTGGTTTGAAGAATAAGGATATATACTCCTTCTTCATGTTTACACTAACATATGACATAAGTCCAAAATACCGACTATGCAACAATTAGACAATAGCCGTATACCGGCGCACATAGCCATAATCATGGATGGCAACGGCCGTTGGGCCAAGGCAAAAGGTTTACCTCGTACTGCAGGACACGTTGAGGGTGTAGCAACAGTAAAGAAAATCACCGAGGAAGCCACAAGGCTAGGTGTCAAGTATCTGACGCTTTATACCTTCAGTACCGAAAACTGGAATCGCCCAGTAGAGGAGATTGAGGCTCTGATGCATCTCGTTCTTACCAATTTGGAGGAGGAGATTTTCATGAAGAACAATGTGCGCTTCCGCATGATTGGCGAGATGGAGCGTCTTCCACAAAGTGTACAGAAGAGATTGTCAGAGTGCATAGAGCGTACCAGCGTAAACACTGGCATGACTATGATTGTTGCACTGAGTTATAGTAGCCGTTGGGAGTTGACAAGAGCGGCTCGCATGCTTGCCGAGGACGTAAAAGAGGGTCGCCTCTCGTCTGAAGATATCAACGAGGAGATGATTAGCTCTCGCTTGACAACAAACTTCATGCCAGACCCCGACTTGCTGATACGTACAGGCGGCGAACTACGTATAAGCAACTATCTGCTATGGCAATGCGCATACTCAGAGTTCTACTTTACCGACGAGTTTTGGCCCGATTTCACTGAGGAATCTTTGCGCAAGGCAATAGCTGATTATCAGCAGCGTCAACGCCGTTATGGAAAAACAGGAGATCAAGTTTCAGATGAAGAATAATATATACATTATTTTATATATAATCTTGTTGTGCCTAGTGGCTCTGCCTGCCAAGGCGCAATATGTCAAGCGTGACACCGCGGTGGTCATTGACTATAGCCGCACTCCTCGCGAGGTGGTGGTCAAGAACATTGCGGTAGAGGGCATACCCAATTACGATGTGGCTATGCTGGCACGTCTCTCTGGCATCAATGTCGGAGATCACATTACTGTGCCAGGCGAAGAAATTACTCAAGCCATCAAGCGTTATTGGAAGAATGGCTTGTTCTCCAACGTGGCCATCAATGTCGACTCTATCATCAACGACTCTGTGTATCTGCACATACACCTGGCTCCCCGTCCACGTATATCGAAAATCAACTACAACGGCGTACGTAAGTCGGAGAAGGACGATTTGAAGGACAAACTGGGTCTTGCAGAGGAAAGTCAGCTTACACCAAACACCATCAGAAATGCTAAAATCCTGGGTAAGCGCTATTTCGAGGACAAGGGCTTCAAAAATGCAGAGATAGAATTGCTCCAGCATGATGATCCCTCTGCCCCTGACAAGGTAATCGTTGACGTAAATGTGAAGAAGAATGGCAAGATTCTTGTCAACAAGATCAACCTTTACGGCAATACCATTATACCAGAGAAGAAGTTGAAGGGTACACTCTTCACCAAGGGTGTATTGAAAACCATTCGTGAAAGAAAGGGTATCAACAACTGGTTGCGTAGCCACAAGTTTATAGATAGTAAGTACAAAGAGGCAAAGGAAAATCTTCAAAACTACTATGCCGAATTGGGTTACAGAGATGCTATCATCGTAGCAGATACCGTGAAGAATATTGATGAGAAGCATGTAGACATCAACATGTATGTCGAGGAAGGCAACAAGTATTACATCCGCAACATAGAATGGGTGGGTAATACCGTGTACAAGACAGATTATCTTCAGGCCGTACTTGACATGAAGAAGGGTGATGTCTACAATCAGAAACTCTTGAACGACCGTATTTCTACTGATGAATTCTCCATCGGTAACCTATATTATAATAATGGTTATGTGTTCTATCAGTTGGATCCCGTCGAGGTAAACATCGTGGGTGATAGCGTGGATTTGGAAATGCGTATCTCCGAAGGTCCTCAGGCAAAGATCAGTCGCGTCAAGATTACGGGTAATGACCGTGTGTATGAGCACGTTGTCCGTCGCGAATTGAGAAACAAACCAGGCGACCTTTTCTCAAAGGCTGCTCTTGAACGTTCTTATCGTGAAATTGCCAATATGGGTCATTTCAATCCCGAGAACATTCAACCAGACATTCAGCCAGATGCCAACAATGGTACTGTGGATATTGCATGGGGATTGGAGCCTAAGAGCAATGACCAGGTAGAGTTCTCGCTAGGTTATGGTCAGACGGGTGTTATCGGTAAGATTGGTTTGAAGTTCTCAAACTTCTGCTTGTCCAATCTCTTCAAGAATGGCGGCTTGCGCCGTGGTATCATGCCTCAGGGTAATGGTGAAACATTCAGCATCAGTGGTCAAACCAATGGTACATACTATCAGCAGTACAGCATTCAGTATGTCAATCCTTGGTTTGGTGGCAAGCGCCCCAATGCTTTGTCTTTTGGTGCTTTCTATAGCAAGCAAACAGACGTAAGTGACCGTTACTACAACTCAGCTTATTACGACAACTATTACAACAATTATTATAATAGTATGTATGGATATGGCTATGGTTACGGTTATGGCTATGGTAGCAATTACGAGAATTTCTATGACCCCGACAAGTCTCAGCAAATCTTCGGTGTGTCATTGGGCTGGGGTAAGCGTTTGCGCTGGCCAGATGACTATTTCCAGTTGAATGCTGAACTTGCATATACAAGATATATGATGAAGGACTGGAATTACTTCTCATTGATGACAAATGGTAATTGCAACAACTTCGCATTGACCTTGGCATTGTCTCGTCATAGCCTTGACAATCAGATTTATCCTCGTAAGGGTTCTGAGTTGTTGATGTCCGTCTCAGTTACTCCTCCATATTCTCTATGGGATGGCAAGGATTATGCTAATTTGGCCAACAATCCTAATAGTAGTTCCTACAACAGAGAATTGCAGGAGAAGTATTCTTGGATTGAATACCACAAGTGGAAGTTCAAGTTCCGCAACTTTACTGCACTTTCCAATCATGACAAGTGTTTCGTACTCATGACACGTGCCGAGGTGGGTATGCTAGGTTCGTACAACAAGCACAAACCCTCTCCATTTGAGAACTATTACATGGGTGGTGATGGTACTTCTGGTTACTCATCTATCTACTCTACAGAAACCATCGGTTTGCGTGGTTATGACAATGGTTCTATTACTCCTGGTGGTAATATGGGTTATGCATATACACGCTTCTCTCTGGAACTTCGCTATCCATTCCTCTTGGGCGCTAGTACCAACTTGTATGGCCTCGTGTTTGCCGAGGGTGGTAACTGTTGGAGCAGCATCAGCAAGATCAATCCCTTTGATATGAAGAAATCAGTGGGTGTGGGTGCACGTATCTTCTTACCCATGATCGGTTTGCTTGGTATTGACTGGGCTTACGGTTTCGACAAAGTACAGGGCGTAAGTACATATAGTGGTAGTCATTTCCATTTCGTTCTTGGTCAGGAATTCTAGTATAACCTAATACATATTAACCTATTGTGCAGAGCCTTTCATTATGAGTCTTTCTTGCACAATATTAAAAACACAGAATTATGAAAAGATTATTTTTTGCAATCATTGCTCTATGTGCATCTCTTATGCCTCTTAGTGCACAGAAGTTTGCCTTGGTAGATATGGAATACATTCTAAAGCACATCCCTGCCTACGAACGTGCAGGAGAGCAGTTGAATCAGGTTTCCAAGAAGTGGCAAGCCGAGGTGGAAGTAATTCAAACCGAAGCCCAGAATATGTACAAGAAGTACCAATCAGAGTCAATGTTCCTTTCTGATGAGCAGAAGGTGAAGAGCGAAGAAGCTATCATCGCTAAGGAAAAGGAAGCTAGCGAACTGAAGAAAAAGTATTTCGGTCCCGAAGGAGAGCTATTCAAAAAGCGTGAAAGTCTGATGGCCCCTATTCAGGACGAAATATACAATGCCATTAAGGACATTGCCGAGCTAAAGGGGTATAGCTTGATTCTGGATCGTGCTTCAGATGCCGGTATCATCTTTGCTTCGCCCAAGGCAGACATCTCTAATGAGGTCTTGGCTAAGCTCGGTTACAATTAATCATTCCAATTAAACGTAAATTAATAAACAAATAAATAAATATTTTTTAAGATTATGAAGAAGATTCTTTTAGCTATTCTAATGATAGCACCCCTTACCATTATGGCTCAGGCTAAGTTTGCTCACTACAATCTTGCTGACATCGTTCCCCACATGAAGGAGTATACTACTGCTCAGACAGAGCTTCAGGCTATGGAAAAGCAATACTCTGAGGATATTAAGTTAATGCAGGATGAGTATCAGAAGAAGTTGACTGACCTTCAGAAGGAGTATAATAACCTATTGGAAAATGTACGCGCTCGTCGTGAGCAGGAGCTTAACGACCTTGGTCAACGTCTTCAGCAGAGCGTGCAAGATAGTCAGATGACTCTAGAGAAGGCTTCTCAGGAGAAGATGGCTTTGATTTATCAGAAGGTAAATGCAGCTGTTAAGAAATTGGCTGAAGCAGGTAACTATGTATATGTTGTTGATTTGAGCGTAGGTGCCATCTCATTTGTTAACCCAGCTATTAGCACCGATATTACTACTCAGATTCAGAAGGAACTAGGTGTAACAGTATCAGCTACTGCTACCACTGCTCCTACAACACCCGCTAAGTAATTGAAATAAAAATCTAGCGATGAAGGTATTTAGTATTTCAGATATTGCAAAAGCATTTTGCCTCACATGTATTTGGGTTTGTGCCTTTTCTGCTCAAGCCCAGACACAGGACACTCTGCAAGTAGATACCCTAAATGCTCAGAAGGTAAATCCGGCACCTGTATCTCGTCCCAAGCCAATGTCTTTTAGGATGGGTAGTATTAGGTCTAACGCTATTCTTCGTCAGATGCCACAATACAAGGCTATCCAAAACAATATGATAGCTTTGCGCGAGCAGTATGAAGCAGAGGCAAAGAAGAGCGAAAAGGATTTTCAGCGCAAGTTTGAAGAATTCATGCAGGGTCAAAAGGATTTTCCAAAGACAATTTTGGAGAAGCGCCAAAACGAACTGGAGAGCATGCTTGAAACTAATGCTGCCTTCCGCATAAAGGTGCAAGCCCTCCTCGCTGAGGCAGAGAAGAGTATGATTGCCGACGTGAAAGCAGAACTTGCCGATGCTATAGAAATAGCAGCACAAGAGCGTGGAGTCAGTATCGTATTCGATTTGGATAATGGTAGCGTGCCTTATGTCGTTGGCGGTCTTACCATAGATCTTACTCCCCATGTATTGAAAGTTTTGGGTATCGACCCATCCAACAACTAGAAAATATTCAAACGTTCATGTCACCAATAGGTATTTTTGATAGCGGTTATGGTGGATTGACTATTCTTAGCAAGATTCGCCAACTGATGCCTCAGTATGACTATCTGTATTTGGGTGACAATGCACGTACTCCCTACGGAACGCGCAGCTTTGAGGTAGTGTATGAATTCACTCTTCAGGCTGTGCGTCGCCTGTTTTCTGAGGGTTGTCCTTTAGTTGTGCTTGCATGCAACACAGCTTCTGCCAAGGCTTTAAGGAGCATCCAGCAAAATGACCTCCCTCTCATTGATTCTTCTCGCCGTGTCTTAGGAGTAATTCGTCCTACAGCCGAGTGCATAGCAGATATTACCAAAACCAATCACGTTGGAATCTTTGCCACCCCTGGCACCATTCGTTCTAAAACCTACGATTTGGAGATTGCCAAATTGCATCCCCACATACAGGTTACAGGTATTTCATGCCCCATGTGGGTACCTCTTGTAGAGAACAACGAAGCTCATATGCCTGGAGCCGATTATTTTGTCAAGCAGAAGATAGACGAAATGTTTTCGGCAGACCCATTAATAGATTCCGTTATACTTGGTTGTACACATTATCCACTACTTCAGGCCAAGATAGAGCAATTTATGCCCTCTGGTGTCACAGTAATACCTCAGGGACAATACATTGCCACAAGTTTACAAGACTATCTTTCTCGCCACACTGATATGCAAGCACGTCTTTCACAAGGCGGAACATTGAGCATGCTCACTACCGAGCACCCCACTCAATTCAACGAATGTGCCTCCATCTTCCTTGACCACCCCGTTGATGCTCAAAGAATAGTATTGTAGGCATACTCTCCTATCTTTCCTCATAGCACCCGTTCACCCCTTCATTTCATTTGGATCGATGTTGTCAAACGCTTTTTCACCTTCATTTCATTTGGATCGATGTTGTCAAACGCTTTTTCACCTTCATTTCATTTGTAACGACGTTGTCAAACGCTTTTTCACCTTCATTTCATTTGAAACGACGTTGTCAAACGCTTTTTCACCTTCATTTCATTTGAAACGACGTTGTCAAACGCTTTTTCACCTCCATTTCGTTTGAAACGACGTTGTCAAACGCTTTTTCACCTCCATTTCGTTTGAATTGATGTTGTCCAACGCTTTTTTACCTCCATTATATTACAATATGTTATAGTTTGGGGCTGAATAATGGCAGAATAATCCTTTATGATAGTTTTTGCTATCTAGAACTTTCTTTCTTAATTTTAATTTTGCTAAATTTGCACCGCCAAGCAATGCCGAAAGCCCCCATAGGGCATAGGCGGGCAAGGCACATATATACATAAAGGCGTATCTGTACGCTTTGGTTTTGACGTGTTAGAATCTCGCAAATTCAACTGCTTGTCAAAAACAAAGCAACGGGAACGTCTCATGAGGTGGTTATATACTGCTCTTATTGGCTATTGCATGCAATGGCTAATGTTGGCATATTATATACTCATCGGCGTGGGGCTTTCGGCGTTGCTCGTTTCGACAAGCAGGGCAATGCGAGAGCCTTAACACGTGGAACGAGCAACAGAGCTGGTCTCACGCTTTTTTTGTATTGTTACGCACAATTAATGACATGATTGGGTTACTTCGTGCGATAAGTTTACCTTAACAACTCAAAAAGATGAATCCATAACAGACAAGAGACCACCAAAAAGTTCAGAAGAAATGATTAATCTCGCTCACATAAGAGACTCAAAAGAGAAGTTTGACAACCGCTACCGATTGATTGACAAGATCGGTGGTGGAGGATTCTCTGAAGTATGGCTTGCGCATGACCTAAATGCGGATATTGATGTTGCCCTCAAAATCTACACCCCAAATGGCGAACTTGATGAAGAAGGAAAAGAAGACTTCAAAAGAGAGTTCGCTCGTTTGTGCGGTTTAAATCATTCTAACATTATTCACGCTATTGGTTTTGGAATTCATAAAGAGGAACTACCTTATTTAGCGATGAGTGTGTGTAAAAACGGTTCTGCAAAAAAACTTATCAACAATTTTGAAGAAGAGCAACTATGGATATTCATTGAACAAGTTGCTTTGGGACTTCAATATTTGCATGCACACAGCATAACACATCAAGATATAAAGCCAGACAATATTTTGATCAATTCAGATGGGCAATATTTGATAATTGACTTTGGTATAAGTACGAAAACACGAAATACGCTTAGGAAGTCTAGTAAAGGAACCGTTGGAGGCGGAACGCCTTGGTATATGTCTGTGGAAAGTTTCAGTACTGAATCGTCGGATATTCATGCTCGTGATATATGGGCATTTGGAGCAACACTCTATGAAATAGTTACTGGTGACGTGCCTTTTGGACAGTATGGAGGAGTTACTCAAAAATCTCAAAACGGCAAAATACCTCCAATTAATAACAATGTATCTGAAGAACTCAAGCACTTAGTTTACGATTGTTTAGCCTTAGACGCCTGGGATCGACCAGATGCGGTTGCACTCGTAAAACGTGCCAAAGATCACATTGCTGGAATTACTCCACCTCCATCAAATAAATACAAGAAAGTAATACTGGCTATATCTGCGTTGCTATTAGTAGCAACTAGCTATTTCGTATACCCTTATATAATTAATAAGAAAAGACAAAAAGCCGAATATGAGGTTTTGATCAATAGGAATGATAGCATTTTTCTTGCCAGGATTAGCGAAGCCGTGTCTTTAACTGAATCTGAGATAAGTAAAAAAGATCTTTCAAAGGTTGATGAAACAAAGCTCTGTTCTGCGGCAAAGATTTATACAGACGCAAGCAAACTTAATGTAACAGACTCTGTAAAAGAAAAGGGTAATCAAATGTGGGTTGCATCTCAATTGGTTATCGATAATACCTATGAGTATTTGGACAGCATAGGTGTTTGGTACGGAGAAATAGGAGCAGAATTAGCTTCACAGGAGCACTGCAAGCGAAGTGTCGTTTTAAGTGATTATGTTACTCCTTCAAAAAGAAAACCACACGAGATAACTGCAAAACCACAAGATGACGAAAAATTATAAATCAGTCACATGAATTACGAGAGTCTAATATTACTCCATCTAACGAAGATTTTATACCAGCTCAACACTAATGACTTTAAAGAATAATTACATAACTAAAAATAATTAACAATGAGAACAGCAGGGAAAGTTTTACTAGCAGCAATAGGCATGATTGTCTGTTCAATGCAGCTTAATGCTCAAAATTGTGCAGACTTGTACAAAAGAGCTAATTCATTAAAAAACAGCAAGAACTATGCAGAAGCAATCAACTATTATCAGCGTGCAAAGGATTGCGATGTCAACCTTCGTGCTGACTGTAACAAGTGGATCGAGTATTGTCGCGAGCGTCTTCCAAAACTAGAGATCTCCGAGCAAGAGATTGTCATTCCATATCAGGGAGGTGATAAGAAAATTGAAGTAACATCAACCAACAAATGGAAAATCAACGGAATGACAGAATGGTGTAATACAGATGCTTCCAATGCCAAAAATTTCATCGTTCAGTGTCGTGAGGCAAACAATAGTACTAGAAGTAAGACTGCTACACTAATAGTCAATAGTGGTTCTTTGTATAGATCAGTTAAGGTGATCCAGGAAGGACGTCCCGAATATATAGAGGTAGGTGCACAGAGTCTGTCTTTTCCTGCTAATGGAACAGAAGATAACATCACAATTGAGTCAAATGCAAACTGGGATGTTACATCTATTCCATCTTGGTGTAAAATTGAGAAAAAAAATGACGGTATTCATATTATTGTAAGCCCTAACGACAGAGTAATGGAGCGTACAGATGACATTGTCATTGTATCTCCTTCAAAGTCTGTCACTATTAAGATTTATCAAAGTGCAGGAGAAGAGCATCTCACTTTATCTCAGAACAATCTCGTTTTCAATTCCGAGGGTGACGTTCACTACATGAAAGTCTATACCGATGCAGACAACTGGTTTGTAGGTGATTATCCAACATGGCTGAATGTTCAAAGAATAGGCAATGATAGTATCAGAATTGAATGTGGCAAAAACATCCCAAATGGCGAACCTCGTTCTGGTAGTGTGCAAGTTAGAACAGATCGTCAAACTGCAGGTGTAATGATTACACAATCACCTCGAATGGCTCAAGATCTTATCTTCCCAGACTCAAAATTGGTTGGTGGTAGGAACTTCTCACTCGGAGTAAGTGCAAGTTATTATTTGCCATTCGTAAGTGCATCCGCAGGTGGTGATTATGTAGGTTCGGTTCTTGACTATGGTCTCGGCACAAGCGCTGAGAATGCTTCATACAAATCTGCAATTGGTTATAGTTTAGGACTTTTTGCAGATATTCGCCTCTACAAGAACATCTTCCTGATGGCTGGTGCCAACTATACACAGATAAAGTATAAGAATGAATTTAATCAGAATACTATCTATACTCAGCCTCGTAGTGCTTATGAATACATGAAAGGTGAACTGCAGAATTCATATAAAGAGGATTACACTCATACAATGATTGAAGTGCCAATCCTTGCTTCATATCGATTCAAAGTAAACAATGTAAGTCATGTTCAGTTGAATCTTGGTCCTGTCCTCAATTTTGGACTCTCATCAAAAATGAAGTTATCTGGTAATTCGGATAGTGAGACGATGAAAATTTACAACAATGTAACTCATCAGCCAAGCAACAATAGTAATTACCTACATCACACAGCTGTTAATACAGAATTCAACCTGTACCAGCCATGTGTATATTGGGATGAAATGTACACATCAGGAAATGATGCCCCTGTTCCTCATCACGATATTTTCCAGGAAGCGCCATTTAGCAAATTTAACTGTGGATTACGCTTTGGCATAGCTTATGAATGGGCAGGTCTTTCATTTGGTTTGTCATACACTCAGATGCTTACTAACATGGCTAACAAGAATTATTGGGACAACGAACGTTGGACAGTACTTAACGTAAGTGATACTAGCATGAAGGGATATAAGCATCGCTTAAATACATTCGAATTTAAATTAGCGTACACTCTAAGATATATTAAAACCAAAAAAACTAAATAATTATGAGGTGTCAATTCTGTGGCTGGGATAATCCCCAAGGTAAAGAGATTTGCGAGAAGTGCAATAAGCCACTTACAAGCAATGTTTCAGAAGAAGTAAAAACTGTTGTTTCGAAGGAAACTAACCATGACCGTCCAACTGACCGTTATGTTGCTGGAGCATTTAATCCCAAAGCAACGGTTCGGGAAATTCCGGGTTCTGATCAGTTGAACGACTTAGAAAAAAACGAATGCCCTGAATGCGGTCACTCTCTAGAAGATGGAGAATGCCCAAATTGCGGATACAAGATAGAAGATGCTCCTGCTCCAGTACCAGTTAAGAATGCGGATGAAGCACGTATGACAATGCGTCCAATCAGAAAAGGAGAGAAAACCTTTGAGTTCAAACTTGTCCCAATATCTGAAGAAACAGGTATGCCAGAAGGTGATGAACTTGCATTCGAGGGTAATGAAGTAGTGTTAAATCGTGACAATACAGATCCCCAAAACACAACTATTACTTCTCTGGAACAAGCATGTCTTTCTTTCGATAATGGCAAATGGTGCATAGAGGACAGAAGTGAATATAAAACCACTTTTGTACAAGCTTCACGTAAAATCGAGCTTCAACAGGGTGATTTGATTCTTGTAGGTAATCAGTTATATCGTTTTGAATTATAATACCGAGAAGCAACAATGATTGCATATCGACTTGACATAAAAGCTGATGATTTGATCGATGGCAAATATACTGTCATCGATCGAATCGGCAGTGGTTCATATGGCGATGTTTTCATGGTTAAAGATGTACTAGGTAACAAGTATGCTTTAAAACTTCTTAGACTTTGGGAAGTGTCAAATGAACTACATGATCCATTAGTCGCAAAATTTGAACAGGAGTACAAAACAGGCAAACTAACAAGTGATTACCTGATTCATAGTTTAGACTTTGGTGTTGTAAAAGGCAACCCGTATCTACTTATGGAATACTGTCCTTCTGGGGATTTGTCTAAATTAATTGGGAAAGACCTATCACAGTTACCTAGTTTTGCACATGATATCCTAGAAGGACTTCATAAATTACATTCAGAAGGTAAAGTTCATCGTGACCTAAAACCAGAGAATGTTCTTATCCGAAATAATGGAAAAGCTGCACTCACAGATTTTGGTGTTGTCGGAGAAATGGATCAGTCGAAACGTATGTCTGAGGTTGGATGGTGGAAGAAGAGACCAAAACAAGTTCAGGGTACACCATTGTATATGGCTCCAGAGATGGCAGATCGCGTAGGTGGTGGTGTTACATATCTTCCAACTGTTGATATTTGGTCATTCGGTGTTATGATGTTCGAGTTGCTTACTGGCGGTTCTTTCCCATTTGGAAACATTGAAAAGATTGAAGACCTGCCAACGTACCGAGAAAAGGCAAAAAAGGGGGAATGGGATATGAATAAATTAAAATCTTTCCCAAATGGAAATGACTGGTTCTATATTATAGATCGTTGTTTAACACCCAATTATCGTGAACGTTACCAAAGTGCACTAGAGGTACTTCAGGATATGAAACCTATGATCGGAAACGTAAATCCTATTCATAAAAAAGAGCGATTATCAAGAAATTATAATATATCAAAATTGATTATCACACAAGGTGAGAATTTAGGTATGACTTACGTATTAAGTAATTACTTGAATGGGCATAGAAGAATGTTACACGTAGGAAGGAAACCGGACAATGATATAGTTCTCCCTGAAAATAACAGTACATACGTTTCTCGTTATCATTTTACGCTAGAGAGATCAAAAGATGGCGCATTTTGGATGATTAAAGATGGACAATGGATAAAAAGTGAGAGAGCTTGGGTTACTTCTACTAATGGAACTTACCTTAATGCTACACCAGTGATAACTCACAGCGATGGAAAAGATGGTTTGAAGGTTTTTACAGGTGACATTATTACTGTAGGTGAGTACAAAATTAAAGTTGAATAATAATTAAAAATAAATTTATGGACAGCAAAACAGTTCAATACAAGCGCACCTTGCGAGGTTCCGTAGGTGCAGGTGTAAGTGCTTTGTTCAACGGTAATGGACGTCGTTATTATATTTTGGAGCACAAAAGTGCATCTAAGTATCACAAAGCAGGTGAATCGCAAAAAATTATCATTGATCAGGTTGAACTCGGTCGTGATAGCAATTGTCAAGTAAGATTTGACGAGACTTTTCAAACTGTTAGTCGTCGTCACGCAGCCATCATTAAGGACGGAGATCGCTGGAAGCTTGTTCAATTATCCAAGACCAATTCCACATTCTTGAATGGGCGTCCTGTAGAAAACGAATGGTATCTAGAGAATGGGGACGAGATTCAACTTTCAGTAGGTGGTCCTCGTATGGGATTCATTGTTCCTGCAGGAAAGCAAAGTCTGGTATCAAGCATTAAGATGACAGAGCGTCTGGATTTGTTCCGCAAACAAGCTTTGCGCCCTTATAAGACAGCAATTGCTTGTCTGGCTTGTATTCTTGTACTTGTAGTAGCAGGTCTGAGTACTTGGAATATTAAGATGCAAAAGGATTTCTATGAGAAGATTGCCGAAGCAGGACAAACGATAGACAGTATTATTGGCAAGAATGCAGAGTTGGATTCTTTGTTAGCCGTAGCACAACGTGAACAGGCAAGACAAGATTCCCTGATTAAGAGGTATAGAGATCAGGTAAAGGTAATCAGCAAAGGCTCTAATGCAAACCTTAGCGCAATGCTTTCGAAAGTTGAGGACGATGTTTTCTTCCTTCGCACAACTCGCGTCATTGTAACTGATGGAAAGGATGAAATTGAAATTGATGGCTATGGCTGGTATGGTACAGGTTTCTTGACAACAGATGGAAGATTTATTACTGCTAAACATTGCATCAATGGATGGCTATTCCCTCGTTCCGGTGGTATGCCATCTGGCGAAAACGCAGAAAAGATAATTCCTTATCTTGTTGCTGGTATGAACACTCCGGGTTGGAAGATTATTGCGCACTTTGAGGCTCGCAGTAAATCAAAAGTACTGAGATTTAAGAGCACAGATTTCGTAATGGACCATTCTTCTGAACACAATTGGAATGTTGCAGAAAATCTAGTTTGGAGGGAAGAAACATCAATGTCTGCAGATTGGGCTTATATTCGAACTGGGCAAAAGGGTAACATTGTTGTTGATGCAAGCAAAGCAAGCTCACTTCCTATTGGTGCAGATCTCCATATACTTGGCTTCCCTCATGGTTGGGGTGCAATTGATACTTATAATTTTAATTGTCTCTATGGTTCTTGTAAAAATTCTCGCAATGGTCTGGATGAGGGTATAATTAGAGTGAGTGCAAGAAACTATGAATCAGGTAACTCTGGTGGCCCAGTATTCTACAATGACAATGGCAAACTTAAGGCTGTAGGTATTGTTTCTTATGGTCAGGGCGATCACAATGGTGGTCTTTGTTCAATTTCAAATTTGAAATAATTATGAAGAAAAATATAAATTTGTCATTATTCCTTGTCTTGATTATTACTTCCCTCAACACAAATGCCCAAAGCACATTTAAATTGAAGGATCTAATAAGCCAGCAGCAAGGGTTGGCTGCAAAGACTGATCCATCAGCTGAATTGCAAGCGATTTTACCTGAAATGTCGATTATCAGACAGCAGTACCGACTTGAAAGAAATGATGAATTCTTCGGAAAGAATAACAAACCATATTATGGAGAAAGTTATTCGTTGGCAATTAAAGTGTCAGGAGGTACTATTTTCCTTTCGGATGTAATAGAGCCATGGAAAGGTGACTCTGACTATGCAAGAGACAATGCTTCTGGTAATTATAACACCTCTCTTTATTGGACTTATCAGCGTTCCATTAATGATGCTAACTACAATTCCATTGACCTTGAAATAAAGGGAGAAAGTGACTACGTAAGACCCTTAAATGCAGACAAAACTCTTTATATGCACACTGATGCCATTAGTGACTTTGGATTAAGCATTGACAAAGAAACAGGAAGCAAAAAAGGGTACATGATATGGGCATATACAAAATCTGAAATATCTGATAGTGCTATGGTTGTTGATATTCGCCAGTCACAACATTCTGTAGAAGCAATTGCGGACAGTGCACTTGTAACAATGAATCCTTCTACTCCTGAAAAGATCATCGGTGGAATTTATGTCACCCCTAAATTCGAAAGAGGAGGAAGAGTTCAGTATCTTCTTTCAGGCGTAGCCGTTAGAAACAAATCGAATGGTTGGGATCTTCAGTTGCTTTGTTCTGATGATAAGATCACAAAAAGTGAAGCTACTAATAACATTACAAAGTCTAATGATTCTCCTAAAAGCGAATCTAAGAAGAAGAAAAAATAATTCAAAACTCTAGATTTGTTTGATAAATTCAACTGATATGGTATCATTCAAATTATTTGCAGGCACAAACGTAGGCTTGCGAGAAAATAACGAGGACAATTTCACAGTTTGTCCAGACCTGAATAAAAACGAGTGGATTGTACCTGCTGATAACCAGCAGGTCATCCAACTCGGATCTAGGGGATGCGTTATGGTTGTAGCCGATGGCATGGGAGGTCAAAATGCTGGTGAAGTGGCAAGTGCAATAGCGATAGACACTGTGCAGGAGATGTTTTCGCCAAATCAAATGTCTGCTGACGTGTTTGATAGATCTGATGCCATAAAGTCGTTTTTGAAGAAGGTGATTTCAGAATGCGACGTCCGCATTAAGAAAAGAACAAAAGAAGATCCCTCTACAGTCGGAATGGGATCTACCATAGTTATAGCTTGGTTAATTGATTGTAAACTGTACATTGCCTGGATATGTGATAGTAGAGCATATTCATTTGTTAAGAATAAGGGTATTGCTAGACTCTCAAAAGATCATTCTTATGTTCAGCAATTAGTTGATGCAGGAGCCATAACAGATGAAGAAGCAATGACTCATCCTAATAGCAATGTTATAACACGTAGTCTTGGTGATATTTCGCAAAAAGCCAAGGCAGATGTTGTTGAATATGATATTGAAGATGACCAAATTGTTCTTCTATGTTCGGACGGATTATGTGGTGTTTGTAAAGACGAGGAAATTGGCGCTATTATTGAAGAAGAATGTTTCGATTTACACAAATGTAAAGAGAGTTTAACAACAGCAGCTTTGGCTGCCGGTGGTAGTGATAATATAACTATATCTTTACTACACATCAAAAAAGACAACACGCGAACTCCTTCTAATGAAAAAACAGAGAAACAAAATAAAATAAATATAAGAACTATTTTCGCTTCTGTTTTTGCTATATTTCTAATAATAGCACTTTTTTATGCAGGATTTTCTTTAATTAGGCCTACGGCTAGAAGTGTAAGAATTTGGCTTGATAGAGATACATTATCAGCAAAAGAAAAGACTTCCTTTCATGTCCAAGTCATTGGTGACAGCGTATCAACCTATGTATATGACAAAAATCTGATTAAGATTAATGTTAAGGATAGTATTATCTATGTCCATAAGTTTTTACTAAAAGATACTACAACTTATATCAAAGTTATTTGTCATAAAGACCCAAACTTGATGGATTCTGTTTCTTTACGTATTAAAAATAGGCTTGATTTGTCACCAACATTTGAAAATATGAATGAAACGCAGAAAGGAGTTGACAAACCTACTAAACATAATTCTCCCTTGGATACCATTACCACAACACCTGCATCTACAGAATCATCTTCTTCGATTACTCCGTCTACTGGGTTTCAATCGGAAAAAACAAAAATTGTAAAAAATCAAAATTAAAATATTAAATATAATGAAGAAAATTTTATCTTTAATTGCTCTTGCGATGACCATTGGATTGACATCATGTTCCGATGATGAATGTAATCACAAACTTCCAACATCTCCATCTCCTGTGACTCCAGTTGTCGGTAGTTGGTATGAAGAAGCTGAAAACGAAGAAATGCGCTTCAGCGTAAATGGAACATTCTACGATCGTTATGCCAATTATCTAAGATGTGCTGAGGTGGAAGGCAGATGGGAGTTTGATAGCAAAAATAATAAGCTGACATATCACTATCCATTTATGGGACAAACCCAATTTGCAGATTGGACAGTAAAGAACATCAAGGAATTTAGTTTTACGATTTCTTCATCTATGGTTGCAGATCATAATTTGGAGAAAATAGTTGAAAGCTATGATATGCAAGTAGGTAAAACTGAAACAATAGGGTTCTCTCAGGCATATCCTGAATATTCCGTAACTTCTTATACAAGTAACAATGAGCGAATTGCGAGCGTTACCTCTGATGGTATAATAAAAGCTGAAGGAGAGAAAGGTATTACCTATATCAAAGTAAGTACGACAAAAACAAATGTCTGGGTAAAAGTAACTGTAGGTGACAATTGTTCAGACATGTGGTTTGACTATGTAGGCTTAATCGGACTTGACTATAGTAACATGAGAAAAGTCCTTAGTCGATTAGGGGATCCTTATTCTGGTGAAGATGGTTATTCATTTGGATTCATTCATCAGTTACACGATGTAGCAGACATTACAAAGGTGTATTTGTGCCCAAAAGATGGCATGGTTACAGAAGTGCAATTATTATTAAAAGAATCTGTACCTGAGGCAGAAGTTTTGTCATACATGGATTCTCGCTACTACAAGATTAACGAAAATGACTCACATGTTTTCTATTCTTCTGTTGAAGATAGAGAGTTGTCTAAAGCAATCGTTGCATATAATAAATCAGAGAAGAGTGTAATTTTCTGTGAAACTCAGCATTTCCTGCAACAGGCTCATGTTGAAGATCTTTGGACCGATTTCGTTCCTTTGTTTGGTTACGATAAAAATCAGGTGAAGTCTGCAATGGATGAGTACGGATATTCATTCCTTATGTCAGATTTTAGTTATTCAAAAAATGGTTCCGACTACTATAATATAACTGACAATTCATATGCTCAGATGGTTGGATTCGTATTTAATCCAGACAAGCAGGTTTCTGAGTTCTGGGTATATATGAATACACAGTCTAATCCAAATGATGTTTATGACTATCTTTGCGCTAAATATATAGAATATGAATCAGACTCTTCTCAGTATGAATTAGTATTCTATAATGACGACAAATCAATAAAGGTAACATTTGACTTGATGAATGGTGCTGTTGTATATACAAAGTTGAATATGAAGCAGCATGAAACAAATAATGATATACTTGATAACTACTATGAGGGTCTTGGTATGACACATGACCAAATTGTTGCAAAATACGGCACTCCATATTCTGACGATGGTAGTAGAATGTACTACATTGTTGGCACAAACTATGTAAACCTTGCAGTGTTCGATATGAACACCGATACGAATAAGTGTAAGAGTGCAGTAGTGACCATCAATGAAAGCGTTGCTACCTCAACAATTGTAGATTTCCTCAACTCAAAATACACCGTATTTGCAAACGGAACTGCAAGTGATAGCAGTCAGTATGCATGGACTAATGGGGCAAGTGTATCAGAATCGACTTTGGGCATCATGTATTATCCTGAGGATAGAATGGTAGTTTACGTGCCTCTTGGCTCAGCTGCAAATGAAGAGTCCATGACTAGAGCAATAAGTTCCAACAGGTCAAATCAAGAATTTATTGATAAAACAAAGTCTAAGTCTTCATCAATCCTTGATTCAAAGAAGGAAATAGTGGAATCTATTTCAAAGCATAGAACTCAACAAATCAAAAAGGTTTTTGAGAACTATAGCAAGTAACCTTTAAGTAATACTCGGACAGCAACATTGCCGTCCGAGTTAAATTGTTTTATATGGCAGAATATAAAATCTTTCACGGTAGATATACTCTTTTGAGATTGTTGGGTAGAGGCAGTTTTGCAGAGGTATGGTTAGCAACAGATATAAAAACGAATATAGATGTCGCACTGAAAATATATGCTCCTGCTACTGGCCTTGATGATGAAGGACTTAATGTTTTTGCGCGTGAGTTTGCTATTGTGGCTAATGTTCAACATAAAAACCTGCTAACCGCGCTGCATTATGACACATGCGACAGAAAGCCATATCTTGTTCTTCCGTATTGCCAAAATGGAAGTGCTCAGAAACGTATAGGGCTATTTGAAGAAAGCGATATTTGGCAATTTCTCCATGACATTGCATCAGGATTGGACTTTCTTCATTCCATGAATCCGCCTATAATTCATCAGGACATAAAACCTGATAATGTACTGCAAAATGATAATGGTGACTATACGTTGACAGACTTTGGAGTAAGTTCACACTGCAAAAGTGTACTCCGAAGAAGTGTAAGTGATGCATATGCGTCAGCAGGCACAATGGCCTATATGGCTCCTGAACGTTTTGGAGCACATGGAAATACTCCCATTATGGCAAGTGACATCTACTCTTTAGCAGCAACAGCCTTTGAATTGCTTACGGGAGACGCTCCTTTTGGCAATGATGGTGGCTTGTTGCAAAAGAAGGGAGCTGACATTCCTCAAATAGATGAAAAATATAGTAAGGATTTAAGAAAGGTTCTCAACCAATGCCTTAATGTAGACCCATGGAACAGACCAACTGCAGCGGAGTTGGAGCAGTATGCGACCAAAGGTATGAATGGGGAACATTTCTTATTGAAGGGCGAAAAAACGGTCTTCAAAAGATTCTGGCCTATCATCTGTGGCCTGGTTTGTGTAGTTGGCACCATATTTATTTTAAAATATAAGCATGACCAAACCATTCTGCAGGAACAAATAGTGCGTCAAACAGAAATAAAAAGAGAAAAAATAATATCTTCTATTACAGCTCATATATGCAAAGGTGATAGCTTGTATAAGTTAGGGAAAAATAAAACTGAAAACTATGATGCGTTCTTGTTGTCAGCGCGTGAACAGTATAGTTTGGCCTTAGCTAAGGCAAAGGAAGGAGGAGGAATTCAGTTTGAAGAATATATAGAGCATATGGAAAATCAGATTGCATCTGTTGACACTTGTCTATTTGAAGTATATAATCTGTTGCTTGAAAAGGCAAATTTCTTTGCAGATGAACCATCTTACCAATTCGAGTTCATTAAAAGAGCAGAAAATATCTCAAGAATTATTAATATCAATCCACAATGAAAAAAAACATATTAACACTAATTCTTAGTCTATTAGCAATAGTACAGCCATTATTTGCACAAAATTCCAGTACTGCTGACCTGCTTTACAAGCAGGGAGTATCTTTTATGAAGACAATGACAATAGTGTCACAAAATAAAGCAATTAGTGCTTTTGAAAAAGCAAAGATAGCATACGATTCTGCGGAAAAGAAAAAAATATGCGATGATCAGATTGCAACATGTAAGAAGATTAAGCAACAATTGGTAGCAAGTAATAACAAACCTAAGCCTAACCCTAACCCTAAGCCTGTAGAACCAACCCCTACGACGAGCACACCAGACACGATTCCAGAACAATCAATTGATAAGGTTAGAATAGTTCTGAATCCAACAGAAATATCGATGTCTGCAAAAGGTGGGAAATATGTAGAAATATTTGTAGAATGCGATGATGAAGACTGGAAGGTTGAATCCTGCCCAGATTGGTTGTCTTATACATCCTCCAGCACAAAGCTGTTGGTGAAGGCGGAGAGAAACAAGGACAAACATAATGAGAGAGCTGGTGTTATCGTCATCACTGCCGGCAAAAAGAAGGCAGAACTTGTAGTAAAACAGTCAAAACCAAATATTTTTGGAATCTAACAAATAATATAAAAACCCAATATTGCTTATAATGTTGGGTTACTTTTTGTTTATAGTTCACATTAATACATAACAATATCTTATCAAGAGAATATATGATTATTAGTTTTGGCAAAAAAACGCCACTTGCTGATACAGCGATAATCCGAGAAATACAAAGGTATAATGAACGTATAACAGAAACATTCTACAACGAATGCAAAAAATACTTTATGTCTTCATACAAAACTGTATTTTCACGAGAAGACATTAAGGAGGACATATTCCAGCAATCATTCGTCAAACTATGGACTGAAATAGAGACAAGAAGAATCTTTCTTGATGAGAACGACACCATACTGAGAAGAGATCGCAGGGGAAACATCAGAAAACTAACCTGCAAATTAAAAACTTTCCTGATAGATATTGCTAAGAACGATTATAGAGATTGGCTAAGAAATGACAGACTTGAACTTGAAGAAGAATTTGAATCATTTGCTCATATGGTAGAAGTTAGGTCTGCTATTATGCCAGATGAATCTTCTGAAAGTTTGCAAGCACAAATCGTAGCCCATTGTGTGTTTGATTTACCTCCACGTTGTAAGGAAATACTTACGATGTTCTATTATGATAATATGAGTTTGGATGAAATAATACAAGCCAGAGGTGAAAAAAACACAAGTAAAAACGGCCTTAAAACAGGAAAGTACAAATGTATGGAGACTTTGAAAGGTAAGGTTAAGGAAATGTATAACAATTATAATTTAAAGTACTAGATTATGGACGAAAGATATATCGAACTCATAGACAAATACCTCAGAAAGGAGATGTCACCGGTGGAAAGCCTCAATTTTGAGCAGGAAGCATTAAATAATCCAGAGTTAAGAAAAGAGGTTGAATTGACATATAGGATTAAAAAAAGTTTAACTGATCGCCAGCAAAAACTCCACAAAACTGCCCAATGGGGAAGTAAGAAAAAATATAGAATAGTTCGTTATGCAACGATTTCATCTATCGCGGCTATGCTGGTGCTCGGCATCTTTCTGACCAAACCTGTAATAGATAATAGATCCAATGGCAATCTTATTGCATCTGCTACGACAGAGTCTCCGGAAGTCTTAAAAGAAAAAAGCGGAGAGGCTATTGTCTCTGTGCAAAGGTCAATTTCTGAAGGCAAAGAAAAAGTAGCAATAGCTGAGGTAACAAAGCTTGAAGAACAGAATGTAATTCCAACACTTAATGAAGTTTCTGGTGGAAGGTATATTATGAGTCACACCTTGGAGTCAGAAGATGTGGATATACTTAGCAAAGACGCATATGAACTACATTGGCTTAAAATCCAATCACTCATAACAATAGGGAAAAAGGCTGAAGCAATAGAACTATTGAAATCATTTGTAACTATTGAAGGAAAATACAAATCAACTGCTGATTCGTTACTAAACAGCTTGAAATAATTCATAAGAAAAACCTGATACATATAAATTTTAGAAGAAAAGATGTTTACCCTGTGGATGACCTGCTAATAATGGTGACAGATACTGTTGTAAGTGTGAAATGAATTCTTGTTACAGGAAGGACAATTATATTCCATCTTATTCTCTATTCTGGGTTACTCCATGCGAATCTCTGCCTAACAATAGAAGTATTCAACGTAGACCATGTTTTCGAGATGCTGTGGGAATAATATTATTAATAAATAACGTTAGGCAAGTATTTAATTCCTACATTGTACTGAAAAAATGTTAGTGAACAGCACTCTAGCATTGAAGCTACAGAATTATATATAAAAGGCAATGGTCACCGCACATCAGATGGGGTAATAAGAGTGAGTTGAAGGAGTTGTCAAAAAATCCTTCTTCAATTATATTGTGCAAGATTTTGGCATTCCGCTTAGGCTACTACAGGAGTTCTACAATGACTAAGATGGATTATGTGGGTATTTAATTCGAGCAAACAACACACCTTATCACATCGTTCGCAAACCATAATATAGCAAAGAGGTTAATTCAATCGGAAAAGATACTATTCCTTTAGAACCTGTCGTCTGTAAACATTGCGATTATATTTGTTCCAAAAGAGATACTACCTGCAAAAAATATGGTAATAAGCTATACCCATGATATAAAAGATTGTTCCTATACTAAAAGATACATATCCTTAAAAACTAGAAATGTTGTTGCGGTTCATTAGAATCGCATTTTTTTTTGCACTAGATGGTTACTATTTCCTTTAAATCTACATTAATAGTCAAATTAGATAACAAATAGAAGTTGTGCCCGACACGAACAAGGGTATTAAGAGATGTCATTCTTCAATACATTTGCCAAGAAGTTCAAACATTCAGCTTTGTCAATAGTTGCTGTTAGTTTTATTGCAGGAACAAGCCTTACATCATGTAGTGCATCAATATGGGAAGGTGTCGCAATGGGATTAGTAGGCATGTCCAGTTATTCATACGGAAACTATGGAAGTTATGGTTATACCGGTTCTACGTCAACATACGTTGCTAGTTCTACAAGTAGCAGTTCTTCCTCTAAATCTACATGTAGTAGATGTCATGGTTCTGGCGATTGCCAGGCTTGCGGAGGTAGCGGTAAAGTATATGATTGGGGGACTGCAAGCGTAATATCAAAGTCTAAGTACACTCATAATTGCGGAGTATGCAATGGTCGAGGCCGTTGTGGCGTATGCGACGGAAAAGGTTCGTATTAACTATAAGCAGTACTCGCAACTAGAATAATATGAAGAGATTTATTGTAATTATGATCGCCATGTTAGGATTAAACTCTTCGGCTCAACATGCATCTTTGCAAAATTCTGTCCATAAAAGGGAATTCAAGAGATAAAACATATCCATTAAAGGAGAAGGTATTTCCTTTGTTGGTCGTTATAGGGGATATGTAGGATACGCATACGAAATAGAAATTGAAAAAGAGGCTTTTAATGCATAATCGAAAGAAAGATTAATGCATCTTGAAAAATTTCAGTTCACATGTCTAGAGGTGATGATGGTAGTCTTACCTACACTCTCAAATCACAAAAAAGAGGTGTATTTGCCGTTAAATTCACAATTTTCGTGCTAGGAAACCAAGCAATAAAAACTCAATCGTTATAAAATATCTAGTATGTTAAGATTCTGATATAACTTTTTACTAAAAAAAAATCATAATGCAGGGTTACTTCCGTTTCAAATCTTACATTAATAGTCAAACAACAAACAATAATAACAATAAAAGTTGTGCCCGACACGTACAAGGGTATATTATTATGAAAAAAACAATCGTTCTCGGTCTTGCAGCACTTATGGCTCTTGCAGCTTCTGTTACAGCATTCGCTAGTGTTTCTGATTCTCGTTCAGAGTGCAATCATCATGATGGTATTCACGAAGAAGTAGCAGTTAAGGGTAAGGGGGCTTGCCGTCATGCAGGATGCAAGTGTACTTGGTATATCAGGGCAAAAGGTGGTGCCGGAAAGTGTGTCTGCGGCCATTGGGATTATGTGCATAACTAATAATTTATTGTGAAATAAATACAATAACTGCCCATACAATAATAACTGGAAAAGTTGCGCTCGACACGAATAAGAGCATACAAATATGAAGAAAACAATCGTTCTCGGTCTTGCTGTAGTTATAGCCCTTGCAGCTTCTGTTACAGCTTTCGCTTGTGTTTTTGATTCTCATTCTGAGTGCAATTATTCGGGAAGTATTCACGTAGAAGCTACTTCACAGGGCAATGGTGCTTGTTCTTATGGAACATGTAAGTGCACTGGTTTCAATCAACGACCTGGCTACTATCAATGCTGGTGTGGACATCAACGTTTCTCACACAAATAGAAGTCACTATTCATAAAATTACGAAACCGATTGGTTATGAGCTTCTGCTTATAGTCAATCGGTGTTTGTATTGCAAATTCTTACGAATGCTTTTTTAAAAACAAGTTTTACGGGACATCGATATTTGCATTTAGGCAATATGGATTATCGACTAAAACGATTATTTATTGCAAATTGCCTCTTGATGTTAGGTTATATGCGTTATGGATTCTCTCCTTAACTAGTAATTTCCGAAAATTACGGATATTCATAAACATCCTCTACTGTTTGTGATTACATTGTATCCCAAGTGTATAGCCTATTGTTTTGAGCAAAATGTTATCAAAATCATAATTAAAAGGAAATATGCCACTAATGGGTGGGAATTTTTCGGATTTAATTTGTATCTTTGCTATGTCGTGTCTGCAAATTCTTGATATTTTGATACATAAGGTTAAGGTGATTTTATATGCCAACTAAATGTTGCTAGAGAGCTTATTTAAAATGTGAGTTTTTTTAGTACGCTGTAAAAGGGGTTATATACTGAAGGTAGGTTAAGATTTAGAGACTAATATAGTAATACGTTAAGTTCAAAGGTTGTGCCCGACACAAATTAGGGATAGTAAAATGAAAAGGATAGTTCTTTGGGTTGTTTCACTCGTTTTAGTAAGTGCTAATGTGTTTGCTGATGGTTTGACTGCCACACTTCAGCAAGGAGAACGGATGACTCCATTTTACGGAGTTGATGCTTTCAAACAGGCGTATGCAGCTGCTGATAGTGGAGCAGTTATAACACTCTCGGCAGGAACATTCAATAACGTTGACACAATTGCAAAATCAATCAAGGTTATTGGTAATTACGCCTTTAATGCGTCAAGTCCAGAAAACACAAATCTTACTCGTGCTATTATTGCTGCTAATAAAGTGACAATTGATGGTATATATTTTTCTGGTAGTGTAACTCTAGGAAATATAGAAGATTGTAAAATTGTACATTCATGGATAGAGAATACCTTGGCTTACTCTTCAACTTCAGCATGGCATACCAATACAATCGTTGACCAATGCGTGATAAAGACGGAAACGGCTATTAAGCAAGGAAGGAATTATACCATAAAGAATTCAACCATTAATAAATTCGATGCAAATAATACAAGTGCTAACATTGCATATATTACAAATTGTGTGATTTATGACTTTGTATATAATCACACAAAACCTAGTAGTAATGTTAAGGGAATTGACATTTATCCCTCTATACCTGTCGCTATATATAAGAATAATGTATTAGGAATAGATGTATCGTGTTATTATCATTGTTACTCTACTTCAACAGGTTATAGTCATTATTATTATAATGTCTGTTTTTCTTCACCAAGTGAATTCTATTATAATAAATATGCCATGACTTATTATATGTATACTACCGGCTCATATTATTATACATATGATGGTAGCAAAGTTTATTACACATCTGGTTGTCAAAATGCAGGAAATACTAAAGAAAAAAGAGGTTTTGTTGTTTCTGGAACCCAATACCCAGCCGTGTTGACCAACCCTGGTTATGGACAGGATGGTACATTGCGAGGTCCTCAAGGTGGAACCGGATTCTCTCCTTATCCAAGCATCCCTCGTGTCACAAGCAAAACGATAGATTCCAATACGGATGCAGATGGGAAATTGAATGTCAAGATAACAGTTAAGGCACAATAATATAATGTAAAATAACATGATGAGAAGATTGATTTTTTCAATGTTTGCCTTGTCATTGTTTGTTGTTGCTGAAGCTCAAGAAAAGACAATCACCCGATATCAATATTGGATAGACCAAACGAAATTTAATGAGACAAATTTAGAATTCCAGGGAAACAATATTGATACGTTGGAATTCGCAATTGATACAGATGAATTGTCAGAAGGACTGCACAACCTCTATATACGTGTACAAGACAGTGAAGGCGTATGGA
Source organism: Bacteroidaceae bacterium (assembly GCA_017381015.1). GTDB lineage: Bacteria > Bacteroidota > Bacteroidia > Bacteroidales > Bacteroidaceae > Physcousia. The sequence goes on from JAFOCV010000139.1 coordinate 36,909, forward strand.
GTAATTTGACTTCAGGGGGGGGCTTTGTTAGGAATTTACCCAAGAACGATACTATAAAGGTGGTTTCATGTGAATATTGGATAGACAACGCTTTTAATGATAGAATACAAATCCCTGTGGATAGTAGTACTTTTGCATTTATGGTTGATGGTTCTTTATTGAAAGAGGGATTACACCAACTAAGCTACAGAGTTCAAGACAATGAAGGAATGTATAGCCAGACTTCCACTTGGATGTTTATGCGTAATGCGTTACGTGATACTGCGGTGGTAAATAGAGTAGCAAGTGTAGAATACTGGTATGATAGCGACATCACTAATGCCCAACAAATATCAGCAGAAACCGATACTATTATGTTTTCGGCGGATGCTTCCATGTTGAGTGAGGGATTGCATACATTGTCGCTATGCGCGTGCGATGTCTTAGGTAACAAGAGTGCGCCGACAACGTGGATTTTTTATAAAAATACCTATAAACAATCTTCAAAAATCAGTTGGTATAAATGCTGGTGGAATAACCATTTTGATAAAATAGAAAAGGTCACGACAGAATGTGATAGTTCGGTTTATACTTTCACTAAAGAATTGATAGTTCCAGACTATGCCAAGACTGATGGGTATTCGCGCAATAGTACAGCGCGTTTTCATGTTGTGTTTGGTGATGATATGGGTAATATCTCTAATGTAGAATACGTAGATGTGGCATATCCGGACAATCAGCCTCCTGTTTCAACTATTGAAGTTGAGGTTGGAATAGATAAATTGAACTTAACGTGGAGTGCTAATGAGGATGACATAGATTTCTATAATATCTATGTGTCGGAAGGTGGATTGCCATTTGTGCTTTGGAAACCCAATACCACGAGCACAACTGCAGTATTCAAAGGAGAGGCTGGTGTGGAATATAAATTCACAGTTACTGCTCGTGATAAGGCTGGTAACATGGAAAAACTGGATGAGACGAAATGTGTAACGGCAAAAATGAATGAAGATGAAATCAGCGAATAGTAGACTTAAACTCCTAATACTATTAGTCTCATGTTTTAGTTTTGCATTGAGTGTTTATGCAGGTAAACGAGAAACTAAGCGTGTAAACGTAGGCGAAACCTTTACTGTGTATACGACTTCCCATAGTTATACGCAGAGTGTATTATGGAATTGGGATACCGGTGTCTTGGAATTGGTAGGAAATCTGTATGGTACTTCAACAAGTGCTACCTTCAGAGTGAAGAGAGCATCTCCTATGACTGGTGTCGTGATTCAGGCCACAACTTATTATCACCGAAACAATACAACCTCTTCGGGTATTAATAAAGATTTAGATGTGTGGACCGTATTTGCAACAGACAATTCAACGGTAAGTCTGAATGCAAATAGTATCTCTCTTACCCCAGGTGAGTCAATGGCATTGCGTGCAACTGCAAGTAATTCTACATATTCGGGGAATTATAGTTGGAGTTCGACTAATAGTAATGTAGCTTATGTTAGATCTTCTGGCAACTCTGCTACAGTCTATGCACAAAGTCCAGGCAATACCACCATTCGTGTAACGTTGGATAATGGTAAATTTGCAGAATGCGGTGTGTCGGTAAATAGTATCGCCCCACAAAGTGCTTCAGTCTCTTCTCCTATTTATATTAGTGTAGACGACTCAAAAGTACTATCAGTGTCTGTGTATCCGAGTAATGCAACGATAAATTCAAGAAAATGGTATATATCAGAAGGGGCTGATTATGTTTCATTGACGGCCTCTGGAACATTGACGGGAAGAAACCCAGGTAAAGCTAAAGTCTATTGTACTATTAATGGCAGTTTGGATTCAAATGAAGCAACGGTATATGTATCAGAGCCGTCGTTCACAGTGACTTCAATATCTCCTACTCAGGGTGCTACTGAGATTTCACCTTTTGCAGGTATGTCTGTAAGTTTTTCTTTAGCTATTTATCAAGGAGATAATTACTCGTCTATATGTTTGAGAAACAAGGATACAGGTCATAAAGCAGAGGGGATCGTTTCTATCGATGGGAAGAGGATTTCTTTTATACCACAACAACCATTGGCTCCATTGACAAATTATCAGTTTGAGATTCCTGCGAACTCATTGAAAAACAAGTGGGGTACATCTTATTCATCTTCTGTATACATAAACTTTAAAACGGCCGATTGGGAGAAACTGAAATTGACATCTTCCATCCCGTCTGGTTTTTATACAGTAGGAGATAAAATAGTGTTGAAATCAAATATCTCATCTGCTAAAATATATTATACGCTCGATGGAAGTATGCCTACAGATCAGAGCCAACTTTATACAGAACCAATTCCAATTAATCAAGATATTAAACTCAGTGCAGTTGCCGTCTGTGATGGATATAAGGATAGCGATGTTTTTTCTGCGGATTATTATTTAAGTAACGTTAGTGTAAAACGCAAATATCCTTATGAGGAGGAATTGTATAAATACGATGATGTAAATCCTTATGTTACATTCAGCAATCTGATTGAAGAGAGCGAAATGCTTAAATCTGCAAGTGTCATCAAGAATGGAGAAGTTGCATTAGAAGGAGAATTTATTGTTTCAGATAGCAGCGTATATTTTATACCAGAAGAACCCCTAGAGATAGGACAATCTTATCGTGTGACAATTCCTGAAAATGCTATTGTTACGCAGCAAGGCGAACCGAATGATCCTATATGGTGGACGTTCAGTACTGGTGATTTCGTTACAGAAATATCGGCAGGTAGTACTGAATTGGCAGCAGCTATAAAAACAGACGGTAGTTTGTTGACGTGGGGAAAGATTTACGAATCTGGAAATAGCGCTGATGGAAGTTACACCTATAAAATGCAGACGATACCTGCAACATTTATCAATGCTGATGTGCGAACCGTTTCATCAGGATATATGCACCATGCTGTTGTAAAAAGTGATAATAGTATGTGGATGTGGGGACGACAATATTGTGGCGAATTTGGTAATAACTCAACTGCTGGTTCGGCTGTTCCAGTAAAAGTTGAGGATGATGTCCAAATAGTATCTGCAGGTGGGCAACATACTGCCATAATAAAGACGGATGAAACTTTGTGGGTTTGTGGCCGTAATGATTTTGGTCAGGTTGGAGACAGTTCTGTGATAACTCGCACATCTTTTGTACAAATAATGGAGAATGTTACTTCTGTTGTTTCTGGATGGTGTGTTACGTATGCCATTACTCAAGATGGATGTTTGTGGGCATGGGGCCGCAACGACAAAGGACAGTTAGGAGATGGAACTCTAGATGATAAATGGAAACCAGTAAAAATCTTAGAGGATGTCCATGCTGTCAATTCTGCAAAAACAAGTTGTAATTTGGCTGCTGCAATAAAAGAAGACGGAACATTGTGGGTATGGGGATGTAATCAACTTACCCCCATAGAAATAGATAATGAAGTGACATCCGTAGCGGTAGGTGATAATTATATTGAATATGTAAAGGAAGATGGTAGCTTGTGGGGTTATGGTAACAACGACTTTGGACAATTAGGTAATGGAACAACAAATTCTATTTCTGCTCCTGCGCAACTTTTGGGCGATGCCAACACTGTCAGGTCAGGAGGAGAAAATACGTTACTCAAAAAATCAGATGGAAGTGTCTGGGCTTGGGGACGTAATTATTACGGAGTATTGGGAGATGGTACCATACCTTCTGTCATCGCCTATAATGCAAATCCGCAATTAGTTATTGAGGGGCGTAAAAGTAGCCCGTTGATAGGAATAGTTTGTAATAGAACTACACTCAGTATGTTAAAGGATGCTCGAAGTGTTTTGGTAGTAGAACCCAAACCATTGAATGCAGAGTATGAGTCACTAGAATGGTTCTCCGATAATGAGGATATTGTTTCAATATCAGATCGTGGAGTGATGCTGGCAAATTCATATGGTGAAGCAACAGTAACTGCAATAATTGAAGACAAGGAAGGAAATAGTTTTTCTGCGGTTTGCGTTGTCAATGTTATTGGTCCCAATTCAACAGAGGATATTTTAACATCTGAAATTAGAATTAGGGTATTTCGACAAACTATTCAGATAAGTAATTTAGTATTGGGTGAAGATGTATGTATATATGACCTCAATGGTAGGCTTGTTAAACATCAAATAGCTCCTGATATTAATATGAATATTCCAATGGAGCATTCTGGCTTATATATAGTCAAGATTGGAGGTAGAAAAACTCAAAAAATAGTAATCCGATAGAATTTTAATAGTAATACGGTGGGAGGAAGACGAAGAAGTTTTCCTCCCACTTATAGGTTTACTCAGCAGGGTTGTTTGCCATCTGCGACATGTTCCATCACAAATTGCAGAGCCATTTTTTCATTTGGAGAAATGCCGGAAAATTTTGCAAAGCCATTTTTTCAGTTGGAGAAACGCCGGAAAATTTTGCAAAAGCATTTTTTCAGTTGGAGAAACGTCAGAAAATTTTGCAAAAGCATTTTTTAGTTTGAGAAACGTCAGAAAATTTTGCAAAGCGGTCTTTTCCTGTCTTTTCCAGGTTTCGGTAGACGCCTTTTTTATGCATTAGCAGAAACAGTTTACGCTTTTCTGTTTCCATGCTATTTTCCGTTACTTCAATTAACATCCATACTATAACAGATGACGCATCTTACTTTCCATACGGCATAAGTAGACTTGTATTGTATGCTATAAATGTTTACGTTATTATTATTGCATACTATAAATCTAGACACGTCCTCAAAGATGGAGTAGTTGGATTCCGTTCTTATTGTTCGGCTTGACAGATTAGATATTGCGTGGTGTCATTGGTAACTCTATTATTGCGTGGTGTCTTTGTTGACGTTGAGAGGTGTTCGGCGTGTTGCCCAATATACGCTCAGGATTCCTAGTAATAATACAGTGCCAAGAATATATAAGATGTCCGTCCATTGTATTACTACGGGGTAGGCATCGATAATGAAGCTGCCGTCGCTTTGGCCCATGCGTATGAAACCAAAGTGTTGTTGTGCTAGACACAGGATTATGGCGATAATAAGGCCGATGATGGCTCCTCCAAGAATGATAAGCATGCCTTCAAGGATAAAGATACGGCGTATCTGAGTGTTGGTTGAACCAAGGGCCGAGAGAGTTTGTATATTGTCCTGCTTTTCAATCATGAGCATGCTGAGGCTGCCTATGATATTGAGACATGCAACAAATAGAATAAAGCAGAGGAAGGCAAAGGATATCAGTTTTTCTATTTGCATGATGCGAAAGACATCCTCTTGCTGTTCATAACGGTCTTGTATCTGATAATCAGGGCCAAGTATGTTGCTAATGGCTTTTCTGCTTCCAGTGGGCGACAGTTTTATTTCCAAGGCAGTGGCCTGTCCCTCTTGTTCGAAGAGTCTTTGTGCAAAGCCTATAGAACACAATATGTATTCAGCGTCGTATTTGGGTTGGTGTACGCTGAAAGCGAGGCCAGAGGCATGGAGCTCGTCTTGATTAAAACTGCTCTGAGGATTGGCCATGTTTACGCGCTCTCCACGTTTAGGGGCATAAATCTTGAGTGGTTCGTTAAAGTAAAGTGGTAGATTCATCTGATTGCATAGCAGAATACCTGGTATGCAATATTCCAGAACATCAAGATGAAGGATGGGTTCTCCATCTCCATACAAGATATCAAGGATATTAGATTGCTGAAGGAAATTCTCGTCAACACCCTTTAGCATTACTACCTTTTGTACTTCGCCAATAGTGGCGAGGGCTTGTCCTTCCACTACGGGGGTGAGTACGGCTACGTGTTCAGATGAGGCTAGTTGCTTGATTTTATCATCATCAAGAGAGAATGAAGAGCCTTTGGAAGGTGTGATTCTTAGTTCTGGGTCAAAACCTGTAAATAAATCGGCTACCAGACCTTGGAATCCATTGAATACGCTCATCACGATAACCATTGCCATGGTGGCAACGGAAACGCCAATAACTGCTATCATCGAAACGATGTTGATAGCATTGTGACTCTTCTTGGAGAAGAGATATCGGCGCGATATGAGCATTTCGTATCTCATGCTCTTTATTCTTTTGTTTCCTTTTCTTTGGTGATGATGCCAAGCGAAGGTTCTATATCTTTCTGCCAGTCATTGCCACTGGCTATGATATTTGACAAGGTGTCAGTCAGTACATAGAAAGGCAGGTCTCGGATGCCAAGACGTGAGGGGAGGTCGGCCTGGAAGACTTGTTGGTCGTTGCAACTATACCAGGTAATGCTGTCTGTGCGTTCTATATAATTAAGGATAGTAGTATTTACATCCATATTATATGAAATGCATTCGAGAGGTTGTTGAGCCTGTTTTCGTAATCTGCGGATACGGGAGTTCAATGTACCGGTACCACCTCGCCAATTTGCCCAAAAGGCAAACAGCGTGTATTTTCCTTGTATGGAATCTATGGTGATAGTATCACCTTGGCGAGTAACAAGAGTAAAATCGGGGAAGGGTTGGTTTGTGCGTAAAGCATAAGGTGTTTCCTTGGCCAATTCTTCCAACTGTAGGTGTCTTGTCACGGGTGATTCGGGATATTGCTTGTAGAAATCCTTTTTTATGGAATCTATCTGCTGAGCAGTGGATTGCTCAAACTGTTCGCGAAGCATAGTATATGCCTTGTTGTCTTCATTGCCACCTACTTTTGTTGAGTTCAACTGCTTTGCATCACCATCAATGGTAATAACGTCGCCAGTGCTTCCAAATACAGTAAGGGTGGAGTAGGTAGGATACACTATGGTAATGCTACCAGAGGTTTTGTTGTATGGGCATGACCAATCCAGCTTGCCTTGTATTACGCGCATTGTATCTATACCCTCTATTACTCCGTCTCTGCTATAGAGGATTAGCTCTGCGTTGTTCAACCCCTTGATAGTTCCCTTTATACGCAATTCACCCTTCTTGCCACCACAAGCGGTGAGGGCAAGAAGGGTGATAATTGCAATAATATATTTATTAGTGCTTAATGCATAGTGCATGGTTGGCTACAATTACTTTACCAAGTCAGCAATATCGTTCTTGTAGTTAGCGAACTCGATGTCGTTAGCAGCGCGAGCCTTCAAAGAAGAATCGCTAGTGATAGCAGCCTTCAAGTTAGCCTTAACAGCAGCAGTATCGTTGGTGCGAGCAGCTACAACAGCCTTCAAGTAGCTAGTAGTTGCATCGGGAGTCTTGATAGCAGCCAAAGTCTTCTTAGCAGCATTGTAGTCCTTGTTCAAGATCTGAGCCAAAGCAGCGCTGTTGGTAGTAGTGTTGCTCAAGTTCTTCTGAGCCTGAGTGTAGTTACCCTTAGCGATGTTAAGGTTGCCAAGAATCTCATTGTAGGTATCGCTACCGCTAGCCTGACCCATCAATACCTCAGCCTTAGCTACGTCACCGCTCTTAAGAGCCAAGATAGCAAGGTTAGCATTAGCCTCGGGAGCCTTAGCGTTTACGTTCTTAGCCTTCTGCAACCAGTTCTGAGCAACAGTTGTGTTGCCTTCCATGATAGCCATCTGAGCTAGGTTGTTGTAAGCACGGTAATCGTTGGGGTAAAGCTTGGTAGTCTTCTCGTACCACTGCTTACGAGTAGCAGCATCCTGTACTAGTACGTTACCACCATAAAGTAGTTCCTCAACGCTTAGCTTGCTAGCGTCCTCAGTGAACTGAGCCAAAATCTGCTCATCGCTACGGCCGATAACCTCATAGTTAACGATCAAGCGAGCACGACGCAACTCGGGAAGAATACCCTCAGCGATTTCTGTGAATACAGAGCTCATGTTGCGAATCTGCTGCTCACGCTCCTCGGGATCCTGGTACATAGAAAGAACGCGCAAGATAACTTCCTTGTCCTGAAGGTTGCTCTTGCTAACCAACTCCTGGAAACCAGCCCAGTCCTCAGCAGTGAACTTGGTGTTCACCTCTGCGTCCATCTTAATCTTCTTCAACTCCTTCTTCAAGTACTTAGAAGAAGCGTCCTGACGCTTTTCAGCTAGCTTCTCGTTGAACTTGTAGTCACCATCGGGGCTTGCATAAGCGCTAACCTCAATGCTCTGAAGAGCGCGCTCCTCCTGCATGTCGTTGATTTCCTTTAGGATTTCAACCAACTGCTGGATGCTAACGCTAGAAAGCTCGCTAGTACGAACTCTTGCCTGATTGATAAGGAACTTGATGTTTGCTTCTTGCTTCTGCTCGATGATACGCTGGAAAGCGTCCTTACCAGTGCTAGCAGTGATAACGCAACGCTTTACCAACTCGCTGGTAGAAAGAACACCATAACCAATCTTTACTTCGGGGATAGAAACACTCTTCTTACCAACCTTAGCATCGAAACGAGCATACAACTCGCTGCTTAGCATAGCGGGGATATACTCGAAGCTGGTCTTCATAGTATATGTGCCACCTACCTTGTAGTTTATCTCTGTGCCATTACCTTCTACCTTCTCGCCCTGGAATGTAGCGCTCTGACCAAGAGCCTCACCACCTTCGTACTTCAATACGGGAGTAACGGTAACAACAGCTTTCTTCTTCAAATACTTCTCGGGGAATACGCCATTGATAGTAGCAGGAACCTCGCCACCGATAGCCTCAAGAGGAGTGGGATTAACCTTGAAGTTGTCTGCGCTCAAGTCGCCTAGCTTACCACAAGAACTCATGACCACACCACCAGCGATGGTCATCAAGAAAAGAATGTTCTTTTTCATTTTGATTTTGTTATAAATAAATACCTTTAATAATTCAATGTTATGGACTTACGCGAATGTTCTTCTGTGTAATTCCGCGTGCAAAGATACAATATTTTTATTAAATTACTATTATAGAACGTTAACTAAGTGTAAAAAAGACACGAATTATTGTTAAGTTTTCCTGTTTTTAATGCTTCGAGGGTGATGAAAAGTCAATTGTTCGCGCAAATGTGTGGAGTCAACATTGGTGTAAATTTCCGTTGTGCCAATGCTTTCGTGTCCTAACATTTCCTGAATTGCACGCAAGTTGGCACCACCTTGCAGGAGGTGAGTGGCAAAGCTATGTCGGAAAATGTGTGGCGATATGTCTTTCCTGATGCCTGCCTTGGCGGCATATTCTCTGATGAAGACAAAGAGTGAAATGCGAGATAGAGACTTGCCTCGTGTGCGAGAAACAAAGACGTGGTCTTCGAAACCTCGTTTGGTGTCAATGTGTTTTCGGATATCCAGCCATATTTTTAATTCTTTAATAGCTTGTGGTGATATGGGTACCAGGCGCTCTTTACTGCCCTTGCCCATAATGCGGATAAAACCTTCATCTAGGAAAAGGTTGGAGATGCGCAGTTCTGTTAATTCGCTGATACGTAAGCCACAACTATACAGTACCTCGATGATGCAATGGTCGCGAACACCTTCTGGTTTACTCATATCTATTTGTGACAGGATGCTATCTATTTCTTCTGTGCTCAGCACCTGTGGAAGAGGGCGTCCTATCTTGGGAGATTCTAATAACTCAGTAGGGTCTTGCTCTATCTCCTTTTCAAGAACCAGGAAACGATAGAAGGAGCGTACTCCACTGAGTATGCGAGCCAGGCTACGAGGTGAGATTCCATTCTCTCGCATTTCGCCAGCAAAGAGGTCTAAATCGTGCAGCGTAACCGTACGAAAATCTATTCCGTGGTCGGTATAATAATTGAATAGTTTTTGCAGGTCTCTGCAATAGGCATCCAGCGTGTGTTTGCTATACGAACGCTCCAACCGCAAATATTTAATATATTGCTGAATTATATCCTGAGAGACATTACCGGTATTGCTAATCTTCTGCATAAGTGACAAAATATCCTCGCTTCATGTGCCATGAAGGCACTTTTTTGATTGAGGTGTGAGTAAAACTTTTGCTAATCGTTATTTTTTTCGTACCTTTGAAACGCAAATATACATAATATTTATGAGAATTCAAATCATTAATGGTCCTAACCTGAATCTTTTGGGGGTAAGAGAACCGGAAATATACGGCAGGCATGGCTTTGAGGAGTACTTGCAGGTATTGCGCGACACCTTTCCTGATGTGCAATTGGATTACTACCAAAGCAACGTGGAAGGCGAATTAATCAATAAGATACACGAGGTGGGCTTTGACTACGATGGCATAGTGCTCAACGCTGGTGCTTATACACACTATAGCATTGCTCTCTTGGATGCAATCAAGGGAGTCAGCACTCCTGTGATAGAGGTACATATTAGCAATGTGCACAAGCGAGAGGAGTTTCGTCATCATAGTGCAATCAGCTCCGCATGCCTTGGAGTGATATGCGGATTCGGTTTGGATAGCTACCGATTGGCCGTTGATGCTCTCCTGCATAAAAAATAGACTTGCTAAACTTAGAATATTAACTCCCAAATAAGGAAAGCACTTGAGCGACTTAGATTCATACATTCTGTCTCATATTGACAAAGAGGGCGAGTATCTGCATCAATTATGGCGTGCCACACAATTGAAGTTGTCTTATGGCCAGATGGCTAGCGGACATCTTCAGGGAAGGTTGCTGAAAATGCTTGTGCGCATGATTCGCCCCCAACGAGTACTTGAATTAGGTATGTTTAGCGGCTATTCAGCCCTCAGTATGGCAGAGGGCTTGGAGGACGGAGCCGAATTGCACACCTTCGAGGTCTTTGACGAGATGGAAGATTTTGCACGCCCTTGGATAGAGGGTAGTCCTTATGGACATTTTGTGCACATTCACATTGGCGATGCCAAACAATTGGTTCCACAGATGGACGTGGAGTGGGACATGGCGTTTATAGATGCTGATAAACGCGAATACGTAGAATACTACGAAATGATATTGCCACGATTGCGCCCCGGAGGATATATCCTTGCCGACAACACCCTATGGTATGGCAGGATTATAGAAGAGGCTCGTGAAAGTGATTTACAAACATTAGGGCTGCAAAGATTTAACGATTTGGTGGCTCAAGACGAGAGGGTGGAGAAGGTTATGCTCCCTCTGAGAGACGGGCTGACCATAATAAGAAAAAAATAAATAATAATTCTATATGGAAACAACAAGACAACAGAAAATATCAAGACTGATACAGAAGGAACTGAGTGATATGTTTCAGAAGCAGACGGCTGGCATGCGTGGCGTGTTGGTCAGTGTGAGTGCATGCCGCATAAGTCCCGATATGAGTATATGCCGAGCATACCTGAGCGTATTTCCCAGTAACCGAGCAGAGGAGATAGTGGCAAATATCAATGCCAATGTCAAGTCGGTGCGCTTCGAATTGGGCAATCGTGTACGTATGCAGTTGCGTATTATTCCCGAACTTAAGTTCTTCGTAGACGATAGTTTGGATTACGACGAGCGCATTGGCGAATTATTAAAATAAGGCATACCTTATTATATTACCATCAACAACATGTTAGCCAAGGTATATAGTGCTTCTGTGCAGGGATTGGATGCCCAGCAGGTGACCATCGAAGTAAATAGTTCGAGGGGTATCCGATTTATTCTCGTGGGTTTGCCGGATAATGCCGTGAAGGAAAGTCACGAGCGCATCATGGCAGCTCTGGAAAATAGCGGACTTCCTTTCCCAAGCAAACAGATAACCGTAAATCTTGCTCCAGCTAATGTGCGTAAGGTGGGAAGCGGATTTGACCTACCCATAGCTATAGGCATCCTGGCAACGGTGGAGAAAATCAATGCCACGAATCTCGACAAGATAATGATGGTGGGCGAATTGAGTTTGGATGGCTCTCTGCAACCCATCTGTGGCGCCCTGCCTATTGCTATCAAGGCGAGAGCTCTCGGATACGAGTCGCTATTTGTGCCAGCTCAAAATATTCAGGAGGCAGCCGTGGTGGATAGGTTGAATGTATATGGAGTAAATAACCTTTCCGAGGTGGTGGGTTTTCTTAATGGAACTCATCATCTGGAACCTGTGCGCATAGACACCCGTAAGGATTTCTACGACAGACAATCAGATTTCGAACTGGATTTTGCCGATGTCAAGGGGCAGGAAAGTGTCAAGCGCGCACTAGAGGTAGCAGCTGCAGGCGGACATAATCTGATTATGGTGGGTCCTCCTGGTAGCGGTAAGAGTATGATGGCCAAGCGCTTGCCAGGTATTCTTCCTCCCCTGACGCTACAAGAGAGTTTGGAGACAACTCAGATTCATAGCGTGGCGGGCAAATTGCAGGTACCTCCCGTGGGTGCTGATGGCATCAGGCATTGCTCGCTCATAGCCACTCGTCCTTTCCGTAGCCCTCATCATACTATCAGTCAAACGGCTTTGGTGGGTGGTGGCAGCAATCCTCAACCAGGAGAGATATCATTGGCACATAATGGTGTTTTGTTTGCCGACGAGTTGCCCGAGTTCCAGCGTCAAGCCCTGGAAGTATTGCGCCAACCATTGGAAGACAGACATATCACCGTAAGCCGTATATCGGGTACCGTGGATTATCCGTGCAACTTCATGTTTGTGGCTTCCATGAACCCCTGCCCTTGTGGTTATTATAATCATCCTACGAAGGCCTGTGTCTGTACTCCTGGTCAGATTTCTCGTTATCTGAACAAAATTAGTGGCCCTCTGATGGACCGCATAGACATACAATGCGAGATTTTGCCTCTTTCATTTGAAGAGATTTCCAAGGCAGCACCAGGAGAACCAAGTGCCACTATCCGTCAACGTGTTGTTGCTGCTCGTGAAATTCAAGCTCGTCGCTTTGCTTCAGTACCAGGCATTCACTGCAATGCTCAGATGACAGAAAAGCTGATGCGTGAGTATTGTTCCCTGGATGAGGCTGGTAGCGAATTGTTGCGTATGGCAATGGAACGCCTCCAACTATCAGCCCGTGCATATAGCCGTATCCTGAAGGTAGCTCGCACCATTGCCGATTTGGATGGAGCAGAGAATATCTCCACTCAGCATGTGGCAGAAGCTATTGGCTATCGCAACCTGGATAGGAGCGATTGGGCAGAGCGAAGAGGCTAAATACGAATCTTCTGAACTCTTTTGAGTAAAAACACGGAGAAAAACTTTGGCAAGAAACTAAAATAATGTAAATTTGCTATCAAAATTGAATAAATAACGTTTTAATAAAGGTATATAAAACTATGAAAGCTTTAGTCAAGAAGGAAGCCCAGAAGGGTATTTGGCTGGAAGAAGTTCCCATGCCAGAGGTAGGCGTAAACGACGTCCTGATTAAGATTAAGAAGACAGCTATTTGTGGTACCGACTTGCATATATACAAGTGGGATGAATGGAGCCAGAAGACCATCAAGACTCCCATGACCATTGGTCACGAGTATGTTGGTGTAGTGGAGCAGGTTGGTCCTGGTGTTCGTAACATCAAGGTGGGCGACCGTGTTACCGGTGAAGGTCATATCGCTTGCGGACATTGCCGTAACTGTCGCCGTGGCTTGCAGCACATCTGCGAAAACAGTATTGGTGTAGGTGTGAATCGTGATGGTGCTTTTGCTGAGTATCTGGCTATTCCTGAGTGCAATGTGGTAAAGTTGGACGACCGTATCTCTGATGATATGGCATCAATCATGGACCCCTTCGGTAATGCTACACATACAGCTCTTTCATTCCCTCTCTTGGGTGAGGATGTATTGATTACCGGTGCTGGTTTGATTGGTACTATGGCTACCGCTATTGCCAAGTTTGCTGGTGCAAAGAATATCGTTGTAACAGACTTGAGCGACTATCGTTTGGATATTGCCAAGAAGATGGGTGCTACACTTACCGTTAATGCATCTAAGGGTGAGACCGTAGCTCAGGCAATGGAAAAGCTTGGTATCCGTGGTTTCGACGTAGGTTTGGAAATGTCTGGTTCTCCTATCGCTTTCCGTGACATGGTGGCTAATATGTACAATGGTTCTAAGATTGCTCAGTTGGGTATCCTTCCTCCCTCAACTACTGTTGACTGGAGTGAAATCATCTTCAAGGCACTTACCATCAAGGGTATCTATGGCCGTGAGATGTGGGAGACTTGGTACAAGATGGAGCAGATGTTGGTATCAGGTCTTGACCTGAGCCCCGTTATCACTCATCGTTTCCCCATTGCTGAGTTCCAGAAGGGCTTCGATATTATGGAATCTGGCCAGTGCGGTAAGGTAGTCCTCGAGTGGGATTAATTCTTTCCAGGTAAAATATATTATAATGTATCCGTGGTGCTTAGTGGCATTGCGGATACATTTTGTTTTATGGCATTTCCTGATGTGTTGTAACGATATTTAGAGCTGGGGAGGGGGAGAATGAGATACCAGGGGTGGTGTGTTATTGTTGGTTGCCGAATTTCTCCTTCAGTATTTCCATGTAGGGGGCAACGTGATTGAAGAATTGTTGGTAGCCAGAGCAGAGATAATTGAGACCAGTTTCTCCGTCTTTGGTGCGTGCAAAACGATTACGAGGGCATTCGCCATGACATGCAAATTGCCATTGACATTGTTTGCACTGATTGGGGAGCCCTGTGGTTTTCATCTTGGCAAAGGCCTGTTGTTTTTCGCTATTGAGCATGTCCAGGATACCACGATTGAGGATATTACCCAGGTAGTATTCGGGGAAAACGAAATGGTCGCAACAATAGATATCTCCATTGTGCTCCATTACGGCTGCATGTCCGCACCAATTGGATAGGGAGCAAACACCAGGAGTGACACCACACCAGTTGGCTAGTGTAGCTTCGAAGGTTTGGACAAACATTTCGCCTATGTCATTATGGTACCATTCGTCGAAAATAGTGCACAGGAAATTGCCCCATGCTTCGGGGGTTACGCTGAAGGGAGCTACATCGCAATTCTCATCAAGCAGGTGTGCCAAATGCCTTCCGTCCTCATGGCGCTGTATTCTCTCCACCACGGGAGTGAATTGTAGGTACTGGCATCCCAATTCATCGCGAAAGAATCGGTAGAAATCCAGGGGGCGAGAAGCCGTAATATCGTTGACCACCGCCATGGCATTCCATTCTACATTGTATCTGTCCAGCATGTCTATGCTTTGCATTACTTTCTCCCATGTGGGACCTCCATTGCGTTTCATGCGGTAGGCATCGTGCATGTCCCTGGGGCCGTCAATGCTAATGCCCACGAGCCATCCCTCGTCGTGCAGGAAGCGACACCATTCAGGAGTGAGCAGGGTGCCATTTGTTTGGATGCAGTTCAGTATGCTTTTTCCTTCGGCATATTGACGTTGCCAACGAACCACCTTTCTGTAATACTCCAATGGGCGAATCATAGGCTCTCCACCATGCCAGGTAAAGTTGACCTCGCTCACGAATTGGGATTGTATGTATTCGCGGATGAATATCTCTGTCAATCGGTCAGACATGACGTGCTTTTCGCCACCCTGATATAGTTTTTGTTTTTCCAGGTAGTAGCAATAGTCGCATGCCAGATTACAATGAGCACCGGCGGGCTTGGTCATTACGTATAGTGGTCGTGCAAAGGGATTGATGATATTGTTCATCCGAGGTATATTATTTGCTTAGGATTTATATTTGCAGAGCTAACTTTTCATGCACAAAGGTACGAATAAGTGAGCATTAACGCTAGTGAAATTATAACAAAAGTAGGTTTTGATGAGGTCTCATACGCGAAAACATACACATTTTTTACTAGACATTTCTTATTTATCATTATATTTGCGAAATATTAGTTATGATTTTACACATAAAACATATATTCTTATTATGAAGAAGACCATTGTAGATTTATTTGAATCTTCAGTAAAACAGTACCCCAACAATACATTCCTGTTGGAGAAGACGGATGGCAAGTTCCGTCCCAGTACTTACACTGATGTTCACAAGCAGGTGTACCGTTTAGGTGCAGGTTTGCAAGCTCTGGGTGTGTCCAAGGGCGATACTATGGCATTGCTTAGCGAGGGTCGCAACCTATGGGTCATTGGCGAGCTGGCTATGTTCTATGCAGGTGCTATCAATGTGCCTCTTTCTATCAAGTTGGAGGAGAGTAACGACCTGTACTTCCGCCTTCAGCATGGTGATGTGAAATATGTGATGGTATCGGCTACTCAGTTGAAGAAGATTCGTCAGATTCAGGGCAAGCTCCCCTTGTTGGAGAAAATCATTGTGCTTGATGCTCAGTCAGAATACCAGGAGAAAGAAATATCCATCGAGGAGGTATTCAAGATGGGTGACGAGTTCCTGGCTACTCATTCCATGGAAGAGTTCCTGGCCGTGGGACAATCCATCCAAAACGATGACTATGCCACTATTACCTATACCAGCGGAACAACAGCCGACCCCAAGGGTGTGGTGCTCACTCATCGCAACTATACCGCCAATGTGGAGCAGGCTTGCACCTTGGTAAATATAGACCAAACGTGGCGCACATTGATTATCCTTCCTCTTGACCATTGCTTTGCTCACGTGGTAGGTTTCTACATCATGATGAGCAAGGGTGCTACGGCAGCTACCGTACAGGTGGGTCGCACACCAATGGAGACATTGAAGAATATTCCCCTCAATATCCGCGAGGTTCGTCCCCACTTCATTCTCAGTGTGCCCGCTTTGGCCAAGACCTTCAAGAAGAATATTGAGCAAGGCATTCGTGCCAAGGGCGAGAGTGCGGTACGCCTGTTCAATTGGGGTATGAAGATAAAGCAATTGTACTATGGAGATAGCAACTTGGACTTCAAGGGATGGCGCTATGCGCTGAAGCCTCTGGTGAGCCTGTTTGATAAGATTTTGTTCTCCAAGGTGCGCGACAATTTCGGTGGCGAACTGAAGTTCTTCATCGGAGGTGGTGCTTTGTTGGACAAGGATTTGCAGAAATTCTACGTAGGCATCGGCATACCCATGTACCAGGGTTATGGCCTGTCAGAGGCTACTCCCGTAATCTCCAGCAACGGACCAGAATTGTATCGCTTCGGTTCCAGTGGCAAGTTGGTAAAGCCCATAGAACTAAAGATATGCGATATGGATGGCAAGGAATTGCCCGTGGGCGAGATGGGCGAAATCGTGGTAAAAGGCGAAAACGTAATGGCTGGCTATTGGAAGAATCCCGAGTCAACGGCAGAGACCGTACGCGATGGCTACCTCTACACTGGCGACCTTGGTTATATGAGCAAGGAAGGCCTGCTATATGTGAAGGGTCGTTTCAAGAGCCTGCTTATCTCCAGCGATGGCGAGAAGTACAGCCCCGAGGGCATTGAGGAAGCTTTGGTGGAGAAGTCACCATTCATTGACCAGGTGATGCTATATAATAATCAGTGTGCCACAACCACGGCTCTCATCGTTCCCAACAAGGATGCTCTGCGCCGCTATCTCAAGGACAATGGTCAGAAGTTGGAGAGCGAGGAAGGCAAGAAGATGGCTCTGCTCAAGTTGGAGTCCGAGCTAGCACGCTTCAAGAAGGGTGGCGAGTTCCAGGGTATGTTCCCAGAGCGCTGGTTGCCCAGTTCGTTTGCTGTTTTGGCAGAACCATTCACCGAGCAGAATCAGATGATTAATTCCACCATGAAGATGGTTCGTCCCAAGATAGAAAAGGCCTACAAGGAGCGCATTGATTATATGTACACCAGCGAAGGCAAGCAGACATTGAATCAGCAGAATATCGACGCTATAGCATAAGTGTGTGGGGTGGGGTGATGCCATTCCCTCATGGAAGATAATGACGTCTCAGATAAAAACGAAGTTGGAATATGAGTACTCGCAAATTGATAACGTGCAACAACGCCATCGAGGCACATCTGGTGCAGGGGCGATTGGCAGAGGAAGGTATTCAATCCATCCTTGCTGGTGAGATAATGAGCAACTATCCGCCCACCAGTGGAGTCAATGTTCTTGTGAGAGAGCAGGATTACCAAAGAGCGATAGAAATAATTGCAAGTAAATAAGGCATAACTTCTGGGGGATGTGTTGGGCTTTTGTTTCAATGCATCCCCTTTTTTTTTGTTCAATAAGCAATCCATGACAAGAAAAGACGATGCACCGTTTCTGATGCACCGTCTCTATTGTTGGGTAATATGTTTGGCAAGCAGGCTCGCTATATTTATGTCTCAGGTGTGTATGTGCACTACTTACTTCACCAATACCTTCTTGCCATTTACTATGTAGTAGCCAGCGTGAGTGGGAAGAGCCATAGAGTCCTTGACCACGTCGTTGAAGATAGTTTTGCCCGTCAGGTCCACGATGTGTACCATAGTGGGGCTCTGAGCCTTAACTAGTAGCATGCCAGAGATGGCATCAATACGGAGGGCATCAGAGGCAGGTGTGTCTTCCACGGGAGTGGCATCTATGCGAGTCAATTTCATGCAATCGATGTTGGGCATCCAGGCACTTTCTGAATACAGGCGTACCAGATTGTAACCCTTGTCCAGATGGATGGTGTATTCCTTGGTAGCAGACTTTGACCAACTGCCCGAATTGAAGGTATCCTCAATGGGTTCGCCACCATTCACACTAATCTTGGCACTTCTGTCCTCGGCAGAGAAGAAGGTTAGAGCCATGGTGTATTCGCCACCCTCGGCGCTATAAACCTTGCGCCACTGGAGGTCGTTGCTCTCCTTGCCTCCCAGGTATTCCACCATAGCACCACCCGAGCAATTGGTTGCTTCCTTGTAATTAGCGGTACCAAGTGCCTGGTTGTTCTCCAATTCCTGATAGTCAGAAAGCCAAGCCGTCTCAGCCTCGTACACGCTGCGCTCCAGACGCTCCTCAGCCTCCAAGGCATAGATGCGAGTGCCATGAGCAGGAACGGTGGAGTTCATCGATGTGGGGCGAGCCTTCAAGTCTTTGCGCTCAAACAGGTCGCGAATCTTAACCTCGCCAGCAAGGTCCAGAGCCTCGAAGTTAATCTTTACCATCACGGCCTTCTCCGTGGGATTGTACACCGCCACTGCGCGCTTTTTGCCATTGGCCTCTTCCATGTCCTTTACCAGGATGTAGCAACCCTTTTGCTTCTCCACCACATAGGCCTGTTGTCCCAGTGTGTTTTGGTTCAGAGCTATCAGCTCTTCGTTCTGCATCAGGCTCAAGGCATTGCCCTTGATGTCGTTCAGGTCGCAACCAATCAATAGGGGCGAACTCATGATACACCACATGCCAAAGTGGGTCTTGTCTTCCTCTGCCGATAGACCGCGTCCCACCTCCAGCATATCCATATCATTGTAGTGGCCGTAGCTGGTGTAGGCCGACAGGTAAAGGCTCTGATGAATGATGCTCTTGATGGACTCCCAACCGAGGTAGATGTCCTCCGTGGTGCGCCATGAATCGGCTATCTCGCATACCCATGTGCCAGGGAAGGCCCAACGGCACACGTTCCACGTCACGTCTTCGCAACCAGTAGCCTTGATGGCTTCGGCAATCTCAGTGAAGCGTTGTCTTTCGTCCAGGTCCAGACCATCTATATTGTTGCGAGCATCGGCACCGCAATAGTCTATCTTGATGAAGTCAAAGTCCAGTTCGTTGAAATACAGATTCAGGTCCTCGGCATCGTGCTGATACAATCCCACGCCTATGCCGATGGTGTCCCTGGGATTGCCCCAGTAGGAAGCACAAGTGTTGGCACCAGCATCCGAGTATATACCAGCTTTCAAACCCTTGGAATGGATGTAATCCACCAATGGGCGCATACCGCTGGGGAATCGGGTGGGGTGGATGAGCAATTTGCCTTCCTTGTCTCTGCCGCCAAAGAAACCATCATCTATGTTGATGTGGTTGTAACCCTTTTCCAGGAAGCCAAGGCTCACCATGGCATCAGCCTGTTTTTTCACCAGGTGCTCATTGATTTGAAAACCATAGGTATTCCACGAGCTCCAACCCATCAGAGGAGGATTCTCGGCCATAGCGTTCAGTGAGCACAATACTCCCACCAACGCAGCAATGATAGCATTTCTTTTCATAGTATTATGTTTTGTGTTTAATCATTCTTCGCCATTATATATATAAGGTGGGTAATTCATCTGCACAAACCACCCCTTATGCCGAGCAAATTTAGCAAAAAAGCCCCATTTCTGCAAGAATATCTCTCGGCTTTTTCTTCCCTCTTTGTGCAGATAGAACTATACTCCGATTGTGCATTCTTTCAGCGTTTCTTTGTAATGCCTTGTTATTTAATGCTTTAGCAGTTAAGTTCCTGCCTCCCATTCTTCGTTCGTATACCACATGGTGTGGTCAAAAAAGTACTGACACTACTGACTCACTGACTACACCTTGTATTCCCGTTTCGGTGCGGAAGGATGAAAAATGGTGGAATGAGCGAATTGCATATTCTAGAGGTGGGAAATGCGTTTCAGCGCAAAGAAGTGCATTCCCGAAGTGTGGAAAATGCCTTTCAGTGCAGAGAATGGTATTTTGGAATCTTGGGAATTCGTTTTGGGATATTTGTTGTTCATTATGACTTATTTTGTTTTTGGGTAATGGAAATAGTGGTATAATTGTTGGAAAAGTGCTAACTTTGCCTAAGCGAAATTAAAGGATACGTAGACCTGCGGCAAGTAGGGCAATCCGATAGAAATGTACTAATAATTTTTGGTCGTTTTCGTATTGCTTATTTGTTGGCAAGAATGCAAGCCACGTATTATACATCCAAAAGAGTAACGTCTGCTAGTATCAGCTTCAAGAAAAGGGCGCTATATTGGCAAGGTGTTACATGCTGTGTGCTGAAGCAAGATATAGGAATATGAGATTTCTGAAAGGACTGGTCATTCTTCTGATTATGGGATGTTGCGGAGCGTTATTGCCCCTCAGAGCCTATGCTATGTCTGATAGTTTGAGCCACGAGACCTATTCCTTGTATTATATTTTAGACCGCATTAATATAGAGGAGGATTACCTGGACAATGCTTTTCAGATTTCTCGCATCAGAGACATCCTCACCCGTTCGCCACGGATAGATAGCATTGCCGTCTATGCCTATGCATCGCCAGAAGGTTCGTATGGGCGCAATGTATGGTTGGCACAGAAGCGTGCCGAGGCGGCCAAGCAATTCATCCTTTCCAATATGCCATCGCGCAGCACCCTCTTGCCCGAGAATATACATCTTTATCCCATGGGCGAGAACTGGCAGGGCTTGCAGGAAGAACTGGAGCAAAACTATCATCGTCCCAACAGAGACAAGGTGATGAGGATAATGCGCTCGAATGTAGGTACCGAAACCAAGAAGTACCGCCTGCGCCAATTGGACAACGGCTACACCTATCACATGATTATCAAGGACCACATGCCACGCCTGCGTGTGGCCACATGGATATGCATTTACGTGCCCATGGCCGATGCCATTACCATCTCGGTGAAGGAAGACCTCACATCAGCCGATGCACAATTGGTGGTGCCAGAGTTGCCCACCTTTACCCCACTGGAGAGCACCACAGAGTTGCACCACAGAAAGACCATTATGGCCGTGAAGACCAATCTGCTCTACGATGCTCTTACCCTGCTGAATTACTCCGTGGAAGTACCCATAGGCAAGCGATATTCTGCCCTCCTCTATCACCAGTTCCCATGGTGGCGATGGGGCGAGGCCAATAATGAATACTGTATTCGCTTCCTGAGCCTGGGCGCAGAAGGTCGCTGGTGGTTCAAGCCCCAACCACGTCTGAGTGGCGAGAGGGGCATATGGCGAGACAAGTTGGTGGGTCACTTCCTGGGCCTTTATGCCGAGTCGGGCAAGTGGGACTTCGAGTTTGGTAGAAGCGTCTGCCATCAAGGCGAGCACTGGAGTGTAGGCCTCAGCTATGGCTTCTCCATGCCCATTGGCAAGCGCCTGAATCTGGAGTTCTCCCTCTCGGCAGGATATGCCTCTATTCCCTATCGCAAGTATGCTCCCAGCGAGGACTATGAGCACCTGTGGCGCGACCCCGTGAAGCATGGCCGATGGAATTATTTTGGTCCCACCAAGGCACAGGTGTCCCTGGTACTACCCATTACGGTCAAGACAAAGAAGGGAGGTGACAGATGAAGCACACTACTATGTCCGGCGTCTTCACCCTGCTCCTGGCCCTTGTGCTGATGATGGTGTCCAGCGCCTGCGAGCATCGCCCCTTGATAGACCCTGCCAACAGGCATTTCCTTCGCGTATACTTTGACGAGCATATCAGGAATGTGACCTACGGCTTCTATGACAGAGCTCAGCAGGATTCCGGTTGCACCGTCCCCAAGGTAATGCGCATAGCACTCTACAATCCTTCGTCGGGCAAACAAGTGTATGAGGGTTATTTGCAGAAGAGCGGCCATGACGCCAAGGGCAACTATGTGGAAGGTTATATACCCGTATCCGAAGGTGTGTACCATCTGCTGATGAACAGGTTTGACGGCACGTCCACACATCTGCGCAATGAGTACCAGTACCAGGACGCACAGGTATATACCAATCCCGTGTCCAAGTACGTGATGGACAATCTGCAATCCACCCGTGACGGAGCCACTATGCTGGAAGGCAATATCCTCTACGAGCCCGACCATTACTTTGTGAAGTCGGCAGAGTTTGTGAAAATCACCAATGCCATCGATGTAGATACCCTTCGCACCACCAGTGGCGACTATTACACGGCACAGAGTGTGGTCAAGACATACTATCTGCAGGTCAATATCAAGGGTGCAGAATACGTCTCCTCTGCCTCGGGTTATCTGACTGGCTTGGCAGGTTCGGTGTACCTGTCCAATGGAGCGCTGAACGCTCAGGACGAGTCATGTATATACTTCCCCTTGAAATCCAATCACATAGCCAAACGCTCAGAGATAGCACAAGCCTATACCACGTTCAATACCTTTGGCAAGTTGCCCAACTCCAATGGCACCCTCACCGTGGTGTTCGAGTTCAAAACCAACTATGGTACCGTTCAGGTGGAAAAGGTAGAACTGAACGAATTGTTCGAAACAGACATGGTAAAGAACAATCAGTGGATAATCATAGACAAGGTAATTGAAATAGAGCCCAACCCCCAGAGCGGTGGCATGCAACCCAGTGTGGGCGATTGGGGCACGGTGAACGGAGAACTGACGATATAAATGTAAGGGATATAAATTTTAATTTTTCATAACAATGAAGAAAACAATATTTTTCGCAGCACTTGCATGCGTGGCACTTGCAAGTTGTGTGAGCGAGAGTGAGAATTTGCCACAAGAGAACAAGGGTAAGCTCCTAACCTTCAGCACCCCAGTGATGCACAATCAGACAAGAAACCACGTGGGTGAGATTGCTAATGGTAGTGCATATCCCGAATCAGAACATTTTGTGGCTTATGCCGTTGAGTATGAGGGTGAATTTGCTGGATGGGCTGGTAATAATGTTATTAAGAATGCTGACGGTAGCAATTTCTTCCCTAATGCTGGTGAAAGAGTTTCAAGCATTGGCAATGGCCACTGGGCTCCCTCTAAGGACTATTATTTGCCCACAGAGCCCAATCGCTATCTGGCTTTCGCAGCTTATTCTCCTTACAGAGCACAACAGAATGCAGTATCCATTACTTATGGTCCTACTGGTTTGAATATTGTTAAGTGGACAATGCCTGCAACTAATCCTTATGATTTGATGTTTAGCAATCGTTCCCTTAATGTTACCACTGCTGAGGTACCTATTGTATTCCGTCATGCACTGTCTTCACTTCATTTTAAATTCGTAAAGCCTTCTGCTATTGAAGGTGGCCCTTATCAGGTCTTGGTACACAAGTTGGCAATCAAGGGTAAAGGCACTACTTTTATTAATCAGGCAACATTCCATAATAATGTTGCAATGGGAAATATGGAGGGTGCTCCTGACTGGCAAAGCGATAAGGCTGGTGTCGATCTGCCCGATGAATATGTTCTCTTCAGCGGAAACTTTGAAGTAGCTGACAATGCGTCTGAAATTACTGGTGTAGCTTCATTCATGCCCATTCCTCAGAATGTGACTTCGGATATGAAGCTAATCATTAGTTATAGCATCAAGCAAAAAGAGTCGGATGCAACCGCTCAGGTTGTAGAAAATCTGGAAGTTCCTTTCACAAGTTTCTTGTTTACTAATACTGGTGGTAGTGTAGAACACATTAAATCTTGGGATATGAACACCCGTTACTTCTACAATATTTCTTTCGGTGCATTGAAAAAGATTTATTTCCATCCCTCAGTTTCAGATTGGTCAACTGTGGAGAACGCTGGTACCTTCGTAATTGATTAATTGTTATTAAGGAATATTAATGAAACGCTATAGTCATTCATATATACTATTGATAGCGTTATTTGGATTTGGGAGCTGTGCTCAGGATGTGGACTCCCCACATCCTGAGCAAGGTCCTGAATTAATGTACCCCATTAGTTGGAGTACACCTATGGTGCAGGGTATTAATACACGTGCTTTAGTGAATAATAGTTTGTTGGAAGAGTCATGTACACCTTCTGGTGGTAGAAGCATAGGTGTATGGGGACAATCTGTTGTTACTATTGCAGGTCTGCCTTCCACTTATCAGGATTTTATTGCGACTCCCTTGACCTTTGCACCAAAAGCAGAAGATTCCAATCCGCATAATAACTGGAATTATCCTGGAGATGCAGTATTTTGGCGCTTAAATGCCATATACGATTTTCGTGCATGTTATCCACAGGATGTGATGACAAGCTTGATGACTCAAATGGATGCCACCGTATTTCAGGGTGGTCCCATCAATACTTCTGCGCTACAAGAAGATATACTCGTAGCCGCTACTCATATAAATACAAGGACTGCTGATTTATCAAAACCAGTACCATTGGATTTGAGGCACATCTTTGCAGCTTTGAAATTCAAGGTCAAGGCCGTTGATGGCTTCACTCCATCTAATGAAGAGGGCGTTACCTCTTGCTGGTTGCAAAATCAAGATGCTTCAACAGATTTATTCTCCCCCTCTGGATACTTGGTGCAGTCTGGTAATGAGACGCCAAAGATAACATGGTATCCTTACGAGTCTTCAACAGCTCCAATGTATATGTGGAAGCATGAGGGAGTAAGCTTTGCAAACGAAAGTACACTCTACACGCCAAATGGTGGTTTAGAAGGTGATATATATACAAACAATGATGGTTGGTTATTGGTCGTACCTCAGCAAGTAAAAGCAGAAACATTGCATTTCTGCTATACATTGAAGAATGCTGGCTCGCAGGTCTTTTCTGTAGCAATACCAGCCATTACCTACGAATGCTCTATGCAATATACCTATGTGCTGGAGATTCGTGGTTCCGAAGTAGAATTAAGGTTGAGTATCGCTCCATGGAATCATCTGGAGTCTAGTTATGATATAATATTATAGAGTAATATCCAATCAGTTTATGAAAGGAGTTTTTTTATATAAATTGCTCTTACTTTGTTGTGTATTGGGAATAGTATCTTGCCAGCAAGAAGATTATCCCCAATTGCATGATACAGCCTCTTTGTGTCTTAAAGTGAAAACATCAGGTGTAGGTGTCTCGCGTGGAGTTCAGGATTTGAACGACGATGGTGAGGTGAGCGACATGGAGCTATATCTAGATGGACAAAAGATGTATCGTTTGGGTGTATTCCTAGTTGAAGGTAGCAGAGTTGTCGCTTCTACCGTGCTAGAATCTACCGATACTCGCTTTAGTAATGACAATAAGGAGGCTACCATAAGTTTTAATAATTTGGACTATAGCAAGACCTACGAACTCTATGCCGTAGCCAACTATGGGAATAGTGGAGATTTGCAAGGAGCGATGACCGATATTGATGCATCTACTATCTTGTCTGCTCTCCCTTTGAATGCGTCTAGCGATAATATCTGCAATGTAACGTCGGTTTATCCACTCTCGCTGAAGCAGCAAGTGCGATTAAATCCTGGTGAGAACACCGTCAGCGGTGAGCTGAAGCGTACCTATGCCCGACTCCGCATCAATGTGCGTAATCAAAGTATAGAAAATGATTTGATGGTAACGTCATTGACATTCCCCACTCGTTTCACTCGTAAATCAGTAAGTCTGTTTACCGAAGGTGGAGCAGCAGAAGTTGCTCCTGTTGCCACCTCTGCGGAAGCCGTGACGCCCTTTGTGCCCAATCTGCAAATCCCTAAAATCACAGACAACGGCAGTGTGAGCGAAGCTACCATTTTCGATACCTACCTTTTAGAAAGCGACGGTGGTACATACAATTACTCTTTGGGACTGAAATATCAAAGCAAAAATGTAGATGAAACTTTTACTGTAAATACCGCCAGTCCGATTACCAACATTAATGGTATTAAGGACGGAGGAATGTATGTAATGTACAATACAGCAGGTGCATTCTTGTATGCCAATGGAAATAGCCTTGGCGCAGGCAGCAGTTATCTCACCAATAATGAGCTTAACCATAATTATGTATGGAAGTTTACCAGGACAACTGGTAATAATTACATCATAGAATCAATGGGTAGTACTGGCTATTATATGCAGAGTTCTAAGGTGAGCAATAGTTCTGTTCCATTGACTACGAATAAAGGTAATAACGATTATTTTACCGTTTCAAACTCGAATACTGGTAATCGAATATATTTCCAATCCACAGCGTCTACTGGCGATTGGTGGAGTTATTATTTCCTGTCATTGTCACAAAACGGAAAAACAGTGTGTGGTAATACCGGTTCACGTCGTGATTTCTATCTTTATGAAATTACAAAAACCAACAGTGCTATAAGCGTATCAAAGGAAATATCAATTCCTATAAGTATAATTGATAAAATAACTGGTGAAACCTCACCATTGGCCTCCATTCACCGAAATGATTTTATTGAAATATTAGTGAATGTTTCTTACAACCAGAAGACAGGCGAGATAGACTATGAAGTGCTGGATTGGGATAGAGTAAATGGTGACGTAACCTTTGACTAAATAATGATGAGAAGATATATTTTCCAAACTATGAGGCGAGTGTTGCATGTGCTTATGCTTGTGTGCTCGTTGTTCGTTGTGAGCTGTGCTGAAGACGAATTGGTCAGACAATCTATTGTAGGAGGCAGGGTCAAGGCTACACTTCAATTTGGTACAACGGGCAATGACACCATTTCCGTAAGAACCCGCTCTACTTATGATTATCACTACGAGAGTATGGTTCGTAATATGTATGTGTTCGTATTCGCAAACGGAAACAAAATCTACGGTCGTTATTTCGCTCCAGATGACCTAAATAAAACCAGCCAAGACGAATATTGGACCGTAAATAATGTCGGTCCCAACAATACCCCGAATCAGACTACCGGCACGCTACACCTCACTGTGCCCAGCGTATCGGCAGATGCAGAAATAGTATTGATTGCCAATATAGACCTTGACTTCCTGAATATTTCTGAAGAACGTCTGGGCCTGGTGCGCACAAAGACGGACCTCCAATTCTTGATAGTGTCGCTAAATCAGGAAATTCCCGACCGAAATGCGGGCTATTTCATGATGACAGGCAGCCAGGAGGGTGTTTCCATCTCAGCTGACGGAGCCATTCGCCTGTCTCAAGGGAGCATTAAATTGCGCCGCCTTGATGCCAAGGTAGAGGTGAACGTGCGAGTGAACCCTAATGAAGTATCCAACAGCCAAAAGGTAGAGGAATTTATTCCTGAATCATGGCAGGTGGTAAATCTTCCAAAGAGTTCATACCTCGTTCCTGGTACTACAGCTCTTGAATTACCCGAAGATGCCTATTATGACATCAGTCCTAAGAATTTTGAAACCACAGAGAATGAAGAGATAGGTGGCTCAGCAACGGGTGGCGTGCTGCATGGATTTTCTTTCTACACTCTGGAGAATATCAAGTCCGCCTACAAGAAGAAGAGCGTAAATGGCAATTATCACAATCGAGACCGTAGAATAAAGAATGCGGATGGTACTTACAACACAGAGAACGGATTATGGGAGTATGCCCCTGAATTGGCTACATATATTATTATCAAGGGAGAGCTCAAAATGCTCGTCGACCCAGGATTGACATCTGAGCAACACCTTGTTGCCGACGTGACCTACTATGTACACCTGGGTGATTTTGCCGCCAACAAAGACAACTATGATGTACTCAGAAATACACACTACAAGTATACTATTAATGTCAAGGGCGTAGACAATATCGAACTGGAGGTAGAAACCTCAAACGACAACATAGATGGCATTACGGAAAATCAACCCGGCGCCATGGGCCACCTTTATGAAGCCGAGGAGGATATTTACACCTTTGATGCGCACTATGGACAACGTGTCTATACCATTAAGGCCAGCGAGGTGGACGTAGAGCACATGACATGGTATGTGCGTACACCTTTCGGACGTGAGGGTATTCCTGCCAAGGACGAGACAGGAAAGGAAATCTATAATGACCTTGACTATAAGTGGGTGGAGTTCATGGTAAACGAAAGGGTTAGCGGTAGCAATCTTTATGTCAACAGCAACATGCGCTATCCTGCAGACAAGAGTAAATTGCTTACGGTTATTGACATGCTCAACCTTGTCAAAAATGAGGTGTTGTTATGGAGACAAGGACAGGAAAGCCTCTTTGATGCGAATGATGAAATAAAATTCACCGTCTTTGTGGATGAGTTTTATTATGAAACGAACCCTATGAATCCCAACGACCCTGATATACTTTGGAAGAAGTTTGTGAATCAGCCCAACCGACTGATGCACATCCTTTGTAAAAATAATCGTAGCGCAGACGATGACAGCTCGGTGACGGGAAGTATCCTTACCATCCGCCAACGCTCTATTCAAACGCCCTATAACATTAGTCAAAGTCACACCAGTCTCACCGAGGCCTGGGGATGCGAGACAGTGGATGAAACCAACAATCAAGCGTGGTTTTATCATCCCAATGAGCGTTACAACAACTTCAATGCAAGTGCCCACAAACCTTCATATACGTCCGACAATACATCGCGTTCGGATGGTCTGTACAACACGGCTTGCTTGATTAATCTGGTTAGTGGTACGGGTAATGCAAAAACATTGAATACCTCCTTGCGCTGGGACACATTCATAGATTATTCTGGTCCGGAGCTGAATATGAAATCAGAATATCTTTCTGGACTTCGCTCTGTGTTTTTGCGCAATCGTGACCTAGATGGCGATGGTATTGTTGACCCAGAAGAACTACGTTGGTACATCGCTTCGCTCGACCAACTTTGCGGACTCTTCATTGGTGACCAAGGACTGAGTTCTGAGGCGCAGTTGTATCCCATTGAGGCCAGTCGTCAGCCAAATGTAAAGGTGAACGGAGGCGTTTTTAATCAAGTTGACCCCTGGCGTATGCACGTGGTAAGTAGTACTGCATGGAATCAGACAGCAGGAAATATTCCCACTATCGTATGGGCAGAAGAGGGTGCATCTACTGGTGAGTATCAGCAACACTATGGCAAACCTGCTTATTCCCCCGTCAGGTGTATTCGCAATTTAGGATTACCAGATGCTACATCAGCAAATATTCGTACCGCGGGAGCAAACTTTCCCAAAGACCCATTAGTTTTGGTGGAACGCCCAACGGGCACAATCAATACCTCATCGGTATATCGTTTTGATTTGCGCAATGTAAACAAGGAATCCTTGAGAGCATACTACACCTCACACGAGCTTGTTCCAGGTAATGAGTACACTTCTATGGCACGTGTGTATGAAAGATTTGAAACAGGAGCACTCCAGCAATATAGTAACGAGAATACTCCATATCCGGGTCTTAAGTCGATGTTGGAAGCCGGTGGCTCGCCCTCTCCCGAGGGCTATCGAGTGCCCAACGTGCGCGAAGGAGTAATCATGTACCTTTATTGCGGTCAAGACGGCAACTGGTGGGGAGGCAATTCTTTCTCGGTGAGCAACTACTATTCATTCGGATACTATGGTAATAACTACGACTATCAGGGTAGTGAATATTTCTATAGTTGGTATATCTTTAATAATCGTATTACCATTGGTGCTCCCGTTGCCAAACATATCAGGTTTGTACGAGACATACAGTGATAATTGATATGATACCATATCAATTCGTTTAGTGTAGTTATTTATAAATATATTCCCTTTAATCTCTAAATATAAATAGCCCCTGACGGCTGGTGCCATCAGAGGCTGGTGGTGAAATCATTGTTTGTACACATAATAGTATTTTTTATGTGTTAGACAATGAAGTGGTTTTCTTCATCTCAGGTTTCAGTACTATGTCATGCTAATGACTGGAGTTAGTCATATAGCAGCTCTCGGCAATGGCTCATTCACCAGAAGGAGCAGAGGTGTCAGAGTTCTCTGTATTCCCAGAGTTGTCTGTGTTACCGTCCTCTTCGGGGGTATCCAAGTTTTCTCCACCAGATGAAGGTTGAGATGGCTCTGTTTCCTTCTCTTCCTCCTCTTTCTTCTTTGTATGTGCCATACGCTGATTGTAGTTGGTTTCAGATTCAGCCAATAGCTGGTTAAGAGACAGTATGAGTTCTGTCAGATTCTCCGTAGGAGTCTTGTAGTACAGACTTCTGATGCATGTCACCATGATTTCCAGTAGTTCGTCTATTTTCTTGCGAATGTTTAGGGTTTTGTCTTTTGAAATTTTGACCTTCGCATTACTCCTACTGTCCATCAGAACCTTGCACTGGGCATGTTTCAGTGTCAGGCTCTCTACCTCGTTGTCAAGCCCCAGTGCACTTACTAGTTCACTCAGTTCGGGTTTTGCCAAATCATACAGCAGACTGTCCACCAGACCCATCTTGTAACGCATGGCCTTTCGGTAAGCATCGCCATAGGTTCCGATTGCATTGTACAGCTCTGTACTAGCTTCCTTTTTGTTGGCAACAGGGCTCTTCATAGTACTGCGTATCACACCGATGATAGCTACGAGCAGGTCATCAATCTCCTCTTCTATCTTCTGTATCTTGGCAGTCTCCTTAGATATTTTACTCTGACGCACCAAATCTTTCAGCTTTGTGCCCAAGGCCTGGAAATTGTCAAATACACCACTTGGAAAGTCCAGTTCTTCCACGCCAAAGGCATTAATATGACTTTCCACACCACTCACTAGAAAAGAGTATTCAGCCGCGCTGAATCTCTTGGCAGAAGTAAAACTTCTTAATTGATAATTTATATTTTCCATTAAAACTTATTTATTGATTAAATTATAAACTATAAGCTATAACCTGAATGTGGGTCACTACCCACCCTTTTGTGCCAAATTCTCCAAACTTGGAGGTGAGAGCGGCAGGGCTCTCTGATTCTGTACTGAGTACCTCGTTTTGTTGTGTAATACATATCTTTAATATAAGTTGTTAGCTGTAAACTGTAAACTATTTTCCTTTTATTAATGGTTTGGGGTGAGGGTATGGTGATAGCCGGGTACACATACATTGCGTTCCATCCGAATGAATACACTACGCCCTAGCGGCATGAGAGTGTACTATCCACCTTGCATAGTCCCTGCTTTCAGTCAGGGCATTTGCTATATATTGGCCTGTAATCTTGAGTGGCGGCCAATCCCTCTAATTATAATCCTTTTACCCTTCTATTGTGTCTTTTATGGTCTTTTGGCACAAAAATACGACAAAAAATCATTCCTGCAAGCGAAAAGACAAAAAACTTTAATATTTCTTTGTTTTACCCTCTCAAAATGGACATTTTGTCAAACAACATCAACTATTTCTATTATAGATTTCGATATAGTGAATCACAATAGGAGATGACATTTGCATTGCGTTGTAACGTTACAAACGCATTTCCGCAGTCTGTTTGGGCCCGTTGTAGCGTTACAAACGCATTTCCGCAGTCTGCGGAAGTCCCGTTGCAGTATTACAAACGCATTTCCGCAGTCTGTTTGGGTCCGTTGTAGCGTTACAAACTCATTTCCACAGTCTGCGGAAGTCCCGCTGTAGCGTTACAAACGCATTTCCGCAGTCTGTTTGGGTCCGTTGTAGCGTTACAAACGCATTTCCACAGTCTGCTAGAGTTCCGTTGTAGCGTTACATTCTGACATTCGCTAATCGCTAATCTCTCCTCGCTAATAGCTTAAAAACGTGGGATTCCAAAGCACGCACACATTGAAAAGAAAGAGAGTTAACCTCGCGGCTAACCCTCTCTCGCGTAAAATCAAATAAAATTTAAAAACCTCACGAGGAGCTAGTTATCACAACCTGCATCTTCGTTTTCCTAATTGTTTAACCCAGCACAAAGGTATGAAAAAACAATGAAAAACCTTATCTTTTGCTTTTTTTTTTATGATTATATCTTAAAAATGTACATAAAATTCTCAAATGGAGTAAATATGTGCACATATTGTTGCCTCCAAGACATTGTTTGATGCATGTGTTCTCACTACTTGTAGGCATGAGTTATTCTATATTGCAGATGAATACTTTTTGGGCTACTATCCTGCGGCAGGGAAAGCGTTTTGCGAAGGAAGGAAAATGAGATTCTGATACGGGAAAGTTGTTCCCTGGGAATGAGTATTGTGCTCCCTTTTGGAAACACAGATACGAATTTTAGATGCACGTTTCTAGTCAATTAGTTACATTTGATGGAATTAAGGGGAGTGGATGTGCCTTTTATTTGGTAATGTAAAAACATAATTGTATCTTTGTGCGCGTATTGTGTTGATGCCCAGGCAAGATATTGCGTGTGGCGTTATCCATTTTGACGAGAAAAATAAAAACATAATAAATGTATTCAACAATGAAGAAACATGTATTCATGCTAATTGCTTTAGTGGCAATGGTGGCTTTTGCACTTCCCGCAAAGGCTCAGATGTCAGATGACGAAGTTATCAGCTATGTAAAGGCTGGTGTTTCTAATGGCAAATCTCAGAACACTCTTATCCGCGAGCTAACCCTAAAGGGTGTTACCAGAGAGCAGGCGGAGAGAATTCAGAAGAAGATGCAGGAAGCAGAGAAGACAGGTAAGGTAAAGGCCATTGGCGCAGAAGCAGAAGGTGGTAGACAATTTATGGAGGAGGACGAGTTGGACTCTACCATCGTAGAAAAGCCCAAGATGGACTCTACCATGGTTTTCGGTCGTAACGTATTTTCTATTAAGTCATTGTCTTTCGCACCCAGTATGAATATTGCCACACCAGAGAACTACAAGCTAGGTCCTGGCGATGAGGTGATCATTGATATTTGGGGTACTAACGAGGCTACTATTCGTCAAAAGATTACTCCCGACGGATATATCAATGTGGAATCAATCGGTTTGGTTTATCTCACAGGTATGACAGTGAAGGAGGCTGATGATTACATGCGTCGTCAATTGGGTAGAATCTACTCAGTAGAGGGCGAGAATGCACAGTCAGACATTAAGTTGACATTGGGTTCTATCCGTTCTATCACCGTAAACGTAATGGGCGAGGTAGTTGCTCCTGGTACTTATTCGCTTTCTTCTTTGTCTAGCGTATATCATGCGCTTTACAAGGCAGGCGGTTTCAGTGATTTGGGTAGCGTGCGTAATGTATCTCTAGTGCGCAACGGCAGAAAAATAGCAGATGTCGATGTTTATGACTTGATTGTAAAGGGTAAGCCCGCCAATAATACAATCTTGCAGGATGGAGACGTAGTTCTTGTTCCTACATACGAATCTGTGGTAACAGTAACTGGCAACGTGAAGAGACCTATGATGTATGAGTTGAAGGCTGGTGAGAATATCACAAACCTTATTTCTTACGCCGGTGGTTTCAAGGGTGATGCATACACCGCATATATCAATGTAGAGCGCCGCAATGGACGTGAATATCAGGTATATACCGTCAAGAACGATAAGTTTTCTACATTTGCTTTGATTGATGGTGATAGTATTGACGTTGGCACCATTGTAGACCGCTATGAGAATCGTCTTGAAATCAAGGGCGCAGTATATCGTCCAGGCTTCTATGAATTAAACGAGGAGACAAACACCGTTTCTGCTCTTATCAAAATGGCAGATGGTTTGCGTGGCGATGCGTTTACCAACAGAGCACTTCTTCACCGCGAGCGTGAGGATTATTCTCTAGAGTTGATTCAGGTTGACCTCAAGGGTATCTTGAATGGCACAGTACCCGACATTATCTTGAAGAAGAATGACGTCTTGACCATTTCTAACATTAACGACCTGAGAGACTTGGGATATATCACCGTGGTGGGCGAGGTGTCAGAGCCAGGTATGTATGACTTTGCAGAAAATACTACTATCGAGGATATTATCATCCAGGCTGGCGGTCTTCTGGAATCAGCATCAATAGCCAGAGTGGATGTGAGCCGTCGTATTAAGAATCCAACAAGTACCGAAGAGGTTGATTCATTGAGTCAGGTATTTAGCTTTGAAATTACCGATTTGTTTGCCCTAAAGGAAAAGAGTGACTTTGTTCTTCAGCCCTATGACCAGGTATACGTTCGCAGAAGTCCAGGATACAGTGCGCAGGCTCATGTAAAACTAGAGGGAGAGGTGACTTTCCCAGGTGCTTATGTGTTGAAAAACAAGAATACACGCCTTTCTGATGTTGTTAAACTTGCAGGTGGAACCTCTTCTTGGGCTTATATCAAGGGTGCTCGCCTCAGCCGTCAGATGACAGAGGAAGACCGCATGTGTCTACAATCAGTATATAGCAGTATGTCTCAGTTGGGCGACTCTATCAGTGAGGAGAAATTAAAGGTTGCAGAGGAATACTTTGTTGGTATCAATCTGGAAAAGGCACTTGCCAATCCTGGCAGTGATGCTGACGTAGTGCTTCGCGAGGGTGACAGACTTATTGTCCCAGAGTATAGCAATACAATTAAGATTTCTGGTTGTGTACTTCATCCAAATACTGTGTCATATGACTCTAAGATGACTGTAGACGATTATATTAATCAAGCTGGTGGCTATGGCTTCAAAGCAAAGAAGAGTCGTGCATACATTATTTATATGAACGGTACTATAGCTAAGGCTAAGAAGAACAGCAAGGCTGTGGTAGAACCCGGTTGCGAAATCATTATTCCTGAAAAGCGTAAGAACGACGGTTCTGGTTTGCAGAAGGTTCTAAGTATTGCTACTACATCAGCTTCATTGGCAACTATGTTTGGTACATTGTATAATATTATTAAGTAAGAAATTTACCTATGGCAGAACAGAATAATATACCTCCACAGTACGAGCAGGAGGAAGAAATCGACATCATGGAGTATGTCGTTAAATTATGGGCACGTCGCTCAATGATTATCAAGTGGTGCTGCGTGGGTGCAGTAATAGGTCTTGTGGTGGGTTTTAGTCTTCCCAAGACATATAAAGCGGGTGCAACGCTTGCGCCTGAGACAGAACAAAAGGCAAGTGGAGGTGTCAGTAGTATTGCCTCACTTATGGGTGTTAGTCTCAATAATAGTGTAGATGCAATTAGTGTTGAGATGTTTCCCGATGTTGTACACTCTACTCCCTTCATCGTAGGTCTTTTTGATGTTCCTGTAGAGTTTGAACGCGGAGGTGAAGTAATCTCCACTACTTTGCTTGATTATATGCTTGAGTATCAAAAGTCTCCCTGGTGGTCTTCTGTAATTAAGGCTCCTTTCAAGGCTCTTGGATGGTGTATGTCATTGTTCTCTTCCGAGGAGGAAGAAGATGGAGGCCAGGCAGCTCGTGACATTACTAACCTTAGTAAGAAGGAACGTGCGGTGGTAGAGTACTTCTCTAAAGCCATCATGATTAACGTTGATAAGAAAACTGGTAAGACTCAGCTAGAGCTTGAGATGCAAGACCCACTTGTGGTATATACTGTTACAGAGGCAATATTGAGCAATCTTAAGGAGTATATGTCCAACTATCGTACCTCTAAGGCAAGCCAGGACGTAAAGAACCTTGGAGTTATATACGAACAGCGCAAGGCAGATTATTACAAGGCACAGCAGGCTTATGCTAAGTACATGGATAGTAATAAGAGCGTAATCCTACAGAGTGCACAAGCCGAGCGTGAGCGCCTTCAGCAGGAAATGAACCTCGCTTATCAGGTTTACTCTCAGGTTGCCTCTCAGTTGGAAGCTGCTCGTATCAAGGAACAGGAAGCTAAGCCCGTATTTGTAATTCTAGAACCTGCGGTTATCCCCAACCTTAAGGCTGGTCCCAGTAAGGCAAAGATGTTAGTTGTCTTTACATTCTTGGCTGCTTGTGGTGCTGCAGCATGGGTTTTATTCGGAACTGATGCTTTGGCTAAAATCAAGGAAGTTACTTCAGCGAAATAATTCTTATCTAGCAATAATTTGTAAGAGGGTGACCACTAGTTGCGTTGCCCTCTTGCTTTTTATTTACCACACCTCAAAAAGAGGATGCTGCCTTATCGGACAATGCTCATACCTGCGATTATCTCCGATTCATGGGTGTATATATGATAATCCCCCGTAGCGAAGAACTACGAGGGATTTATTAGATAGAGTTAGAACTCTGGATGATTAAAGGATTGTGCAACCGGTGCAGGGCTTAAGTTGCTTGAAGAAGTCGTTGCCCTTGTCATCAACCAGGATGAAGGCTGGGAAGTCTTCTACTTCAATCTTCCAGATTGCTTCCATACCTAGTTCGGGATATTCTACGCATTCGATAGACTTGATGTTGTTCTGTGCCAAGATAGCAGCAGGACCACCAATAGAACCGAGATAGAAACCACCATGGTCCTTACATGCGCGGGTTACGTCTTCGCTACGATTACCCTTGGCAAGCATAATCATAGAACCTCCGTTGTCCTGGAACTCGTATACATAGGGATCCATACGACCTGCGGTGGTGGGCCCCATTGAACCGCATGCCATTCCTGCGGGAGTCTTAGCAGGACCTGCATAGTATACGGGGTGGTCCTTCATGTACTGAGGCATACCCTCACCAGCGTCAAGACGAGCCTTGAGCTTAGCATGTGCAATGTCGCGACCAACGATGATTGTACCATTCAGGCTTAGGCGTGTGCCGATGGGGTAGTTGGAAAGTTGCTTGCAAACATCTGCCATTGGTTGATTGAGGTCAACCTTAACTACATCACCTTCGCCAGCATTGCGCAATTCTTCGGGGATGAGTTCGTATGGTTTGTCGTCCATCTTCTCAATCCAAATACCTTGCTCGTTAATCTTACACTTGATATTACGGTCGGCAGAACAACTTACACCCAGGCCTATGGGGCAACTAGCACCATGACGAGGTAGACGAATGACGCGAACGTCATGAGCCATGTACTTACCACCGAACTGTGCACCAAGACCAATCTTGTAGCACTCCTGAAGAAGTTGCTGCTCTAGTTCTACGTCACGGAATGCACGACCAGTTTCATCACCAGTAGTGGGAAGAGTGTCGTAATAGTGAGTAGATGCCAACTTAACGGTAAGTAGGTTGCGCTCTGCGCTGGTACCACCAATTACGATTGCAATATGATATGGAGGACAAGCAGCGGTACCTAGGCTCTTCATCTTCTCTACCAAGAAAGGAATCAAAGTACCAGGGTTCTGGATACGAGCTTTGGTTTCTTGATATAGATAAGTCTTATTGGCAGAGCCACCACCCTTTGTCACGCACAAGAAATGATATTCCATGCCCTCAGTAGCCTCGATGTCAATCTGAGCAGGTAGGTTGCACTTGGTGTTAACCTCGTTGTACATATCAAGGGGAGCATTCTGGCTATAACGTAGGTTGCACTCTGTGTATGTCTTGTATACACCTAGAGAGAGAGCCTCCTCGTCGCAGAAGCCTGTCCATACCTGTTGACCCTTTTCGCCATGAATGATAGCAGTACCGGTGTCTTGGCATAGAGGAAGAAGACCCTTGCAAGCAACCTCGGCATTGCGAAGGAAGGTGAGAGCTACATACTTGTCGTTCTCGCTAGCCTCTGGGTCGCGTAGAATCTTTGCTACCTGCTCGTTATGTGAGCGACGCAACATAAAGCTAACATCGCGGAAAGCCTGATTGGACATACGGGTCAAGGCCTCGGGAGTAACCTTCAAAATCTTGTGACCCTCAAACTCGCTGACAGAAACGCCCTCGCTAGTCAGCAAATAATACTCAGTGTCGTCCTTGCCCAACTGGAACATAGGAGCGTACTTGAACTCTGGTACTTGTGCCATAGTTGATATTATTATTTAGGTTTATATATATTTTTCTTTTAAATGAATGCCTTTATTCGGGGATATCTTCTTTCAAGATAAAACGTCTATAATAGGTCCATCCCAAGGTGGTAAGTGGTAGTGCTATTACAAAACCGATTACACCAAGTAATGAACCCCATACGGAGAGCGACAATAATATTATAGCTGGTTTAAGC